>NZ_CP059692.1:1571666-1885833 GCF_014058705.1 Aureimonas mangrovi
CCTTCATTTCGGTCAACATCGTCTTCTTCCCGCAGCACTTCCTGGGCGCGGCCGGAATGCCCCGCCGCTATGTCGATTATCCGGAGGCTTTCGCGGGGTGGAACTACGTGTCCTCGATGGGGTCCTACCTATCGGGCTTCGCGGTGCTGATCTTCATCTACGGCGTCTTCGAGGCCTTCGCGAAGAAGCGCGTCGCCGGCGACAATCCTTGGGACGTCGGTGCGACGACGCTGGAGTGGAAGCTCTCCTCGCCGCCGCCATTCCACCAGTGGGAGGAACTGCCGCGCATCCGCTGAGGCGGCGCACGGACAACCGTCATGCGGACCGGCCGGCACAACCGGCCGGTCCGCTCCGTTTCCCGGCCCCGGATGAAGGGCCGGTGCCGGATTGCCTTCGGAGCATGATCGGCAGAGTATGAGGTCGAAGGATTTGAGCGTGACAACCAGCCCCGCCATGGCGCGTGCCGGCATCAGCCTCGCCGAACCGGGAGACTATCTAAGCCTCCTCAAGCCGCGCGTGATGTCGCTCGTGGTGTTGACGGCTGTCACCGGTTTCGTGCTCGCTCCGGGCTCGATGAACCCGTTCCTCGCCATCATCTCCATCCTCGCGATCGCTGTCGGAGCCGGCGCCTCCGGCGCGCTGAACATGTGGTATGATGCCGACATCGACGTACTGATGGCGCGTACCGCCAAGCGGCCCGTCCCTTTGGGCAAGATCACTCCGGGCGGCGCGCTCGCTTTCGGCCTCTCGCTCTCCGTCCTCTCGGTGATCCTGCTCGGCCTAGCCTCGAACTGGTTCGCGGGCGCCTTCCTTGCCTTCACCATCTTCTTCTACGCCGTGATCTACACGATGGGTCTCAAGCGCTCGACGGCGCAGAACATCGTCATCGGCGGTGCGGCCGGCTCCTTTCCGCCGATGATCGGCTGGGCCGCGGTGACGGGCGGTGTCAGCTTCGAGTCCTTCGTCCTGTTCCTTATCATCTTCCTGTGGACGCCGCCCCACTTCTGGGCGCTGTCGCTCTTCAAGATGAAGGACTACGGCGCCGCGGGCATCCCGATGCTGCCGAACGTGGCGGGCACGGCTTCCACGCGCCGGCACATCTTCGCCTATAGCCTGGTCCTCGCACCGGTCGGTGTCCTTCCCTTCGTCCTCGGCTATGCCAGCCCGGTGTACGGCATTGCGTCCGCGCTTCTGGGTGCCGTGTTCCTGTGGCATGGCTTTCGGGTCCTGCGCATGAGCGACGAGGACGCCGCTATGGTGCCCGCCAAGAAGCTTTTTGCCTTCTCCATCCTCTACCTCTTCGCGCTGTTCGTTCTGCTTCTAGGCGAGGGTGTCGTCGGCAAGCTCGCGTTCGGGGCGGCCTGATGGAAAACGACGAGCCCATCCGCCTTACCGAGGCCGAGCGCAAAGCGCAGCGCCGACGTTCGGTCGCCATCGCGCTGGTCCTCGCCGCGCTGATCGTTATCTTCTACGTCGTCACGATCTTCAGGATGGGAGCGTCATGACCGATCGCGAGCGTCCCGCCGAGGCTGCGAAGCCATTCGATCCGAAGCGCGCAAGGCGGATCGCCGTCGGCTGCTTCGCTTTCTCGCTTGGCATGCTGGGCGCAGCGTATGCGTCCGTGCCGCTGTACGAGCTGTTCTGCCAGGTGACGGGCTACGGCGGGACGACCCAGCGCGCCGAGGCCAACGCCGCGACGGTGAGCGACCGCGAAATCAATGTCCGGTTCGATTCGAACGCCTCGCCGGGCGTTCCCTGGACCTTCAGGCCGACCGAGCGGCAGGTGCGTGTGAAGCTTGGCGAGACACGCCAGACGGCTTATCGCGTACGCAACGATGCGAACCACCCGGTGAAGGCGATGGCGACGTTCAACGTCACGCCGCTTTCGGCCGGCGCGTACTTCAACAAGCTCTACTGCTTTTGCTTCGACGAGCAGACGTTGCAGCCTGGCGAGGAGGTCGACATGCCGATCGTCTTCTTCGTCGACCCGGCGATGCTGGAGAAGGAAGAGCTGAAGAACGCGCCGACCATCACGCTCTCCTATACGTTCTTCCCCGTCTCCGGCGGCTCCGCTCCGGTGGCGAGCGCGAAGGGCGCTCCGCAAGACGGTGAGGCGGACAGCCTCTGACCGGCGTTTGAGGAGGATGCGCCTTCGGGCGCACGGGGCGCGCGGGCGCCCGCCACAGATTGGAATCGATCCGGCAACGCGCTATGAGCGATGGGACCGGAGGAACGGGGCAGGGCATGGCTGACACGCACGCGAAACATCACGACTATCATCTCGTCGAGCCGAGCCCGTGGCCCGCGCTCGCCTCGCTTGGCGCCTTCATCCTGATGGTCGGCTCGGTTGCGCTGTTCCGCTGGCTGAACGATGCGCCGTTCAACTTCATCGGCGTTAACTGGGCGACGCCGTGGATCTTCTTCATCGGCCTCGCCATCGTTCTTTACACGATGTTCGCATGGTGGTCGGACACGATCCGAGAGAGCCAGGCGGGCGCGCACACACCCGTTGTCTCGCTACACCTGCGCTACGGCATGATCATGTTCATTGCCTCGGAGGTGATGTTCTTCGTCGCGTGGTTCTGGGCCTTCTTCGACGCAAGCCTCTTTCCGGGCGAGGCACATCAGGTGGCCCGCACGCAGGCGCTCGGTGGCCAATGGCCGCCCGCCGGCATCGAGGTTCTCGACCCGCTCCATCTGCCGCTCTTCAACACCGTGACGCTGCTGCTCTCCGGCACGACCGTGACGTGGGCTCACCACGCGCTTCTGGAGAACGACCGCAAGTCGATGGTCACGGGCCTCGCGCTCACTGTCGTCCTCGGCGTGATCTTCTCTTTCGTCCAGTATGTCGAGTATGCTCACGCGCCGTTCGAGTTCGCGGGCTCGATCTACGGTTCGACGTTCTACATGGCGACCGGTTTCCACGGCTTTCACGTCATCGTCGGCATCATCTTCCTGTTTGTCTGCCTCCTGCGTGCGAGCGCCGGCCAGTTCACGCCGCAGAAGCACTTCGGCTTCGAGGCGGCAGCCTGGTACTGGCACTTCGTCGACGTCGTGTGGCTGTTCCTCTTCTTCGCCATCTACGTGTGGGGAAGCTGGGGCGCTCCGATCTACGGGGGCTGACGGGCGCAGGGCCCGGCACCATATGAGCCTTTGCGGGGCGGCCGGTGTTCCGGTCGCCCCTTTCGTTTGCCGAGTAGCTTCATGACCGATGATCCATCGCACCGCGCCGAAGCCGAAGCCGCCATGGCTGGGCTGAAAGGCCGTTGCCCGCGATGCGGGCAGGGCCGGCTGTTTGCTGGTGTCCTCAGCCTCGAGCCGGCGTGCGAAGATTGCGGGCTCGATTTCGGCCCGTTCGATTCGGCGGACGGTCCCGCCTTCTTCGTCATGTCGATCGTCGGCTTTGTGATCGTCGGGCTGGCTCTCTATGTCGAGGTCGCACATTCGCCGTCAGTCTGGGTTCACATCGTCCTGTGGCCACTTCTCGCAGCCATTCTCACGCTGCCGCTCCTTCGGCTGTGCAAGGGGCTGATGGTCGGGCTGCAGTACCGCAACAGGGCGGCCGAAGGTCGGTTGGTTGATCGTGACGAGGTCTGACGTCGTGACGGCTGGCGAGTCGATCGAGAACGCGGCGCCGATGTCGCGGGCGCGCTACTGGAGCGCGGTGGTGCTCTGCCTTGCGGGAATAGCAATTCTTCTCAATCTCGGTGCCTGGCAGGTGGAGCGCCTGACGTGGAAGGAGGGGATCGTGCGCACGATCGATGCGCGCATCCATGCCGAGCCACGTCCCGTCGCGGAGATCGCGCGCCTTGCCGAAGCCGGCGAGGACATCGAGTACATTCCCGTCACGGTGCGGGGCCGCTTCCTCCACGATGGCGAGCGCTACTTTCTTTCGACACATGACGGGGAGGCCGGCTGGCACGTCTATACTCCGCTGGCGCTCACGGGCGCCGGCGATGTTGTCTTCGTCAACCGAGGCTTCGTTCCCTATGCCCTGAAGGATCCCGCGACTCGTCCCCTCGGCCAGGCCGAGCGCGAGGTGGAGATCACCGGTCTCGCGCGCAACGCGCAGGACGAGAAGCCGGGCGGCATGGTGCCGGACAACGATCCCGCGCAGGGCGTCTTCTTCTGGAAGAACATCGACGAAATGGCGCAAGGCCTTGATCTGGAGTCCGGAGCGCGTGTCCTGCCGCTGATCGTCGATGCCGGGCCGGGGGCTGCCGAAGGCGGCTATCCGATCGGGGGCGTCACCGTGATCGACATCCCCAACAACCATCTGCAATACGCGATCACCTGGTTCTCGCTCGCCTTCCTCATGGCCGGGATGCTGGTGATCCTCGTCGTGACGCAATGGCGGCGACGCCGCGCCTTGACACGCGGCGGCCCCGTCCGTTGATTGCGGGCGCCATGCCACAGGAGCCGATCTTGGACAGCGTCCTCGTCAAGCCGAACCTCACCGTGCGTCTGTGCGAGCCGCGCGGCTTCTGCGCAGGCGTCGACCGGGCGATCCAGATCGTCGTGCTTGCGCTGAAGAAATACGGCGCGCCGGTCTATGTGCGCCATGAGATCGTGCACAACAAATACGTCGTCGAGGGACTGCGCGACATGGGCGCAGTGTTCGTGCGCGAGTTGACCGATATTCCCGATGACGGGCGGCCCGTCGTCTTCTCGGCGCATGGCGTGCCGAAATCCGTGCCGGCCGAGGCAGATCGGCGCGAGATGCTGTATCTCGACGCGACCTGTCCGCTGGTCTCGAAGGTCCACAAGCAGGCGATGCGTCACATGCGGCTCGGCCGTCACGTGCTCCTCATTGGCCATGCGGGCCATCCCGAGGTCATTGGCACGATGGGCCAACTGCCCGAAGGCACGGTCACGCTGATCGAGACGGAAGAAGACGTCGCCGCTTTCGATCCGGTCGACCCCGCCGGGCTCGGCTTCGTGACGCAGACGACGCTCTCGGTCGACGACACCGCCGGTATCCTGGCCGCGCTGGAGGCGAAGTTCCCGCTCCTCAATGCGCCGTCATCCGAATCGATCTGCTATGCGACGACCAATCGGCAGGACGCAGTGAAGGCCTCAGCGCCCGGAACCGATCTCTTCCTCATCGTCGGCGCGCCCAACTCGTCCAACTCCAAGCGGCTCGTCGAGGTCGCCGAGCGCGCAGGTTCTCGGGTGGGGCGGCTCGTACAGGGTGCGCAGGAACTGCCTTGGGAGCTTCTGGAAGAAACCCGAACGCTCGGCATGTCGGCCGGTGCCTCGGCCCCCGAGATCCTCACGGACGAGATATTGGCGGCCCTGCGTGAGCGCTTCGAGGTGCGGATCGAGATCGTGCAGACGGCGATCGAGAACGAGAACTTCCCCGTCATGCGTTCGCTGCGCGACACGCCGCTCCTGCCGGCCGACATGGCCTTCGTGAACGGCAACGCAGCCTGATGGCAGTCTATACCGATGTGAGCGAGCCGGAGGTCGCAGCGTTTCTGTCGCGCTACGATCTCGGGCGCCTTCTTTCCTACAAAGGGATCGCGGAGGGGGTGGAGAACTCCAACTTCCTCCTGCGGGCGGAGGGGGGCACCTTCATCCTGACGCTCTACGAGAAGCGCGTCGATCGCGGAGACCTGCCGTTCTTCGTCGGCCTGATGCGGCATCTGGCGGCGGCGGGCCTCTCCTGTCCGCTGCCGGTCGAGCCGCGAGAGGGCGAGACGCTGGGCGAACTCGCGGGCCGCCCCGCTGCGCTCTTCACCTTCCTCGAAGGCATGTGGACGCGCAGGCCGACGGCCGAACACTGCCGCGGCGTCGGTGGTGCGATGGCCGCGATGCATCTGGCAGGGCAGGACTTTGCGATGCGGCGCGAGAACGCTCTGTCACTTGGCGCATGGCGCCCGCTCTTCGCCGGCTGTGGTCCGCGCACCGACGAGATCGAGCCGGGATTGGCCGATGAGGTCGAGGCGGAACTGGCCGCGCTCGAGGCCGGCTGGCCGCGCGCCCTGCCTGCCGGCGTGATCCACGCAGACCTCTTCCCCGACAACGTCTTTTTCCTCGGCGGCGAGCTCTCGGGGCTGATCGACTTCTACTTCGCCTGCAACGACATCCTCGCCTACGATCTCGCCATCTGCCTCTGTGCCTGGTGCTTCGAGGCGGACGGGGCGTTCAACGTGACCAAGGCGCGCGCGATGATCGAGGGCTATCGCGCGGTACGGCCGCTCGGCGGCGACGAACTCGACGCCCTGCCGATGCTGGCGCGAGGCGCGGCGATGCGCTTCTTCCTGACGCGCCTCTACGACTGGATCCACATTCCCGATACGTCCTTCGTCACCAAGAAGGACCCGCGCGAATATCTGCGCAAGTCGCGCTTCATGCGGCAGGTCCGCGATGTCCGCGAGTTCGGACTCGTCACCGAGGCGCTGCGATGAACGACAAGACGCGGGTGGAGATCTTCACGGACGGCGCCTGTTCCGGCAATCCCGGGCCGGGCGGCTGGGGCGCGATCCTCGTTCACGGCGAGACGCGACGCGAGATGTCCGGCGGCGAGGCGATGACGACCAACAACCGGATGGAGCTTCTGGCGGCGATCGAGTCCCTGTCGGCACTCAAGCGCCCCTGCGCCGTCGATCTGCACACCGATTCGCAATATGTGCGCAACGGCATAACCAAATGGATCCACGGCTGGAAGCGTAACGGCTGGCGCACGGCCGACCGCAAGCCGGTGAAGAACTCCGAGCTCTGGCAGCGCCTCGACGAGGAGCGCGGTCGCCACGAGGTGACCTTCCACTGGGTGAAGGGCCACGCCGGGCACGACATGAACGAGCGCGCCGACGAACTGGCGCGCGAGGGCATGGCGCCCTTCAAGGCCAACCGAAAGCCGATGCCGGCCGCCTGAGCGCGGGAAACTTTCGCGTCAGAGCTGGCCGAGGATCGTCTGCGCGGAGGACTTGTCGGCCTGGCCCGGTGCTTCCTCGATGTTGAGCAGCTTCACGACGCCGTCTTCCACGAGCATGGAATAGCGCCGCGAGCGCGGGCCGAAACCGGCGACCGAAAGGTCCGCGTCGAGGCCGATCGCCCGCGTGAACTCGGCATTGCCGTCGGCGAGGAACAGAATACGATCGTCCGCGCCGGTCGCCTTCTTCCAAGCATCCATCACAAAGACGTCGTTCACCGAGACGACCGCGATCGTGTCGACGCCCTTTGCTCGAATCTCATCGTTGAGGTCGATGAAGCCGGGAAGATGGTTCATCGAGCAGGTCGGCGTGAAAGCGCCAGGCACGGCGACGAGGACAACGCGTTTGCCCGAAAAGATCTCGTCGCTCGTGAGGTTGACGGGGCCATCCTCGCCGGGGGTGCGGAAGGTGGCGGAGGGCAGGCGGTCGCCGGGTTTGATGCTCATTTGTCCGATCTTCGCTGTTCGCCGCGGGCGGCGGGTTTCAGTTTGCCGTTTCTCCATATCACGGGCGAAGGCGCAAATCGAAGCGGGTGGCCGTTGCCGCGTCATCGCGCGTGCTGACGGCCTCGAAGGCGTCGTCGTCACCGGTCAAGGGGCTTGCAAGGACGGGCACACGCCACGCCCCGTCCTCTATTCGGGCCGGCCCGAAGCCCCAGCCGGCGGGGCCGGCGACGAAGAAATCGGAGCCTTGCGCGCCATCGATCACCAGATGGGATCCGTCCTCGTCGAAATGCGCGTCGAGGGGCGCGTCCGCATGGGCCGGGCGCGATAGAAACGCCCTGTCGATGGCGTTCGCATCGGCAAGGTCGGGCATGAGACCGAGATCGCGCGACAGGTCGACTGAAACCGGCACGCAGATCTCGCGGCAGAGGCCGAGGGTCGCGCGCAGGACAAGGCGAGGGACGGTCGCATCGGCGTGTGCGCTGAGCGCAATGACGACGGGTTGGTCGTAGCCGTTGGAGACGTTGTCGCCCTCGCGGAAGCGCGACGGCGCAGGAAAATCGACTGTGAGCCCGCTGACGCCCTGGCTGGCCGAAATATCGAGAACGGGGGCAAGACCGCTTTCGCCCGGATCGCGCCAATAGGTCTTCCAGCCGGGCTCGAGGTCGATCGCAAGCGCCGCGCGGATCGCGCCATTCTCGTTAGGGGGCTCCGAAAGGAGGCGAATGGTCGCGCCTTCGGTGCGATAAATGTCCTGAAACTGAGCGGAGGCGGGCGGAATGCCCGCGAGCAGAGTCACCGCCGCAAGGAGCGTGCGGCCGAGCACGCAGGCGTGATTGCGCCGCAATGCTCGCAAAGAGCTCTCGCCGAGGTGTAGAGGATGAAAAGCCAAGAGACCTCGTCTATCTTTGTGGGCATGGACGTCGACACGCTCAAGAACCGCACCGATGGCACCGCTTCTCTCGAGGGGCACTTTCTCATTGCCATGCCCGGCATGGAAGACGAGCGCTTCTCGCGCAGCGTCGTCTACATCTGTGCCCATTCCGCGTCGGGCGCCATGGGTTTCATCATCAACAAGGCGCAGGACCTGACCTTTCCCGATCTCCTGCGCCAGCTCGACATCGTCTCCAGCTCCGAGGAGATCCGTCTGCCGGAGAAGGGGATGGAGATTTCGGTCTGTCAGGGCGGGCCGGTGGAGCGAGGTCGCGGGTTCGTCCTGCACTCCGACGACTATGACTCGGAATCGACCGTTCAGGTGGATGGGCGCATCGCGCTCACCCCGACCCTTGATATTCTGAAGTCAATCTCGAGGGGCATCGGCCCCGACTCGGCCATCATGGTGCTCGGCTATGCCGGCTGGAGCGCCGGCCAGCTCGAGACCGAAATCGCGGCGAATGGCTGGCTCACATGCCCTGCCAATTTCGACATCGTCTTCGACCGCGAACTCGACGCCAAATATGCCCGCGCTCTCGCGATCCTCGGTGTCGATCCGGCCTTCCTTGCGAGCGAAGCCGGACACGCCTGAGATCGTCGTCAGCCGGCGCGGGTGAGCGTGCCGGGCGCGTTCTGCCTGTCCTGAAGAAGACGACGCGCCTCCTCGGCCGCGAGCGGCGGCGCGAACATGAAGCTCTGGACATACTCGCATTTCAGCGCCTTGAGGCGCGCGGCATCCTTCTCCGTCTCGACACCCTCGGCGACGACAGCAAGGCCGAGTTCGTGCGCCATCGTCACGATCGACTGGACGATGATCGAGCGCTGCGGGCCGGTATCGCCGCGCAGGAAGGACTGGTCGATCTTCAGCGTGTCGAAGGGAAACTGCATCAGATAGGCGAGTGACGAGTAGCCCGTGCCGAAATCGTCCAGCGACAGGCCGACGCCCATCTCGCGAAGCTGGGCCAGCAGCTGGCTGGAGCGCTCCGGATTGTCCATCACCATCGATTCTGTCAGCTCGAGCTTCAGCGATTCCTCGCGGATGCCGTAGCGTTTCACCACCGCGCGCACATCGTTCAGAAGGTCCTGCCGGATGAGCTGGCGCGACGAGATGTTGACGGAGACGGTGAGACCCGCGCGCCCGCTGAGCTTCTGCCAGTCCGAAAGCCGACGCGCGGCCTCGTCGAGGGCGAACTGCCCGAGCTGGACGATCAGCCCGCTCTTCTCTGCGATCGGAATGAATTCGGCCGGCGAGACGAAGCCGCGCTTGGGGTGATCCCAGCGGAGCAACGCCTCGAAGCCCGCGACCTGGCCGTCCGACAGGCGGATGATCGGTTGGAAGGCGAGCGAGAGTTCGTGGCGCGCGAAGGCGCGGCGCAAGTCCGATTCCAGTTCCAACCGGCCCGAGCCGACCGTCTTGAAAGCAGGGCGGAAGGCCTCCACACGGTCGCCGCCCATGCGCTTTGCCTGGTAGACCGCGAGTTCGGCCTCCTTCAGCACCTCGTCGCTGCCCGCGCTTTCGCTCCAGCCCGTCAGGCCGACGGAGGCGGTGAGGATGATCTCGCGGTTGGTGAAGCCGATCGGTGCGCGGATGACGTTACGCAATGCCTCAGCGAAGCGGGCGACACCCTCGACATCGGTCTGTGACATCAGGATCAGGCCGAACTGGTCGCTCGAGAGGCGGGCAAGCGAATCCTGCGGCTTGAGAAGGCGCTTCAGCCGGCGGCCGACGGTCAGGAGGATCGTGTCGCCGGTTGCGATGCCGAACTCGTCGTTCACCTGCTTGAACCGGTCGATGTCGATCATGAAGATCGTCGGGCGCAGATCGGGCCGCGTCGCGGCGATCGCGGCCAGCGAGTCGAGCCGGTCGAGGAAAAGTTCGCGGTTCGGCAGTCCCGTCAGCTGGTCGTGCAAAGCGTCGTGGAGAAGGCGCTCCTCGGCTTTCTTGCGCTCGGTCACGTCCTTCAGCGTGCCGACGCAGCGCACGACTTCTCCGTCCGAGCCGAGCACGGGGCGGGCGCGCAGGTTCATCCAGTGGTAGTGGCCGTCGCCCGCGCGGAGGCGGAAGTCCTGCGCGATACGCCCGCGCCTGTGCTCGACGATCGTGTCGAGCGTCAGCTTGAAGCGGTCGCGGTCGTCCGGGTGGATGATCGGCAGCCAGTCGCGTGCCGGGCCGTTCATGTCGCGGACCGGCATGCCGGCCATGCCGTCTCCGTCGGTCGAGGCGAAGATGCGGTCGCGCGCGACGTCCCAGTCCCAAATCGCGTCGCCCGTGCCGGCGAGTGCGAGCGCCCGGCGCTCCATGTCGGAGATGAGGCCGCTCGCGAAGGTGCCGCCGGCGAAGGCGTGCTGCATCACCGTGAAGCCGATGAGGAGCACGATGAGGACGAGCCCGCCGCCCAGCGCGGGCTGGATGATGTCGTTGTCGATGCGCCCCGTCACGGTCATCCAGCCGCCGATGAGCCAGGCGATGATGAGGAGCCAGGTCGGGATCAGCATCACCGCGCGGTCGAAGCGCTGGAACGCCATCACCAAGATCAGCACGAGGCCGACGCCGCCCGTTGCGGCCAGTGACAGGCGGGCGAGGCCGGATGCGAGCGGCGGGTCGACGATCGCCATGAAGCCGAGGCCGAGGAGCCCGGCGAGCCAGACGATGGTGAAGGCCGAGAGTGCGCTGTGCCAGCGGTTGAGGTTCAGATAGGCATAGAGGAAGACGATCAGCGTGAAGGCGAGGGCGACCTCCGTCGCCGCCCTCCAGATCGATTCCTGTCCGGGCTGGGTGGGCACCAGCCGCTGCCAGAAGTCGAAGTCGATGCAGATATAGGCGAGCACCGCCCAGGCGAGGGCGGCCGTGGCTGGAAACATCGCCGAGCCCTTCACCACGAAGAGGATAGTCAGGAAGACCGCCAGAAGGCCGGCGATGCCGAGTACGATGCCACGATAGAGCGTGTAGGCGTTGACGGTGTCCTTGTAGGCGTTCGGTTCCCACAGGCGAAGTTCGGGCAAGCGGTCGGACGACAGTTCAGCCACGAAGGTAACGACCGAAGCGGGGTCCAGCGTGACCAGGAAGAGATCGGCTTCAGAGGGATCCTGCCGCTCCGGGGCAAAGCCTTCCGAGGGCGTGATGGCCGCTATCCGCTGCGAGCCCAAGTCCGGTGAGAGAACACCGGAGCCCGCCAGCTTGAAATGAGGCGCGACGACCAGCCGGTCGATCTGGACGTCGGTGTTGTTGGCGAGGGCGAAGACGGCCCAGCCACGGGCCGCGCCGCCGCTCCCCGATTCCACCTCGATGCGCCGCACGATGCCGTCGGCGCCCGGCACCGTGGAGACCTGAAAGCTCGATCCGGATCCGGGGTGCATCTCCACCGCCGGCAGGAGATCGATCGCCACGTCATCGCGAGAGATCCCGACGGGCTCGAGCGCGAGCGCGGGTATCGACAGGAAGACGAGGCCAAGGATCGCCGCGACGAGGGCGAGGATCGGACGAGGGATGCGGAGTAGGTCGAACATGAAGGCGGGATCAGGACCAATCGGCGGGAGGCATGTGCGCCATTGGCGCTTGAGTGCGTCTATCACCCGAAGCGGACCAATCTTCGGCGAGCAGCGCATAGAGGTGGTGGTCCTCCCAGTTTCCGGCGATCCGCAGGTATTTTCGCAGATGACCTTCCCTTGCGAAACCTGCTTTTCGCAGAAGCGCGATGGAGCGTTCGTTGCGCGGCAGGCACGTCGCTTCGATGCGGTGCAGCCCCTCGGGACCGAAGCCGTGCGCGCAGACGAGGCCCAGTGATTGCGACATTCGGCCGGAACCGGCATAGCGCTCGCCCATCCAGTATCCAAGGACGCCGGCCTGGGAAACGCCGCGCCGGATCTGGCCGAGCGTAATGCCGCCGCATAGGGCCCCGCTGGCGCGATCGGTGATCATGAAGGCGAGGGCGCTCCCGTTCCGCGCGTCCTGCCGATAGCGGGCAAGGCGCTCGCGCCAGGCGGCGGGGGACAGCTCGTCCGCCGTCCAGGCCGGCTCCCAGGGCGTGAGGAAGGCGCGGCTTTCGTCGCGCAGCGCCCGCCATTCCTCATAGTCGCCGCGCCGGGGCAGGCGAAGCATGACGCGCTCGCCCTCCAGCACGGGGCCGGGAGGCGACAGGAACCGCTGGAGGATGCCCATCGGCTTCGCGGACCGTCAGCGCGCCGCTGCGGGCCGTGCCTGCCGCACCTGAGGCGCCCGTCCACCGGCAAGACGCTCTTCCAGTTCTCCCAGCGATGCCAGGCGCTTCAACGGACCGATGGCGGCGAGCGTCGGCTTGGCGCCGACGAAGGTCGTCTCCGCGAGTCC
Organism: Aureimonas mangrovi; assembly: GCF_014058705.1. Classification (NCBI taxonomy): domain Bacteria; kingdom Pseudomonadati; phylum Pseudomonadota; class Alphaproteobacteria; order Hyphomicrobiales; family Aurantimonadaceae; genus Aureimonas; species Aureimonas mangrovi. Next base: position 1,584,305 of record NZ_CP059692.1, read on the forward strand.
GGCGAGGCGCTGCGCGGTGATCGCCGACAGGCGGTCCATCAGCTCCACATTGTCGATGAGCTCGCCTTTGAACATCAGCTGGCGGGCAATCTGGCCGGCGCGCGCAGCCGGGCTTTCCTGGCTCATCAGGAGGCTGGAGCGCATCTGCGCGCGAGCCCGAACGACCTCCTTCTCGGAGATGCCTTCAGCTGCGCGCATCAGCTCGTCGACGATCACCGGCGCGAGTTCGGCAAGCTCTTCCTCGCCGGTCGCGGCGTGGATGCCGAAGATGCCCGAATCGGCAAAGCTCCAGTGAAAGGCGGAGATCGCGTAGCAGAGCCCGCGCGTCTCGCGGATTTCCTGGAACAGCCGCGAGGACATGCCGCCGCCCAGAATGATCGAGAGCACCTGCGACGCATAGAAGTCGCGCTTGTAGTAGGGCCGTCCCTCGAAGCCGAGGACGAGCTGCGCATCGGCCAGATCGCGTTCTTCGCGGAACTCGCCGCCGGTGTAGACCGCCGGTTCCCGTTCCTCCACCGGCGCGGCTCGACCGGGGGCTACAGCCCCGAAGCTCGCCGAGACGCGATCCACGATGTCCTGATGGGACACGGCGCCCGTCGCCGAGACGACCATCTTCTCCGGGGTGTAATGGCTGCCGAGATAGGAGCGCAGCCCCTTCGGCGTGAACGAGCGCACCGTCTTGCGCGTGCCCAGGATCGGCCGGCCGAGGATCTGGTCGCGGAAGGCGCGCTCCTGGAAATGGTCGAAGACGATGTCGTCCGGCGTATCCTCGGCCGCACCGATCTCCTGAAGGATAACGTGCTTCTCGCGCGCCAGCTCGTCCTCGTCGAAGCGCGAATCGAGCAGGATGTCCGACAGGATGTCGAGCGCCAGCGGCACGTCCTCGCGCATCACACGCGCGTAATAGGCGGTCGTCTCGACACTCGTCGAGGCGTTCAGCTCGCCGCCGACGTCTTCGATCTCCTCGGCGATGCCGCGCGCCGAGCGGCGCGTCGTGCCCTTGAAGGCCATGTGCTCGAGGAGATGGGCGATGCCGTGCTCGTGCGGCCCCTCGTCGCGCGCGCCCGCCTTCACCCAGACGCCGAGCGCGGCACTCTCGAGCGATGGCATGGTCTGCGTGGCGATGGTCAATCCGTTGGACAGCTTCGTGATCTCGACGCTCATGCCGCGGCTCCGAGGCGCACGGCGCGGCTTTTCTCACGCACGAAGGCCTGGACGGCGGAAAGGTCGTTGGCGATCGTCTCGAACACTTCCGGGCGGCTCATCAAGTCGGCGTGGGTCGGCGGCAACGGGGGCTCGGTGCCGATGGCGGCCTTCACGGCAGCCGGGAACTTCGCCGGATGGGCGGTGCCCAGCGTGATCATCGGAACGGCACCCTGATGGCGCGAAGCGACCCTCACGCCGACCGCCGTGTGCGGGTCGAGGAGATAGGCCGAGTTCCCAAAGGTCTCGGCGATGGTCTCGCGCGTCTCCTCTTCGCTCGTGCGGCCCGCGTCGAACTCGGTGCGGATCGTGTCCAGCGTCTCTGCGGGAAGAGTGAAGCCGCGCGACTGCGAGAGCCCGTCCATCAGGCGGCGGATGGAGGCGCCGTCACGCCCGCCGGCCTCGAAGAGCAGTCGCTCGAAATTCGAAGAAATCTCGATGTCCATCGAGGGCGAGGTCGTGGCGCGCACGCCCTCCATCTCGTAACGCCCGCTGGCGAGCGCACGCGCGAGGATGTCGTTCTCGTTGGTGGCGACGACGAGCCGCTCCACGGGAAGGCCCATCCGCTTGGCCGCGTAGCCGGCGAATATGTCGCCGAAATTGCCGGTCGGCACTGTGAAGGAGACCTTGCGGCCAGGGGCGCCGAGCGCGCTCGCGGCCGTAAAGTAATAGACGATCTGCGCCATGATGCGCGCCCAGTTGATCGAGTTGACGCCCGAAAGCGCGGTCTCGGCCCTGAACCGGCGATCATTGAACATGGCCTTCACCATCGCCTGGCAGTCGTCGAACGTGCCCTCGACGGCAATCGGGTGGACGTTCGGCGCGGCGGAGGTCGTCATCTGGCGCTGCTGCACCGGCGAGACGCGCCCGCGCGGGAACAGTATGAAGACGTCGGCCCGGTCGCTGCCGGCAAAGGCCGAGATCGCCGCGCCGCCCGTATCGCCGGACGTCGCGCCGACGATCGTCGCGCGCTGGCTGCGCTCGGCAAGGACATGATCCATCAGTCGGGCGAGGAGTTGCATCGCCACGTCCTTGAAGGCGAGCGTCGGGCCATGGAAAAGCTCGAGCACGAAGGCGTTCGGCCCGGTCTGGACGAGCGGGGCAACGGCCGGATGGCGGAACGTCGCATAGGCCTCGTCGACCATGCGCCTGAGGGCGCCGGCCTCGATCTCGCCGCCGACATAGGGCGTCAACACCTCCAGCGCGACTTCGGCGTAGGCCCGGCCGGCAAAGCCGGCGATGGTCTGCGGCGAAAGCTCGGGCCAGCTCTGCGGAACATAGAGCCCGCCATCTTCGGCAAGGCCGGCGAGCAGGACATCTGAGAAGCCCAGAACGGGCGCTTCGCCCCGCGAACTCACATATTTCACGGCAACTCCCTGGCCGCGCATGCGGCGGTCAATTCCCGGGCCGCGCGAGCGGCCGTCGATCCATGTCGTCGCGGGCTTGGCGCCGCGCGGGTTGGATGCGCGCCTCCAGCAGTCGCGCGGGATCCATCGCGATGATATAGAACGGCGCCGTACGATAAGGGAAGAACCGCACGATGCTTCCTTCCATGCCGGCGCACCCGGCATCGCTTCTCATCCTCGCCGCCCTCGCTCTCGCAGGCTGTTCGTCAGGCGCCGGCAATGGACCGGCGGCCTCGGTGCCGCAGGCGGATATGCCCGCCCGGTGCCCGGACATCGCCGTACGCGACGGCACACGCAGCCTGCGCACGCAGAACCACAGCGCCACGATCATCCAGACCACGCGCTCCTGCAGCGTGATCGACGGACGGCTCGCCGTGCAGGTTCGCGTGGCGGGGGACGTCTCGTTCATCGGAACGAGCCCGGCCGAACTGCCGATCCGCGTCGCAGTCGTCGATGGCGCCTCGGTCCAGTATTCGCAGCTCGGCCGCCAGAGCGTTACGCCCGGAGCGTCGACCTTCACCTTTCTCGACAGTGCCCTTCGCCTCACCGAGCCGGCCGGCCCGAACGTGACGATCTATGTCGGCTTCGACGAGCGGAACTGAGCGTCTTCAGGCTTCGTCCCAGGAGGAAAGCGCCTCGACGACGGCCGGAAAATCCGAGAGGCGCGAGATCACCGTCTCGGCCCCGGCTTCGCTCAAGGCTTCCGCGTGGCCAGGATGGGTATGGCTGGCGCCCGTGAAGCCGATGGCGCGGCAGCCCGCAGCGACGGCCCCGGCGACGCCGTGGACCGAGTCTTCCAGTACGATCGCCTCGCGCGGGTTGATCTCGAATTCGCGGCAGGCGTGCAGGAAGACGTCGGGCGCGGGCTTGATGCGCTTCTCGCCGACCTCGCGCGAGGCGAAGACGTAGGGGCGGAAACGGTCCCACAGCCCGTTCGGCTGGAGCATCAGCTTCAAACGCGGTGTCATCGAGTTCGAGCAGATGCAGCGCGGCAGATCGAGCCGGTCCAGCATCTCGTGGACGCCGGCAATGGGCGCGACGGTGGCGAGGCGCCGGTTGCCCTCGGCTTCGGCCTTCGTGGCGAAATCCTCCGGCAGCGTGACGCCGGTTTCGGTCTCCAGCGTCTCCAGGATGCGCACGAGCGTCAGGCCGGCGAAGCGCTCGGCGAGTTCCTCTGCCGAGATTTCGATGCCGTGCTCCTTCAGCATTTCCGATTCGATGCGCGCGGCGACGATCTCGGAATCGACGAGCACGCCGTCGCAGTCGAAGATGATGAGGGAGAGGGCCATTCTTTGCTCCGCCTGATAGCGGCCGGGGCCTAGCATGGCGCGCATCGCGAGGCCAACCGGAGATGGATCGCCGGCTTCGCCGGCCGTTTCACCGATCGTTTACCCCGTTCGGTAACTATGACCGCGGTTCTTCAAGTTCTTGCGTCAGACCCCGGTGATCGAATGTCCAACGTCGTGCGTGCGCATCCCGTCCCGTCCCAGGCCGCGGCGAAAGCTGATTGGCTCGACACCATCATCAAGGGCGACTGCGTGTCGCGGATGGCGGCGCTGCCGGAGCATTCGGTGGATGCGATTTTCGCCGACCCGCCCTACAACCTCCAGCTCGGCGGCGATCTGCTGCGGCCCGACCATTCGAAGGTCGATGCGGTGGACGATGCCTGGGACCAGTTCGAGAGCTTCCAGGCCTACGACGCCTTCACGCGCGCCTGGCTCCTCGCGGCGCGCCGCGTCCTGAAGCCCAACGGCACGATCTGGGTGATCGGGTCCTACCACAACATCTTCCGCGTCGGCGCGGTCATGCAGGATCTCGGCTTCTGGATGCTGAACGACATCGTCTGGCGCAAGGCCAATCCGATGCCGAACTTTCGCGGCCGCAGGTTCCAGAACGCCCACGAGACGATGATCTGGGCGTCCCGCTCTCAGGACGCGAAGGCCTACACCTTCAACTACGAGAGCATGAAGGCGGCGAACGACGATCTCCAGATGCGCTCGGACTGGATGTTCCCGATCTGCTCGGGCTCGGAGCGCCTCAAGGGAGCGGACGGCAAGAAGGCTCATCCGACGCAGAAGCCCGAGGCGTTGCTGGCCCGCGTCATCCTCTCCTCCACCAAGCCGGGCGACACGATCCTCGATCCGTTCTTCGGCACCGGCACGACCGGGGCCGTCGCCAAGCGTCTCGGTCGACACTTCGTCGGGATCGAGCGCGAGGACGCCTATATCGAGGTCGCCACGCGCCGCATCGAGGAGACGGTGCAACTGGACAATCTCTCGGTGCAGGTGGCCACCGGCAAGCGCGCCGAGCCGCGCATCCCCTTCACGACGCTGATCGAGGCGGGGCTGATCGCGCCCGGCGCCGAGCTGACCGACATCAAGGGTCGTTTCTCGGCACGGGTGCGCGCTGACGGCACCATTGTGGCGGATGGCGAGGCCGCCTCCATCCACCGGATCGGTGCCCGCGTTCAGGGGGCGGAAGCCTGTAACGGCTGGACCTTCTGGCACGTCCGCGAGGGCGCGCAACTCACCCTGATCGACGATCTTCGCAAGGAAGTGCGCCAGCGTATGGGCGCCGCCGGCGCCTGAGCTTCAAGCGGCGAGGGCGGTCTCGATCGCCTTGCGCATGAGCGTCGGCAGGGCCTCGGCGTCCAACGCGTCGGCGGGGGCCCACCAGCCTGATGTGTCGGGCACTTCCATCACCACGGCGCGCCAGACCTCGAGCGTCAGGTCGAAATGGGTGAAGCCGTGGCGCACCTCGCCGACGAGCCGCCAGTCGGCCGGAAAGGGGGCGGCGTCCTCTCCCGTTGCGCCGTCCGCTCGTGCGCTCCAAGCGGTCGTCGGCGGTTCGCTCATCCCGCCGAGCATTCCTGTGGACGGGCGCTTGCGCAGGAGCACGGCGCCATCGCCGCGCCGGAGCGCCACGAAGGCGGCCCCGATGCGGCTCGGCTTGGCAGCCTTCTTCACCTTCACGGGGAACGTCTCCTGCCGCCCTTCCGCCCGCGCCCGGCAGGGCTCGGCGATGGGGCAGATCACGCAGGCGGGCTTTCGCGGCGTGCAGATTGTGGCGCCGAGATCCATCATCGCCTGCGCGAAGTCTCCCGGCCGGTCTGCCGGCGTCATCGCGTCCACATGGTGGCGCACGAACGGGCGGCCGGCGGGCAGGGGCGTCTCGATCGCGTGGAGGCGGGTCGTCACGCGCTCGACATTGCCGTCCACCACGGCGACCCGTTCGCCGAAGGCGATCGCGGCAATTGCGGCTGAGGTATAGTCGCCGATGCCAGGCAGTGCTCTGAGACCCTCGGCGCTCGTGGGAAACAACCCGCCGCGTTCGCCAGCGACCACTCGCGCGCAGGCGAGGAGGTTGCGGGCGCGCGCATAGTAGCCAAGGCCCGCCCAGGCGCTCATCACCTCGCCGTCCTGTGCTGCCGCCAACGCTTCCACGCTCGGCCAGCGTTCGGTGAACCGCGCAAAGTAGCTCTTCACCGCCGCGACGGTCGTCTGCTGGAGCATGATCTCAGAAAGCCAGACCCGGTAAGGGTCGGCACGCTCGCCTTCAACTGCACGTTCCGGCCCCAAACGCCAGGGAAGCTCTCGCGCGTGTCGATCGTACCAGGGCAGGAGAAGACCGGCGATCCGGGCGTCCGGCGCGTGTTCGCTCGGAAGGCGCATACGGCTCAATGATTGACTTCCATGCAGTTTGACGCCATCCGGTGAGCCGATCGGACCCTGCCATAAAGCGTATCTCTTGGCGACCAAGGCCTATCTTATCAATCTCGACCGTTCGCAAGACAGACTGAAACGCATCCGGGGCGAAGCGGAACGTGCGGGTGTCGAGCTCGTGCGCGTGCCCGCCGTGGACGGTCGGACGGTGCCTGCGGCCGAACGTGCGCTCCTCGACGAGCCCGGCTTTCTGCGCGACCACGGCAAGCGACCGCTGCCGGGGGAATACGGGTGCTATGCGAGTCATCTAAAGGCTTTGGAGATGTTTCTTCAAAGCTCGGATGAATTCGGTCTCATCCTTGAGGACGACGTGGTCCTCTCTCCCGATCTCTCGCAAACGCTGTCGGCGCTCGAGACCGTGGGCGGCTGGGACGTGCTGAAGCTCGTTCATCACCGGCGCGCCATGCATCTCACGGAACGGAGCCTCCCGAACGGCCTGCGGGTGGGGCGCGCCGCCTTCGGGCCGAGCGGTTCGGCAGCGGCCTATCTCGTGCGGCGTGAGATCGTGCCGCGACTCTTGCGATCGCTGACGCCGATGCGCTTGCCTTACGATGTCGCGCTCGAGCGCGAATGGGCCCTCGGCGTGCGTCTGCGTCACGTTCATCCTGACCCGATCGGCCTCGCGGGAACCAGAAGCCTGACCCGAGACGGGCGGAAATACGCCGACCAGAACCTGCCCCTCTGGCAGCGGCTGACGACATTGCGCTTCCGCACGATCGATGCAGCACGTCGCCTGCTTGGCGCCATGCGGCCATCGCGATGACCTTCAAGCGGATCCTCCTGGCGCGGCGGCGCCTCGACCCTCTCGTCCTGATGACGGCGGTAGCGACGGTGATCCTGCTATTCGCCGTCGGCAAGGCTGGCTTCATCGCGTTCGCCGCCTGTGGGTTCTACCTCGTTCTGGTACGTCACCGCGTGTGCCGGCATCTGCCGCCGCTCTATTCGGCATTGCTTCTCACCTACGTGATATGGGCGATCGCGCTGTCGCTCGGGCGTGGGGAGCCGGTGCAGGGGAACCGGCAACTCGGCTACGCGCTTGTGGAGCTTTCGGCCTTCTTCATCCCGGTCGGACTGTGCCTCGTGCGCAGGCCCGTCGACGCTATGGTGATCGGCGCGCGCATGGCGTTGCCAACGCTTCTCGTCGCTTCCGTGCTTCAGGTCCTGCTGCTGAAGGGCGAGCGCCTCGACCTCGGTGAGAATGCGGCGATACTGGCCTTCCTTGTGGCGGGGGCGGCGGTGATGGCGCGCATCGATGCCGCCCGGCCGCCGCGCTTCCTGCCCAACGGGCGCTGGTGGGCGTATCTGGCGATCGCGCCGATCCTTCTCACGCAAACGCGCGGGGCCTGGATCGTTTTCCTGCCGATTGTGGCGATCGACCTGTGGGCGATCTTTCGCGGCGACCAGCCGAGCCGGCGCATGGCGGTGCTGACGGCCGGTCTCGCCGGCCTCGTCGCGGCGTCCTTTGTGGCGTACCCGCTCGTCGCTGATCGCGTCTCGCGCGCCGTGGAGGAGATGGAGCGCTTTAACGCTACCGGCAGCGCCAGCGGTTCGGTCGATGTGCGGCTGACCTTCTGGAACGCCAGCCTCCAGATCGTGGCAGAACATCCCTTAACGGGCGTAGGGGCCATGAGCCGGATGGAGCGGGTCGCGGAGTTCTCCGGCCCGAACGCCGAGCGCGTCATGCAATTCCAGCACCTCCACAACTTGTTCCTCGACGAGATGCTCTCGAACGGACTCGTCGGGCTCGCCCTGCTGCTCGCGATCTTCGCCGCTTTCGCCGTCTCATGTGTCAGGTTCGGCTCGCGAAACCTCGTTGCCAACGCCGCCGTGTTCGTCTTCCTCGTCTTCTCCTTCGGCGCCTTTCATGGTGTGCTCCTGAACGAGTGGATGATCATCTTGGTTTTCGGCTTCATGGGCATCGTCCTCACCAGCCTGCGGCGCACGGAACTGGCACTGACCGGGCGCCGCCTCGGTCCCTCGTCATGAAGGCGGCGAGCGCGCCAAAGCGTCCCGGTGTCAAGCCGCTCGCGGACCTCGTGGCCGGCCTCGTCGATCCGATCCTGGCGAAAAAGGCGGGCATGACGAGCGGGCTCGTCACGGCGTGGCCGGAGATCGCCGGCCCACGGCTCGCGGCTGGGACACGGCCGGAAAAGCTGATCTGGCAGGCGCGGCGCAGCGACAACGATCCGTTCGAGCCAGCAACGCTCGTCGTCGCCTGTGAGGGTGCATCGGCGCTGAGGCTTCAGCACGAGAGCAGCGAGCTGCTCCAGCGAATCGACGCCTTCTTCGGCTTTCATGCCGTCGGGCGTCTGAAGATCATACAGAAGGCGCTGCCGCTGCCACCGGCCTCCCGCAAGCCCGCGACGGCGCCGCTCTCCGCAGCGGACAAGGCAGCTATCGAAGCGCAGGCTGGATCGGTGGAGAATGAACGCCTGCGGAAGGCTCTGACGCGTCTTGGCGAAAGCGTTCTGGCGCGCAACCGGGCGCCTACGGACTGAACACTGCGTTCAGGATTCGTTCAAGCGCAATCGCGCAATCGTCAGGATGGTGTATTGGAAAAGCCCCAATCGCCTCCTAGACAAGGCATCTCCGCATTGTTGCGGCGCGCAATCGAAGGCCCATGAAGGACATTCATCGATGAAAGCTTCCAAGCAGACCATCACCGTCGGCCCCTCGCTTATGCAGCGGGCGCGCCATGCATCGGTTCTGCTCGGCAGTGCCGCGGTGCTGGCCCTTGCGGCGTGCGCTGACGACGACGGCACCTTCCGGCTGATCGGTACGGCACAGGCTCAGGAGGCGCCGGCCGCGAACCCCGACGCCGCCCCGGCCGAGCGCCGCACTGATCCTTCGTCCGCCACAGCTCCGGAGCCGCAGGGCAGCGTCGATGTCGCGGAGCTCATGGCTGAGGGCGCGCTGCCCGACATCGTCATCGGTGACCCGAACGCGCCGGTTACCATCGTTGAGTACGCCTCACTGACCTGCCCGCATTGCGCCCAGTTCCACAATCAGGTGCTGCCGGACATCAAGGCGGACTATGTCGACACCGGCATCGCCAAGGTGATCGTGCGCGAGTTCCCCTTCGACCCGCAGGCGCTCGCCGGTTTCATGCTGGCGCGGTGCGTGCCGGAAACCCAGCGCGAGCCGATGGTCGACGTCCTGTTCCAGCAGCAGGCGACCTGGACGCGCGCCGAGAACGTCTCCGCAGCGCTTCTCCAGATCGCGCGCCTCTCCGGCATGAGCCAGGAAGCTTTCGTCGCCTGCCTGCAGAACCAGGAGCTGCAAGGTCAGGTCGCGGCCGTCAAGGAGCGCGGCGAGAACGAGTTCGGCGTGCGTGCCACGCCGACCTTCTTCATTAATGGCGACCGTTATTCCGGCGCGATGACCGCCGACCAGATGGCGGCGGTCATCGAAGCGCATCGGTGAAGGCGGTTTAGCGCCGCGGCGCGCAAGGCGGGGCTTGGGGTTCTGCGGCGAATGCCGTAATCGGACCACTGGCTCTTAAGGACGGGCCCGGTGGCCATCCGGGCGACGGCGTGGTGCGAGTGCATGGCGAAGCGCGTGTTCACCTTCAAGCGAGGATCGGCGGAACGGCCCGCCGACGCTTCGGAGGCGCTCGGGCTGAAAGGCGCCAATCTCGCCACGCTCGCCTCTCTGGACTTGCCGGTGCCCCCCGGCTTCACGGTCTCCACGCTCGGTTGGCGGCAGAGCATGACGGCGCATGGCGAGGTCTCGCAGAGCCTTCGCTCGGAGATCCTGTCTGCCGTCGAATGGCTCGAGCAGACCACGGGCCGGGTGTTCGACGGCAAGACGCGGCCACTTCTGCTCGCGCTGCGCGTCGGCGCTCGCGCTCCCATGCCAGGGCTCGCCGACACCATTCTGGATATCGGCCTCAACGATCGCACGGTGGAGACCTTCTCCACGGAACTCGGCGATCCGGCCTTCGCCTTCCGGTCCTATCGCCGCTTCATCGAGAGCTTCGCGCTTCTCGTCTACGGCGCCGATCCCGGCGAGTTCGAGGACATTGCAGACGACGAGCGCGATCGGGCCGGCTGGGGCGGTGCGGAGCCGGCGACCGTGCCGCAATGGCGCGCGCTGATTGCCCGTGACCTCGCCTTCCTAGAGGAAGAACTCGGGCACGCCTTCCCGCAGACGCCATTCGAGCAATTGATCGCAGTGGTGGAAGCCGCCTTCTCGAGCTGGCGCGGCCCTGTCGCGCGCGCCTTCCGGGTTCTGCACGGCATTTCGGAGAATGCGGGCCTCGCGGTGACGGCACACGCGATGATCTTCAACGAGCGCGGCGAAAAGTCCGGCACGGGCCGAGCGTTTTCGCGGGACATGGCAACGGGACGTTCGCTTCTCACCGGCGAGTTCGAACTGCGCGGTCGCGACGATGCGCGGGAGATCGGCGAGCGCGGGACCATGCTGGACCTGTCTGTCGGGGACGATACGCGCTTCCCGGGAGACCTCGCGGCGCTCTCCACCTATGTCCGCCGGATCGAGGCGCATTTCGGCGATGCCTGCGAGGTCGACTTCATGGTCGGCGACGGCGCGCTCTTCCTCCTCCAGTCGCGGCCCGCCCGGCGCGGCATCGCGGAGGCCATTCGCGTGGCCGTCGACATGGTGCGCGAGGGGCTGATAGACGAGGAAGAGGCGCTCCTGCGCATCGACCCGGCCTCGCTGGACCAGATGCTGCACCCGACGATCGAGCGGGCCGAGAACCTCGACATCCTCGCGCGCGGGCTTCCCGCCTCGCCCGGCGCGGCGAGCGGCGAGATCGTCTTTTCCGCCGAGCGCGCGCTGGAATTGGCCGGCGAGGGGCGCCCCTCTATCCTGGTGCGCACCGAGACGCTGCCCGACGACATCCACGGGATGCACGTCACCGAAGGCGTCCTGACGGTGCGCGGCGGCACGACGAGCCATGCGGCCGTGGTGGCGCGCGGCATCGGCAAGCCGTGCGTGACCGGCGCGAGCGCGCTTCGCATCAATCTGGACGCGCAGACGCTGACGGCGGCGGGCCGTGTCCTCCGGGCCGGCGACCGGCTGACGATCGACGGCGCGACGGGTGACATCATCGCAGGCGCCTGCAAGCTGACGACGCCTTCGCTCTCGGGCGACTTCGCCACGCTTATGGAGTTCGCGGACCGGGCCCGGCGCATGGCTGTGCGCACCAATGCGGAGACGCCCGCGGAGGCGCGAGCGGCCCGCGCCTTCGGCGCCGAGGGCATCGGCCTTTGCCGCACCGAGCACATGTTCTTCGAGGGCGGCCGCGTCGGCGCGATGCGCGAGATGATCCTCGCCGGCAGTGAGGAGGGGCGGCGGGCGGCGCTTGCGCGGCTCCTGCCGATGCAGCGGTCCGACTTCGTCGAGCTTTTCGAGATCATGGCCGGCATGCCGGTGACAATCCGCCTTCTCGATCCGCCCTTGCACGAATTCCTGCCGAAGGGCGAGGGCGAGGTCGCCGAGACTGCGCTTGCGCTCGGCATTCCCGAGAAGGTCCTCGCCGAGCGCATCGAGACGCTTCAGGAATTCAACCCGATGCTCGGCCATCGCGGGTGCCGCCTCGCGATTTCCTATCCGGAGATCGTCGAAACGCAGGCCCGCGCCATCTTCGAGGCCGCGATCGAAGCCGGCGAGCGCAAGGGCAAGGACGTCGTTCCCGAGATCATGGTGCCGCTCGTCGGCCTGCGAAAGGAGCTCGACTTCCTCAAGGCCCGCATCGTGGAAGTCGCCGAACTCGTGCAGGCCGAGCGGCGCCGGCGCGTTTCCTACCATGTCGGCACGATGATCGAGCTGCCGCGCGCCATCATCCGCGCCGACACGATCGCCGAGGTGGCCGACTTCTTCTCCTTCGGCACCAACGACCTGACGCAGACGGTCTACGGCATCTCGCGCGACGACGCGGCCAATTTCATGTCGACCTACGAGCGTCACGGCATCATCGATCGCGACCCTTTCCAGTCCATCGATGTCGAAGGCGTCGGCGAACTCATCTCGATCGGCGTGGAGAAGGCGCGGCGCGCGCGGCCGGACATCACGCTCGGCATCTGCGGCGAGCAGGGGGGCGACCCCGCCTCGATCAGCTTCTTCGAGCAGGTCGGGCTCGACTATGTCTCTTGCTCGCCCTTCCGCGTGCCGATCGCGCGCGTGGCCGCGGCGCAGGCTGCCATCCGCTTCTCACGCGGCTCGCGCGGGTCCGGCAAGGCAAGGGCGCGCGGCTGAGGATGCTGACGCTGGCGTTGCTTCGATCTGCCTGTGATATGCTCGCCCGGACGGCAGTGCGAGGCATGGCGTGAGCGGACACTACATCAGGAAGCGTGCGCGTTCGGCCGGTTGGGCCTGGGCGCTGGCCACTTTCGCGCTCGCACTTCTGGCTGTCGCGCTGATCTTTTTCCGCCTCCAGATCCTGAACCTGCAAGCGTTCTCGCTCGTCGTCGTCACGGTGGGCGGACTGGTGGTCGTTGCGCTCCTCTGCGCACTCTTCGCCGCCGCAAAGGCCTGGTTCCGCGGCCATCGTGGCGGCGGGCGCGCGGTGGCCGCACTCTTCCTATCCTGCTTCCTGGCCGTTCCCTTCGCGGTCGGCATGTTCCTGGCGATCGAGTATCCCAATTCAGCAATGGCCGAGACGGACGGCATGGCCGCCCAGCTTTCACCGTCCGCCGGCCTGCCGATCGAATCGACGCGCGTCGTTCTCGGCCGCGATTTCCGCGCGACGGCCGCCGAGGTCTACGGCGCGGCGCGGAGCGCCATCGACGCATCGGGGTGGGAGGTGGAGGACATCGTTGCAGGCTCTGGCCCGCAGCCTGCCGAAGGCGATCTGGGCGTCGCCGGCACGGTGGTCACCGCCGTGCCGACGCTGCGCGATACGCTTGCGGCCGAGGGCGAACAGGACCCCTCGGCAGTTCAGGATTCGGACCAGTACGTGATCTCGGCAGTTGCCTACGCGCCGATCCTCGCCCTGCCGAGCGACGTGACCATCCGTATCGTGGAGGAAGACGGCGTCAGCTATGTCGATGTGCGGTCGGTCTCGCGCGACGTGCCGCGCGATCTTGGCCAGAACCGCCGCTTCATCGACGCTTTCCTCGCGCGGCTGGATGCTGCGATGGATCTTCTGCGCAGCGGCCCCGTCGAGGAATAGGCTTCAAACGCGTTCGAAACGCGCTCCGATCAATGGCGGGCCATCGCTCGCCGCAAGGCCCCGGCCGACGAGGTCCTCCAGATGGGCGAGGACCGAAAGTCCGGCCGCCCCATGCAAGCGCCTGTCCGTCGTCGCATAGAGGGCGGCGACGATCTCCGGGATGGTTCGATCGCCGGACTGCAGACGTTCGAGGATTGCCGCCTCGCGCATGCGGCGATGCGAACGCAGCGCGCGCATGAAGGGGAGCGGGCGCTCGAGCGGCGCGCCGTGCCCCGGCAAGTAGAGGCTCTCCGGGCGCGCCATCAGCTTGTCGAGCGAGGCCATGTAGTCGGCCATCGAGCCGTCCGGCGGTGCCACGATGGTGGTCGACCACGCCATGACGTGGTCACCGGAGAAGAGCGCCGGAGTTCCTTCGAGCGCAAAGGCCAGATGGTTCGCGGCGTGGCCGGGCGTCGCGATCGCGGTGAAGCTGCTGGCCCCGAAGCGCACCGTCTCGCCGTCGCCAACGCGGATATCCGGCGCGAAGCCGCGATCGGCGCCGGCGTCGAGGGCGTTCGTCTCGCCCTCGTGCAGGGTCCGCGCGGCGCGGTGCGGGCCTTCGGCGTAAACTAGCGCGCCCGTCGCAGCCTTCAGCTTTGCCGTAAGGCCGGTGTGGTCGAGATGGGTGTGGGTGACGAGGATTGCTTCCAGCGGCGCCCCGCCCAGCGCATCGAGGATCGCCGCCAGATGCGCCTCGTCGTCCGGCCCGGGATCGACGAGGACCAGGCGCTCCGTGCCGACGAGGTAGGTGTTGGTGCCGCGAAAGGTGAACGGCCCCGGATTGGGCGCGGTGATGCGGCGCACGTTGTCCGCGATCTCGACGGGCTCACCCGGCTGCGCATCGAAGGTCAAATCGAATTCCATTGCCATTTGTCCCAGGTCGAGCTCCGGGGATGCACCGTTGTCAAGGCGCGTATTGCTTGACGCGACGTTCACGCCCGGAGGTAGCTTGAGCTTGCCCTGTGCCCATTTATGGTGGGCACACACGACTGTCCGCAATCCCATCACGAGGTCGAAACCATGCCTAAGGGCTCGGATCTGTTTGTCGCCGCGCTGGAGAACGAGGGCGTCGAGCGCGTCTTCGGCGTTCCCGGGGAAGAGAATCTCGACGTTCTGGAATCGTTGCGAACCTCGTCCATCGAAGTGGTCCTGACACGCCATGAGCAGGCGGCCGCCTTCATGGCCGCGACGCACGGAAGGCTGACCGGCAAGCCCGGCGTCTGTCTGGCGACGCTCGGCCCGGGTGCGCTGAACTTCTCCACCGGCGCGGCCTATGCTCATCTCGGCGCCATGCCGATGATCCTCATCACCGGGCAGAAGCCGATTCACACCGCAAAGCAGGCGCGCTTCCAGATCGTCGATATCGTTGCTTCCATGAAGCCGCTGACCAAGATGACGCGCCAGATCGTCAGCGCGGGCAGCATCCCCTCGACGGTGCGCGACGCCTTCCGTGTCGCGATGGAGGAGCGGCCGGGTCCGGTGCATCTCGAACTGCCCGAGGACGTGGCCGCCGAGGAAGTCGAGAATGCGCCGGTCATCCCGTCCCACGTCCTGCAATGGCCCGTCGCGCAGTCGTCCGTGCTCGACCGCGCTGCGGACACGATCCTTGCCGCCAAGCGTCCGCTCGTGATGATCGGGGCGGCCGGAAACCGGCCCTCGCTCGTCGATGCCCTGTCGAACTTCATCGCGCGCACGCGTGTGCCCTTTTTCAACACGCAGATGGGCAAGGGCGCGGTGACCGGGGGCTCGAACCTTTACGTCGGCACGGCGGCGCTGTCCGAGGGCGATTATGTCCATGAGGCTATCGAGCGCGCGGATCTGATCATCGCCATCGGTCACGATACCGTCGAGAAGCCGCCGTTCCTGATGAAGAGCGCAGGCGGGCCGAAGGTCGTCCATGTCGGCTATCAGTCGGCGACCGTCGAGCAGGTCTATCATCCCGACATCGAGGTCATCGGCGATATCGCGACGACCGTCGACGCGCTCGCGGAGCGCCTCGAAGGCAAGCTGACCTCCGATGAGGGGATGCTGGAATTGCGCCAGCGGATTCTCGCGCGGATCAACGACCGCGCCGAAGAGGACCGTTTCCCGGTGACGCCGCAGCGCATGGTCCACGATGTCCGCAAGGTGATGCCCGAGGACGGGATCGTGTGCCTCGACAACGGGATGTACAAGATCTGGTTCGCGCGCAACTACCGCACCCATGTCGCCAACACGCTGCTCCTCGACAACGCGCTCGCCACGATGGGCGCTGGGCTGCCCTCGGCCATGATGGCCGCGATGCTCAATCCGGGCCGGCGTGTGATGGCCGTCTGCGGTGACGGCGGCTTCATGATGAATTCGCAGGAGATGGAGACGGCGGTCCGCCTGGGGCTGAACCTCGTCGTTGTCATCCTGAACGATTCGGCCTACGGCATGATTCGCTGGAAGCAGGCTGTGGACGGCTTCCCGGATTTCGGCATGAGCTTTGGCAATCCAGATTTCGTGCGCTACGCCGAGGCCTACGGCGCCAAGGGCTCGCGGGTGAACGCGGTGGAAGACCTCGTGCCGACGCTGGAGGCGGCCTTCGCGGGCGGCGGCGTGCATCTGGTCGAGGTGCCGATCGACTATTCGGAGAACACCCGGGTTCTCGTCGACGAACTGCGCAACCGCACGCCGGACGTCGAGTGCGCCTGAGCTGAGAGGCTCGTGAAGGCGTGAGGGAGATGACATGCTGACAATCGTGCAGGCTTTCGATCGCGAGCCGATCGCTGAGGTCGATACCGACGACGCGACGGCCCTGGAGCGCAAGCTCCAGGCGGCGGAGCGCGCCTTCAAGGACCGCGGCGGCTGGCTGAAGCCGCACCAGCGCATCGCGATCCTGCGCAGGCTGGCCGCGCTGATGGAGGGGCGGCGCGATCACCTCGCCATGCAGATCGCGCGAGAGGGTGGCAAACCGCTGCCGGATGCGATCGTGGAGACGAGCCGGGCGATCGACGGTGTCCACAACGCCGCGGACGAGCTTCGCAACTTCGCCGGCCGGGAAATCCCGATGGGGCTTTCGCCTGCGGCAGACGGTCGATGGGCCTTCACGACGAAGGAGCCGATCGGCATCGTCGCGGCGATCTCGGCTTTCAACCACCCCTTGAACCTGATCGTTCATCAGGTCGCACCGGCGATCGCGGTCGGCTGCCCTGTGATCATCAAGCCGGCGAGCACGACGCCGCTCTCATGCCTCGAATTCGTATCCATGGTGCATGAGGCGGGCCTGCCGGAAGCCTGGTGCCAGAGCTTCCTACCGGAGGGCAACGAACTGGCGGAAAAGCTGGTGACCGATCCGCGTGTGGCGTTCCTAAGCTTCATCGGCTCGGCGAAGGTCGGCTGGTCGCTCCACTCCAAGCTCGCCCCCGGCGTGCGCTTGGCGCTGGAGCACGGGGGCGCGGCGCCGGCCATCGTCGACCGCAGCGCCGATCTTGATAAGGTCATCGAGCCGATCGTGAAGGGCGGTTACTACCATGCCGGCCAGGTCTGCGTTTCGACGCAGCGCATCTTCGTGCATTCCGATCTCGCCGAGGATTTCACGCAAAGGCTCGTCGCGCGCGTCGAGACGCTGCGCACGGCCGATCCCGTCTTGCCCGACACGGAGGTCGGGCCGCTGATCCTGCCGCGAGAAGCCGATCGCGTCGCGCAGTGGATCGAGGAAGCGGTGAAGAGCGGGGCGGTGCTTGCGACCGGAGGCGAGAGGCTGTCCGAGACGAGCTTGAGCCCGACAGTGCTCGTCGACCCGCCGGCCGATGCAAAAATCTCGACGCTGGAAGTGTTCGGCCCCGTCGTTGCCGTCTACCGCTACGACGATCTCGACGAGGCGATCGGGCGCGCGAACGCGTTGCCGACTGCCTTTCAGGCCAGTGTCTTCTCGCAGGACATCGATGTCGCCATGCATGCGGCCGACCGGCTGGACGCCTCGGCCGTGATGCTGAACGATCCGACGGCGTTCCGCACGGACTGGATGCCCTTCGCGGGGCGCAGGACTTCCGGCTACGGAACGGGCGGCATCCCATACACGATGCGCGACATGACGCAGGAAAAGATGATCCTGATGCGCAGGGGCTGATGCCGCTCGGTTCCGCCCGCGCTTGGACGATCTTGGTCGGCACCGTGATCTCCGCCGCCACCCTGCCCGAAATGGAGACGGTCGCCACGACGCGGAGCAATCCGGCTTGAGCCGTGTTGCCGTGTCCTGGCGGTTCAGGCTGTTCGGTGGGCCGCGGGCCGGCGATGTGTCAGGATCAGGCCGCGCGGCGCGACGAGGACCGAGATCGCATAAAGGATGCCGGCCGAAAGGATGATCGCCGGGCCCGAAGGAAGGGAGGCGTGGTAGGACAAGAGCAGGCCGGCGACAGATGAGACGGCCCCGAGAACGACAGCGAGCGCGCACATGCCTTGAACACGGCTGGCCCAGAAGCGCGCGGCCGCCGCTGGCAGGATCATCAGGCCCACCGACAGAAGCGTTCCGAGCGCCTGAAACCCGGCAACGAGATTGAGGACGACGATCCCCAAGAAAATGAAATGAACCGGCGACCCGAGCCGCGAAACCGAACGCAGGAAAAGCGGGTCCATGCATTCGGCTACGAGAGCGCGTCCGAATATAGACAGGCATCCGAGCGTGATCGCCGTGACGAGGGCGATAAGGGTGATCGCCGCGCCGTCGAGGGCCAGAACGGTGCCGAAGAGCACATGCATCAGGTCGATGTTGGAGCCGCGTAACGAAACGATCAGCACGCCGAGCGACAGGGAAATCAGGTAAAAAGCCGCCATGGAGGCGTCTTCCTTCTGCACCGTGAAGCGCGCGACGGCGCCCGCGCCAAGGGCCACCAGCACGCCGGCGACCAAGCCGCCGATCGTCATCGGCACGATCTCCAGCCCGTAGAGGAGAAAGCCGACCGCTGCGCCCGGCAGGATGGCATGTGCCATCGCGTCGCCGGTGAGGCTCATGCGCCGTAGCATCAGGAAGACACCGATCGGCCCGGCAGCGACCGAAAGCATCAGTGCGCCCAGAAGGGCGCGCTGCATGAAGGCGAATTCGACGAACGGCGCGATGAGGAGGTGGTAGGCGGTCTCCATCAGGCAGCTTTCCCGGCGCGTGCTTCGCCGGTCCCGTCGTTCGCGGAAGAGCCTTGCGCCTTGTCGCCGTGTTCGTGCGTGTCGCCGACGCCGCACCATGGCGCGTGCTCGTCCCAGGCTTCCTGGAACTGCCGCGCTCGCAGGAGGTTTTCAGGCGCCAGCGCGCCGGGCAGGGCGCCCCACGCCACCGGACGCCTCGCCAGGAGAAGGGCCTCGGGGAAATTCGCGCGCACGAGTTCCAGATCGTGAGCGACGACGAGGACGGTGCGCATCTCGCCGTGCCAGCGTTTAATCAGTGCTACGAGATCGACCACGGTTCGCGCGTCGACTGCGTTGAACGGTTCGTCGAGAAGGATGAGATCGGCATCCTGTACGAGAACGCGCGCGAAGAGCGCGCGCTGCAGCTGGCCGCCGGACAGGGTGTCGATCGGGCGCCTCTCGAAGCCGGCCAGGCCAACGGCGCGCAGCGCTTGCGCGAGTGACGCTCTGTCCTCGGCCGTGTGGCGTCGGAAGAAGCCACGGCGCGGCCACAGGCCGAGCGCGACGAGGTCGAGCACCCGGGCGGGGAAGGACCGATCAAGCTCGGACTGCTGCGGCAGGTAGGCGATGCGCGTGCCGGGGCGGACGTCGCACCGTCCGCTCATCGGCGTCATCATACCTGCAATGCCCTTGAGAAGCGTCGATTTTCCCGAGCCGTTGGCGCCCACGATCGCCATCAGCGCACCGCGCGCGATGGTGCCATCCACGTGATGCACGGCTGGATGGCTGCCGTAGCCAAGAGTCAGATCGTCGAGGGTGATCAGGGCTTCCGGCATAATCGTTCCAGGAGAGCGCCCTACGGTGATATCGCGCCGTAAAAGGCGCTCGTAAAGCTGGTGTTATGTTATTATGTTTGCTCAGTCGTCATTGCAAGGCGTGATAAGGAGGCGGCCATGATCGCCCATTCGAGCGAACTGACACGCAACCAGAGCCTGGTTCTGGACGCGCTCGTCGATGCCAAGGGCCCGGCCAGCGCGTATGGTCTCCTCGACACGCTGCGCGCGCAGGGGCTGCGCGCCCCGCCCCAAATCTATCGGGCGCTCGACAAGCTCGTGGAGTTCGGTCTTGTCCACAAGCTCGAGAGTATGAACGCCTATGTCGCGTGCGCGCACCGCCATGATCACGACGGTTGCGGGGCGACGGCCTTCGCCATCTGCGAGCGGTGCGAGAGCGTGGTGGAATTCTGTGATGCTCAGGTTGCCGAGCGCCTGTCCGCCTGGGCTGGCGCCCACAAGTTTCGCTCTCGTCGCACCGCTATCGAACTGCGCGGCGTCTGCGCCGCGTGTTCCACCTGAACCCGGATCCTTCGTTCGGCGCCTGACGGAAGCATCTCGGCGAACGGGGCAAAGCCATTTCCGTGAGCCGCTTCCACCAACGATGCGGAGCTTTGCGTGACCTTGACGCTCCGAAGGCTTGCGGAGTGGGCTGCGTACCAAGACCGGCTACCCATCCTTGAAGCCGGACGGACGATATCTCAGCTTTCCTAAGAGCGAACCTGCGCGATCGTTGCTCCCTAGGCAGCCTTCACCCGCGACAGGAAGTTCCGGAGTTCTCTCGTCCGCTTGGCCGCGCTCGCGGATTGCGCCGGGCCCTTTGCTGGTCGGCTGTCTCGCTGGCGACGATGAGGAGGGTCGGAGCCACGGTGTTCCAGTCGCATTCGTTGGCGGGTCTTGGCTGCGCCCATCATACCTGGATCGATGCCGGCATCAGGCGATCTCGAGGCCCCGGCTGATCTGTCGCACCTGCAACTCCGAACTCCCTAGAACGTCTTCGCGGCCGGAACGTTGTGCAGCGCAAGGCAATCACCGCTCTCGCTCATGAGCGCTTCGATCGTCGTCTTCATCGGCCAATGCGTTCCAGGAGAGCGAGAATGAAGGTAGCAGTTGTCACCGGCGCGAGCGCCGGTATCGGGTTTGCAACCGCCGAGCGGTTCGCGCGATCCGGCTGGCGGGTCGCGATCCTTGCACGCGATCCCGACCGTCTCCGAGATGCCCGCTCGCAGCTCGAGCGCATCGGCGGCACGATCCTGGATATTCCGACCGATGTCGCCGACGCGGCGCAGGTTGAAGTGGCAGCTAAGCGTGTCGTGCGCGAACTGGGCTCGATCGACGCGTGGGTCAACAACGCGATGACGACCGTCGTCGCGCCGGCGCACGAGATCACCGCCCAGGAATACCGCCAGGTCACGGCCTCGACATACCTCTCGCAGGTCTACGGTACGCTCGCGGCGCTGCGTCGGATGCGGAGCCAAGGACGCGGTGCCATCATTCAGGTCTCGTCGGGTCTTGCCATTCGGGCTGCGCCCCTGCAGGCAGCTTATTGTGCGGCGAAGGCTGCTGTCGGTGGGTTCACTGACTCGCTGCGCGCCGAGCTGATCGCCGAAAAATCGCCTGTCACTCTCTCGGTCGTCTACCTGCCGGGCGTGAACACGCCACAGCCGACATGGGCGCGCAATCGCATGGGCCACGAGCAGGTCATACCGGACCCGCTGTTCGATCCGCGTCTCTGTGCGGAAGCGGTCTACTCGGCCGTGCGGGATCCGCAGCGTGAGATCTGGGTCGGACGCTCAACGATGATGATGGCGCTTGGTCAGGCGTTGTCGCCGAGCGTCGCCGATCGACGGGCGGCCAGCATGGTCGAGGCGCAGCAGGGCGATCCGATGCCGCACCGCGACGGTAATCTCGCGGGGCCAGAGACCGGACCTGCCCGCATCGACGGCCCGCGGACGCGGGACGTCGTCGGTTCGCGCTCGGAGTTCGTGACGAGCCGCGATGTGCGCCTTCTCAAGCTGGCGGCAGCGGGTGGGCTGCTGCTCGCGGGCGCAGCCCTGAGGACGCTCACAGGGCGCGGCGCGTCGGAGCGCTTGCGATGACCGTTGTTGAAAGGATCGCGGCTTTCGTGCCGGGCAAGTCCGGCACGCGTCGTCGCGGAGATCGCACAGCCGGCTATCTCGCGCTCGAGGACTACGGCGCGATCGGCGAGGGGCGCTCGGTTGCTCTCTCCGGCGCGGATGGGTCGATCGACTGGTGGTGCGTTCCGAACATGGATTCGCCACCGTTGTTCGACCGCCTGCTCGACGGCGAAAATGGCGGTCGCTTCTCGATCTGCCCAGAAGAGCCGTTCGAGGTCGAACAACGCTACCGCGAAGCCAGCAACGTCTTCGAGACCGTGTTCACCACCGCCAACGGCAAGGCGATCATGACGGAATCGCTGAACAGCGGGACGGCAGGACGCCTGCCTTGGGCGGAACTCGCACGCCGTGTCGAGTGCGTGCGCGGTTCGGTGAAATTCGATGTCCTGATGCGGCCGGGCCGGCGCGGCGATACGGTGAACCCGTACCATTCGACGATCGGCGCGCAGACTGTCTTCAACGTCGGCACGGTGCTCGGCCTCTTCCTGCATTCTACGGGGCTCGGTTTCGACTGGTCGGACGAGTGCATTTCCGGACGCTTCGAAGTCCGCGAAGGTGAGCGGCGTACGCTGGCGATCGTCGCGTGCAGCGACGGGCCGCTCGTGGTCCCCTCGATCGAGGAAATCGACGAGCGGATCGACATCTCCGACGAGGAATGGCGCGTCTGGGCCCGTCGCGTCTCCTATGACGGGGAGAACCGGGAAGCCTTCGTACGCAGCGCTCTGGCGCTCAAGCTCCTCCTGTTCTCGCCCTCCGGTGCCATCGCGGCAGCACCGACGACCTCGCTGCCGGAGAAGATCGGCGGTCCGAAGAACTACGACTACCGCTACGCCTGGGTGAGGGACGCGGGATACACGATCAAGGCGTTCCTCGCTGCGGGCGCCGAGGCAGAAGCGAAGGCAGCTTTCTCCTGGCTCCTGAACCGGATCGAGGAACACGGTACGCAGGTCTGCTACACGCTCGACGGCGGGCTCGTGTCGGGCGTCCATGAATGGGCAATGCCGGGCTACCGCGGCTCCAAACCCGTGGTTACGGGGAACGTCGCTGCCAAACAGCGCCAGCACGGCGTCTACGGCGATATCTTCGAGACCGCGTCGCGCTTCGTGGAGCGCGGCAACATCCTGGATGCGCGAAGCGCCATGACGCTCTCGTCGCTAGCAGACGAATGCGCCGACCTTTGGCGCACGCCCGATGCCGGCATATGGGAACTGGAAGACATCCAGCACTATACGATGTCGAAGATCAGTTGCTGGCAGGCGCTCGCCCGGGCGGTGGAACTCGCCGACAACGGGCAGTTGCCGACGACCTGCCGCGAACGCTGGGTCCGCGAGCGCGACCGGATCGCGGCCTGGATCGAGGAGCATTGCTGGTCCGAGGAAGTGGGCAGTTTCGTCATGTATCCCGGCTCAACGCGCCTTGATGCCTCGCTCGCGCTTGCCGTGCGGTTCGGGTTCGACGGTCGTGATCGGCTGCGCGAGACGCTCGAGGCAATCGATCGCGAACTCGGCAGCGGGCCGTTCCACTACCGCTATTCGGGGGCGGAAAGGGAGGAAGGCTGCTTCCTCGCTTGTTCGTACTGGATGGCCGAAGCCTGGGCGATCCTCGGCGAACGGGATCGCGCCAAGGAGCGATTGGCCGAACTCGAACGGGCTCTTGCGCACGGCGCCGGCGTCCTCTCCGAGATGGTCGATCCCCGAACCAACGCGTTCCTCGGCAACATGCCGCAGGGCCTCAGCCACCTTGCACATATCATGGCGATGTCGACGCTGAGTGGCGAGGACGCGGCATAAGAGATGAACGTCCGAACTCGGACCGATATCCGGTGAACGGGAACCGCCGCTAGGAAGACATTCGGCGCTCGTGATCCTTATTCGAGCGAGGAATACGGGCTGACGTGCTGTCGTGACGTTGCCAGCTTTCGATAACACCTTTCTTTCGCGGGCGGCCCAGCGCCATGCGCGTGGTATTCGCCCTGAGGATAGCGATCCACTGGCGCACGACTTTGGCGATGATCCCCCCGAGGGACATCACTAATTCAGGCCAGCATGTTGGTATCGCCGCATACTGAAATGGCCTGCCCCGAGATCGTGCGGCCCGTGCGCCCTGCCAGGAACAAGGCCTGGCCCGCAATCTCGGAAGGCTCCACGTAATGCCTGATCGACGTGTAGGAGAAGGCCTCCGCCTCGGTCTCCGCGAAGCTGCGCCCTTGCCGTTGCGCCTTCGCCTCCAGGACACGCCGCTGGCGATCCCCCGCGACAAGGCCGGGCAGGATGGCGTTGACCCGGATGTCGTCCGGGCCGAGCTCGGCCGCAAGCGATTTCGTCAGCCCGACTACCCCCCATTTGGCGGCCGCGTAGGGCGTGCGAAGTGCGAAGCCCATTCGGCCGGCCAGCGACGAAAGATTCACGATCGAAGCATTATTCGAGCAGCGCAGGGCGTGCACGGCCCGAGAGGCGGCAAGATACTGGCTCGTCAGCACCACGCGCAGGCAATGATCCCAATCAGCGAGGTCGATATCCTCCACCCGTGCCGTCGGCCCGGCTATGCCGGCATTGTTGACGAGGCAGTCGAGCCCGCCGAAGGCCTCTATCGCCTCGTCGATGAAACCGGTGAACGCCTCAGGATCGGAGACGTCGATCTTCCTGGCGAGCACATCCTGCGGAAGGGAGGCGAGCGCCGCGTCGTCGATGTCGCAGGTCGCGACCTTGGCTCCCTCCCCACGGAACGCATCGACGATCGCGCGTCCGATCCCGCCGGCTCCGGCGGTGACGATCACGCGCGCGTCCTGCAATCCCAGGTCCATCTCAGTCCTCCTTAGGCCTGTCCGCGCCGAGCGCGTTTTCGATAATCGAGGCAGCCGCGCTCTGAATGTCGATCGTCACTGCGGCCGCCGCGCCCTCGACATCGCCGGCTTCCAGCGCCAGCAGGAGCGCGGCATGCGCCTGCATCGAGCTGGCATTGCGGGAGCGGCGCGTCGGCATGCCGATATCAAGGTTGATCATCGGCCCCGCGCGCAGCCAGTTGCTGGCGATGATGCGCGACAATGTTGCGGAGCCTGCGGCGTCGTAGAGGCAGAAGTGCAGGCGCTGGTTGATCGGCACGGGCTCGGTGGAGCCCGGATCGCCCATCGCCTCCACGAACGCGTCGTTGATCCGGCGCAGCTCATTTAAGATTTCCGGGGTCATCCGTTGGGCCGCCCGGCGCGTCGCCTCAGCTTCGGTGAGGATGCGCGCCTCGGTCAAATCCTGAAAATCGGCGATCGAGAGCTTCGGCACCACGACGGCGCGGTTTCGCTCGATGGCGAGCGCACCCCCCGCCACCAGACGCGAAACGGCGTCCCGCACCGGCATGGTGGAAACGCCCATGGCTTCGGCCAGCTCTCGGATGGAAGTGCGATCTTCCGGCTTGAGCACACCGCTGCAAAGCATGTCCTCCAGGCGCGCACGCACCTGATCGGCTAGCGAATGGCTGGCCAATGGCAGCTCTGCAAAATCCGTGAAGCCCATTTTCGACGCTCGGCGGCCATTGACGTGAAGTTAGATTATGCCATCATGATCTGAGATCACAGTGGTGTTGAAGAAGATCTATATCTTTTGAACGCCGCCGTGAAGGGAGGAGAGTTCGACATGGACCATACGCGTTTGGCCGCATCGGGCGGCGCGCGATATAAGTCGCTACTGCACGGCGTTCGCCCTTTTGCGGACGCATGCGCGAAATGACGACGGTCGCCATCGTCGGCGCGGGCCTAGTCGGGCGGGGCTGGGCCTTCGTTTTCGCACGGGCCGGAATGGCCGTGCGCGTCTGGGATGCCGAGCCAGCTGTCCTCGAACGGTTGCCCGCAGAGATCGCGAAAATGGCTGCAGAGGCCGGCGCCTTCGGCTGCGGCGGCTCCGATCACGCCGGGCTCGCGGACCGAATCCTCACTTTCGCTTCGCTCGACGAGGCGTTGCGCGGCGCATCGCTGGTGCAGGAGAGCGGGCCGGAAGTTCTGTCGGTCAAGCAGGCGTTGTTCACCCGTCTCGATGAGCTCGCCGAGCCCGATGCGGTCGTCGCCTCCTCAAGTTCGGGGCTGACCGTCTCGCAATACACGGACGAACTGCCAGGCCGGCACCGCTGCCTCGTCGGCCACCCGGTCAACCCGCCGCATCTCGTGCCGGTCGTCGAGCTTTCGCCCGGCCCGCACACCGATGCGGCGACGCTTGATACGGCGGAGCGTATTTACCGCCAGGCTGGCCAGGTGCCCGTTCGTCTCGAACGCGAAATCGACGGCTTCATCCTCAATCGCCTGCAGGCGGTGGTGCTGGCCGAGGCGCTGCGTCTCGTCGACGAGGGCTATGTGAGCGCGCACGGGCTCGACGACACGATGCGCCACGGCCTCGGCCGGCGCTGGGCCTTCATGGGGCCGCTCGAGACGATCTCCCTCAACGCGCCGAACGGCATTGCCGACTATCTGCGCCGCTACGGACCAACGATGGCGCGCCTCGCCGACGATGCGGCGCGCGGCGAAGCCTTCAACGAGGCCGCGATCGAAAAGGTCGCGCGGGCTTTTCCGGTGACCGAAAGCGACAAGGTGAGGGCGCGCCAGGCATGGCGTGACGACGAACTGGCCGCCTTGGCGCGGCATCTGGCCGAGCGCAATGCCCGGCATGCGGAAGGGGAGGGACGTCATGGCGGGCAAGCGTAAGGTCGTCATCACATGCGCGGTGACGGGCGCTATCCATACACCCTCCATGTCACCGCATCTGCCGATCAGCGCGTCGCAGATCGCGGACGCCGCAATCGGTGCGGCAGAGGCCGGTGCGGCCGTCATTCATCTCCATGCGCGTGACCCGGAGGACGGGCGGCCCGACCAGAGCGCCGGGGCCTTCGAGCCGTTCCTGCGCCGGATCAAGCAGGCGAGCGACGCGGTGGTGAACATCACCACCGGCGGCGCTCCGACGATGGCGATCGCCGAGCGCATCGGCCCGGCGCTGCACTGGAAGCCCGAGCTGGCCTCGCTCAACATGGGTACGATGAATTTCGGCCTTTTCCCCATGCTCGGGCGCTTCAAGGATTTGAAGCATCAGTGGGAGCGGGACTATCTGTCCAACAAGGACATCATCTTCCGGAACACGTTCGGCGACATCGAGCATGTCATGACCGAACTCGGCGCCAACGGCACGCGCTTCGAGTTCGAATGCTATGATACCGCCCATCTCTACAATCTGAAGCACTTCAAGGATGCCGGCCTCGTCACGGGGCCTCTCTTCATCCAGACGGTCTTCGGCCTGATGGGCGGTATCGGCGCTCATCCCGACGACGTCCTGCACATGAAGCGCACCGCCGACAGACTGTTCGGCGAGGATTATCGCTGGTCGGTTCTGGGCGCGGGGCGCAACCAGCTTCCCGTGGCCGCGATGGCCGCAGCCATGGGCGGCAATGTTCGGGTGGGTCTGGAGGATTCCCTGTGGGCCGGGCCGGGGCGTCTTGCCGAGACAAATGCCCAGCAGGTGCGTTCGGTGCGCCAGATCATCGAAGGGCTGGGCCTCGAGGTCGCTTCGCCCGCCGAGGCGCGCGAGCTCCTTGCCCTCAAGGGCGGCGACGCGGTCGGCTTTTAGGAGGAAAGATGGCAGTCGAACACATCAAGTGTGGCAAGGCCGATACCGAGCGCAACGAGGACGACCGCGCGGTGCGCACTCAGGTCGAAGCGGCACTCGCCGACATCGAGACGCGCGGTGACGCAGCCGTGCGCGAGATGAGTGCGCGCTTCGACGGCTATGAACCGGCCTTGTACCGGCTTTCGCAGTCCGAGATCGACGCGCTGATCGGAACACTGGACGCGCGCGAGATCGAGGACATCCGCTTCGCGCAGGCGCAGGTGCGCAACTTCGCGGAGATCCAGCGGGCCAGCATGCGCGACGTGGAGGTAGAGACGCTGCCCGGCGTCACGCTTGGCCACAAGCACATCCCGGTGCAGGCGGTCGGTTGTTACGTGCCAGGCGGCAAGTTTCCGATGGTGGCCTCGGCCCACATGTCGGTGCTGACGGCTTCTGTCGCCGGCGTGCCACGCATCGCGGCGGCCACCCCGCCCTTCAAGGGAGCACCCAACGCGGCCGTCATCGCCGCGATGCACTGGGGAGGCGCGCACGAAATTTACGTGATGGGCGGCATCCAGGCCGTCGGGGCGCTCGCCCTCGGCACCGAGACCATTGCGCCGGTGGACATGCTGGTCGGGCCGGGCAACGCCTTCGTGGCCGAGGCTAAACGCCAGCTTTACGGGCGAGTCGGCATCGACCTCTTCGCCGGCCCGACCGAGACATTGCTGATCGCGGACGAGACGGTGGACGCGGAATTGTGCGCGACAGACCTTCTCGGGCAGGCGGAGCACGGTTTCAACTCTCCGGCGATCCTCCTGACGACTTCTCGCAAGCTCGCGCTGGCGACGCTCTCGGAGATCGACCGTCTTCTCGGCATCATGCCGACGGCCGCCACCGCGGGTGCGAGTTGGCGCGACTACGGCGCCGTCATCGTGTGCGACACGCATGAGGAGATGCTCGCCGCCGCCGAGGAGATCGCGTCCGAGCACGTACAGGTGATGACCGATCGCGACGACTGGTATCTCGAGAACATGACCGCCTACGGGGCGCTGTTCCTCGGGCCGCGCACGAATGTGGCGAACGGAGACAAGGTGATCGGCACGAACCATACGCTGCCGACAAAGAAGGCGGGCCGCTACACTGGCGGGCTATGGGTTGGCAAGTTCCTCAAAACGCATACCTATCAGCGCATCACCACCGACGAGGCGGCGGCCGATATCGGCCGCTACTGTTCGCGCCTTTCGATGCTCGAGGGTTTTGCCGGCCACGCCGAGCAAGGCAATGTCCGCGTCAGGCGTCACGGCGGCCAGACCGTGCCCTATGCGAGCGCCGCGCAATGACGCCAATGCCATCCTTTTCGCTGGAAGGCCGATCCGCGGTCGTGACAGGCGCAGGGCGCGGCATCGGCCGGGCCATCGCCGAGACCTTTGCGCAGGCAGGCGCCGAAGTCTGGCTCTGCGCGCGCACGGGAGCCGAGATCGAAGAAGCGGCCTCGGCTATCCGCGACGCGGGCTACAAAGCCGAGGCGTTGGCGATTGACGTGACTGACATCGCCGGCTTTCGTGCCGCGATCGACGGCATCGGATGCCTCGACGTCTTCGTCAACAACGCAGGCACCAACCGGCCAAAGCCGTTGATCGAAGTCGAAAAGGACGATTACGACGCGGTCGCGGACCTGAATGCTCGTGCCGCCTTCTTCGCCCTCCAGTCCGCCGCGCGCCGGATGATCGCGCTCGGGACGGGAGGGTCGATCATCAGCATGTCCTCCCAGATGGGGCATGTCGGCGCACCGAACCGTTCGCTCTACTGCGCGACGAAATGGGGTCTCGAAGGGCTGACGAAGGCCGCTTCGATGGAGCTCGCGCCGCATGGCATCCGGGTCAACACGATCTGCCCGACCTTTATCGAAACGCCGCTCACGCGGCCGTACTTCACCGACCCCGCGTTTCGCGAGGAAACGTTGAATAAGATCAGGCTCGGCCGATTGGGGCAGGTCGAGGACATCACCGGAGCGGCCCTGTTCCTCGCCAGCGACGCCTCGTCGCTGATGACGGGCAGTGCCGTCCTCGTCGACGGCGGCTGGACGGCGGGCTGAATATTACAGGCTAAGAATAGACGACAATCGATTTCGGGAGGAAATCACCATGAGAACCATCACCATCGCCCTGTCGGGTATTGCGGCTCTCGCCACCGTCGCGACGGCCGGCGCTCAGGAACGTGTCTTCGACGTCAGCCTGCCGCTCGGACCCGAATCCCATCAGGGTATCGGCGTCCTGAAGTTCGGCGAGGAACTGGAGCGGCTTTCGGATGGGCGCCTGTCGATCCGCCCCCATTACGACAATGCTCTGGGCGGCGAACGCGAGGTCGTGGAGGGTGTCGGGCTCGGCATCATCGATGCCGGCATCACGTCCACCGGGCCGATGGGCGGCTTCTCCGATCCGTTCTTGCTGTTCGATCTGCCCTACATCTTCACGAGCTACGACCAGGCACACGCCTTCCTCGACAGCGAGTACGGGGACCAGTTGGCTCAGCAGCTGGAGGACGCGACGGGCGCCAAGATCATCGCCTGGATGGAGAACGGCTTCCGGCACAACACCAACAATGTTCGCCCCCTCCACACACCGGACGATCTGCGGGGCATCAACCACCGCACACAGGAAAGCCGCGTGCAGGTCGACACCTGGCAGGCGCTCGGCGCCAACGCGTCGCCCATGGCCTGGACGGAGGTCTTCACCGCGCTCCAGCAGGGCGTGATGGACAGCCAGGAAAACCCGCTGCCCACGATCTACGACGTCAATTTCTACGAGGTGCAGCGCTATCTGAACCTTACGCAGCATGTCTATTCGCCGGCCCCGTTGATGATGGGGCGTGACCTCTTCAATTCCCTTCCCGAAGAAGATCAGGCGATCGTTCTGGAAGCAGCGGCTCTGGCGCTTCCCGTTCAGCGCGAGGCGAGTGCGCGCCTCGAAGCTGAGTACAAGGAACGCCTCGCCGAACTCGGCATGGAGGTGACGGAACCCGACCTCGATGCTTTCGCCGAAAGGGTGCAGCCGGTGATCGAGAACTGGACCCCGACTGTAGGCGCGGAACTCGTCGAGGCTGCCCGCGGCTTCCAGCCCTGATCCCAGCAAAGCAGGCAGGTCCGCGCACGCGTCGGTCGTGCCGGGCCTCCTCGTCCAGGCACGCCGGAGAGCGATCATGCAAGCGATATTGAAGGCGGCGAACCGTGCCACGCACGGTTTGAACTGGCTGGTGGGGTGGCTCATCGCCACGCTGCTCGCCGTGATGACGGTGCTGATCACCTGGCAGGTCTTCGCGCGCTACGTGATGGGGAGCCCGCTGACCTTCTCGGAGGAAATCGCGCGTTTCTCGATGGTGTGGATGACGATGCTCGGCGCCGGCTACGCTTTCCGCTACGGGGCGCTCATCTCGGTCGACATCGTTTCCGAGTTCGCGCCGAAGCGCATCGCGCGGTTTGTGGAGATCAGCGTCGTGCTACTCGTCGCTGTCTTTGCGCTGGTTCTCTTGAAGGAGGGCTGGTCCCTTGCCGAGCGCGTCTCAGCCCAGACCGCGCCCAGCACGCGCATCTCCATGCTTTGGCTCTATGGCGCCATGCCAGCCGGCGCCGTCCTCATCCTCATCAACGCGGCCGGTCTTCTGATCGACAAGGCGACAGGCGAGGAACCCGTTCTTGCAGAGAAAGAGGCATTGAGCGAATGATCGCGCTTCTCTTCGGGCTTCTTCTCGCCCTTCTGCTGCTCGGCGTTCCGATCGCCTTCGCGCTCGGTATCGCGGCTATCGCCACGATCTGGCAGGGATCGCTGATGCCGATGCTGATCGTCCCGCAGGAAACGATCCGCTCTATCAACTCATTCCCGCTGCTCGCAATCCCGTTCTTTGTCCTCGCCGGCTTTCTGATGCAGTCGGGCGGCATCTCGCGCCGCCTCGTCGATTTCTCGAACACGCTGGTGGGCGCGACGACGGGGGGCCTCGCCATCGTCGCCATCGTAACGTCCCTCTTCTTCGCGGCGATCTCCGGTTCGGGCACGGCAACCACGGCCGCAGTGGGCTCGATCCTCATCCCGGCCATGATCGCAAGGGGCTATAACCGCGACTATGCGGCCGCCAACCAGGCCGCCTCCGGCGCACTCGGCGTGATCATTCCGCCTTCGATCCCGCTGATCCTCTATGCTATTTCAGCCAACGTCTCCGTGGGCGACATGTTCGTCGCGGCCGTGATCCCCGGCATTCTCGTCGCGCTGTCCCTGATGGTCTACGCCTATGTCTATGCGCTCGGTCATCCGCATGTGCGCGAGGAGGCCGCAAGCCTCGGCGACATTATGAAGGCGGGGCGGAGCGCGATCCTCGCCATCCTCATGCCGATGATCGTGCTCGGCGGCATCTACGGCGGCATCGTCACACCGACCGAAGCCGCCGTGATCGCCGTCGTCTATTCGCTCTTCGTCGGAGTCGTCGTCTATCGAGAGATCGGCCTAGCGGATCTGCCGGGAATCTTCCGCAAATCCGCGGTGACGGCCGCGATCGTGCTTGTCATCATCGCCACCGCAGGCCTTTACGGTCGCATCATCCTGTCCCTGCAGGTGCCGGGCATGGTCTCCAACCTCGTCGTCGGCTCGATCGACAACGCGATCCTGTTCCTGATCCTCGTCAACCTGCTCCTGCTCCTCGTCGGCATGTTCCTGGAGGCAGCGGCGGCGATCCTGATCTTCACCCCGATCCTCCTGCCGATCGCGCAGACCTTTGGCGTTCATCCGGTGCATTTCGGGGTGATCGTCGTGGTCAATCTGGCCATGGGCATGTTCACGCCGCCGGTCGGGCTGAACCTCTTCGTGGCTTCGCAGATTTCCGGCTCAGGCATCTCCCGCCTGTCTCGCTACATCCTGCCTTTCGTGGTCGTGGTCTTCGTCAACCTTCTGGCTATCAGCTTTCTGCCAGTGCTCTCGCTCTGGATGCCAGGGCTATACGAGTAGGTGGGGCAATTCGGCAGCAGCGCTCACTCTCCAGCGATCTTGACTGGCATAGTTCGGTACGGCCTCGTCTTCCGACGTTGAAGAGCCTTTTCGGCAAAGTTCGAGTGTTGCCGCCCTAATGATCGCCACCCTCGAATCATGCAGAGCCACGATCGATTGTACGCAACGGGCTGCGAAACCCGCCTCGCGAGCGCCCCTCGCGGGCAGGCTTCCGGCAGTTGTTTCTGTTGCCGCTGGAATTTCGGAAAGGCTCACGAAATCCATAGTGACTGTGGTGATTGGAGTGGTCGGAGTGGCAGGATTCGAACCTGCGACCCCCTCGTCCCGAACGAGGTGCGCTACCAGGCTGCGCTACACTCCGAAGCCGCCGGGTGTATAGCGGGCGCCATCGCGGCGGGCAAGAGCCGAAAACACGTTCGCCGGCATGAAAACGCAGAGCCGCGGATGCGTTGCGTGCCTTCGGGCAACGAGCTATAGAAGCGCGCCGTCGCGGCGTTGGGGCGTAGCCAAGCGGTAAGGCAGCGGTTTTTGGTACCGCCATTCCCTGGTTCGAATCCAGGCGCCC
This sequence comes from Aureimonas mangrovi, assembly GCF_014058705.1. Classification (NCBI taxonomy): domain Bacteria; kingdom Pseudomonadati; phylum Pseudomonadota; class Alphaproteobacteria; order Hyphomicrobiales; family Aurantimonadaceae; genus Aureimonas; species Aureimonas mangrovi. The sequence continues at coordinate 1,616,995 of NZ_CP059692.1, forward strand.
CAGCCATCATCGTTTTTCCTCGCTATCGCTATCGCTCCTCTCCAGGGCCGCGGGGGCGATCGCAATTTGCTCATCGGCCGTCTTTCTGCCGCCGTCCCTTGGCGGGCTCTGACGTTTCGTCCTACAAATCGTCGAGCAGGACAGGGTACGGCAAGGGAGGACTGCATGCGGGACGTCGGGCATTTCATCGGTGGAGAGCATGTCGCCGGGCGTTCGGGGCGAAGCTCCGACATTTTCCAGCCGATGACGGGCGAGGTCGTCGGAAAGGTCGCGCTGGCCGGCGCCGACGAGGTGCGCCGCGCGGTGGAGAACGCCAAGGCCGCGCAGCCTGCCTGGGCTGCCGTGAACCCGCAGCGGCGCGCCCGCGTGATGATGCGCTTTCTCCAACTCGTCGCCGACGAGGTCGATAGTCTGGCGGATCTTCTCGCCCGCGAGCACGGCAAGACGGTGCTGGACGCGAAGGGCGATATCCAGCGCGGCGTCGAGGTGGCCGAGTTTTCGCTGGGCGTTCCGCATCTGATGAAGGGCGAGTTCACCGACAATGCCGGGCCCGGCATCGATGTCTACTCCATGCGCCAGCCGCTCGGCGTCGTCGCCGGCATCACGCCGTTCAACTTTCCCGCGATGATTCCGCTCTGGAAGTTCGCGCCGGCCATCGCCTGCGGCAATGCGTTTATCCTCAAGCCATCCGAACGCGATCCGGGCGTTCCGATGCGCATGGCCGAGCTGATGATCGAGGCGGGCCTGCCCGCCGGCATCCTCAACGTCGTCAACGGCGACAAGACGGCCGTCGACGCGATCCTCGACGATCCGCACATCAAGGCCGTCGGCTTCGTCGGATCGACGCCCATCGCCGAATATGTCTACAGCCGCGCGACGGCCGCGGGCAAACGCGCGCAGTGCTTCGGCGGCGCCAAGAACCACATGATCATCATGCCGGACGCCGACATGGACCAGGCCGTCGACGCTTTGATCGGCGCCGGCTACGGGTCGGCCGGCGAACGCTGCATGGCCGTCTCCGTGGCCGTGCCGGTCGGGCAGGCGACGGCCGACGCGTTGATGGAGAAGCTCGTGCCGCGGGTCGAAGGGCTGAAGATCGGCCTGTCGACGGATTCTTCGGCCGACTACGGGCCGTTGGTTACGCGCGAGGCCGTGGAGCGCGTGCGGAACTACATCGATATCGGCGTGAAGGAAGGCGCGCGGCTCGCTGTCGACGGGCGCGATTTCAAGATGCAGGGCTACGAGGACGGCTTCTATCTAGGCGGCTGCCTCTTCGACGAAGTGACGCCTGACATGCGCATCTACAAGGAGGAGATTTTCGGACCCGTCCTTTCGGTCGTGCGCGCCAAGGATTACGGTGAAGCCCTGAAGCTCCCGTCCGAGCACGAATACGGAAACGGCGTCGCGATCTTCACGCGCGACGGCGACGCGGCGCGTGATTTTGCCGCCAAGGTGGAGGTCGGAATGGTCGGCATCAACGTGCCGATCCCGGTACCGATCGCCTACTACACCTTCGGTGGCTGGAAGCGCTCCGGGTTCGGCGATCTCAACCAGCACGGTCCGGATTCCATCCGCTTCTACACCAAGACGAAGACCGTCACTTCACGCTGGCCTTCCGGCGTGAAGGAAGGCGCGCAATTCTCCATCCCGACGATGGAGTAGGGGTGCGCCGCACGGGAGGGCGGCGAGGACGGACGAGGGGAGGAGACGGCGGAGATGGCCTCGACATTCGGGCTCGACGAGGAGCGACTCGCGATTCGGGCCATGGCCCGCGATTTCGCTGACGAAAAGATCGCGCCCAACGCGCTCGACTGGGATGAGCGCAGGCATTTCCCCGTCGAGACTCTGCGGGAGGCGGCCGCGCTCGGCATGGGCGGCATCACGGTTCGCGAGAATGTCGGCGGCTCGGGCCTGTCGCGCCTCGATGCCGCGCTGATCTTCGAGGCGCTGGCGACCGGCTGTCCGACGGTCGCGGCGTTCCTGTCGATCCATAACATGGCCGCCTGGATGATCGACCGTTTCGGCATGCCGGAGCTTCGCGAAGCTATCCTGCCGGCGATGACATCGATGCAGGCGATCGGGGCCTACGCGTTGACCGAACCGGGATCGGGCTCCGATGCCGCAGCGCTGAAAACGCGGGCCGTGCGCGAGGGTGACGACTATGTGGTTACCGGGTCCAAGCAGTTCATCTCGGGCGCCGGCGCGGCTGATCTCTACGTCGTCATGGTGCGAACAGGCGGGGAGGGACCGAGGGGCATTTCTGCGCTGGTCGTGCCGAAGGACACGCCGGGTCTGTCGTTCGGCGCGAACGAGCGCAAGATGGGCTGGAATGCGCAGCCGACACGTGTCGCGATCTTTGACGGCGCGCGCGTGCCGGTCGCGAACCGGCTGGGCGCGGAGGGTGAGGGGTTCTCGATCGCGATGGCGGGCCTCGACGGGGGACGGCTCAACATCGCCGCCTGTTCGCTCGGCGGGGCGCAGAGCGCGTTGGAGAAGACCCTCGTCTACATGGGCGAGCGGCAGGCCTTCGGCGCGAAGCTCGAGACGTTTCAGGCGCTCCAGTTCCGCGTCGCCGACATGGCCACGGAGCTCGAGGCGGCGCGCTCCTTCCTCTGGCGCGCCGCTGCCGCACTGGATGCGCGCGACCCGAGCGCGACGCAGTTCTGCGCGATGGCCAAGCGCTTCGTCACCGATGCCGGATTTGCCGTCGCCAACGAAGCGCTGCAACTTTACGGCGGCTACGGCTATCTCGCCGAATACGGGATCGAGAAGATCGTGCGCGACCTGCGCGTCCACCAGATCCTGGAGGGCACCAACGAAATCATGCGCCTTATCGTGGCGCGTTCCATCATCGGGGGCCGGCAATGACAGAGAGCGGCGAAGTGATCGTGCAGCGGGAAGGGACGGCCGGCGTGATCCGTCTCAACCGGCCGAAGGCTCTCAACGCGCTGACGCTCTCGATGGTGCGCGAGATCAATGGCGCTCTCGACGATTTCGAAGGCGATCCCGGCATCGCGTTGATTCTCCTCGAAGGCGAGGGCGGGCGCGCCTTCTGTGCGGGCGGCGACATCCGTGCGATCGCAGAGGCCGGACGCGCTGGCACGGGAGAGGCCGAACGGTTCTGGCGCGAGGAGTACGAGTTGAACGCGCGCATTGCGTCGTTCCAAAGAGCCGTCGTCGTCCTGATGGACGGCATCGTGATGGGCGGTGGCGCCGGCCTTTCGATCCATGCGCGGCACCGCATCGTGACGGATCGCACCCGCTTTGCGATGCCCGAGGTCGGCATAGGCTTCATCCCTGACGTCGGTGCGACATACCGCCTCCCGCGCGCGCCGGGCGGCTTCGGACGCTTCCTCGCGTTGACGGGCGAGATCGTCGGCGCGGCGGACGTGATCGCAGCCGGTCTTGCCGACGCGATGGTGCCGGCGGACCGGCTGGCCGGGCTGCGCAATGATCTCATCGGTGCGCGAGCCGCGCACATCGAAGAGATGATCGCCCGGCATGCGGCAGAGGCTCCGGCGGGCGTCTTCGCCGCGCACGGACCGACCATCGCGCGGGCCTTCGGCCGGCAGACCATCGAGGAAGTGCTGGAAGCACTGGCGGCCGATGGCAGCGATTTCGCCGAGAAGACGCGGCAGACGATTCTCTCGCGCTCCCCGACGAGCCTTCGCGACACCGAGACGCTGCTCTGGCTCGGCGCGAAGGCGCGCACCCTAGAGGAGTGCCTCATCCACGAATATGTCGCGGCGATCGGCACCTTGGCCCGCCCGGACTATTACGAGGGCGTGCGAGCAGCGGTCATCGACAAGGATCGCAATCCGAAATGGTCGCCGGCAACGCTTGCCGAGGCGCCGGTCGTTCCGCCGGAGCGTTTTGCGCCGCAGGGAGATATGAGGCCTCCCTTCACACGGCAGGAGGCTGCCCAGTGACCCAGCGAACCGCATTTGTCGGCCTTGGCAACATGGGCCTGCCGATGGCCCTGAACCTGAAGAAGGCAGGGTATTCCGTCTGCGGCTTCGATCTCTCCGAAACGGCTTTCGCGAGTGCCGAAGCGGCCGACCTCGAAGTTGCCGGAACTCTCGCCGAGGCCCTGGAAGGTGCGGCCACCGTCATCACCATGCTCCCTGCCGGCCATCATGTCCTGTCGGCCTGGAGCGAAATCCTGCCGCAACTTCCTGCGGGTGCGCTGATGATCGACTGCTCGACGATCGACGTCGACAGCGCAAGAAAGGCGCATGAAGCGGCCGCGCAAGCCGGAATCGCATCGCTCGACGCGCCGGTCTCGGGCGGCACCGGCGGAGCGGCCGCGGGCACGCTGACCTTCATGGCGGGCGGGAGTGCGGAGGCCTTTCACCGGGCCGAGCCGTTTCTTTCCGCGATGGGTGGCCGGATCGTCCATTGCGGGGAGGGCGGCGCGGGGCAGGCGGCGAAGATCTGCAACAACATGATCCTCGGCATCTCGATGATCGGCGTCTGCGAAGCGTTCGTCCTTGCCGAAAAGCTCGGCCTCTCGCACCAAGCGCTGTTCGATGTGGCGTCCACCTCGTCTGGGCAGTGCTGGTCGTTGACGACCTATTGCCCTGTGCCCGGCCCCGTGCCGGCTTCGCCTGCTAACAGGGAATACAGACCGGGCTTTGCCGCTGCGCTGATGCTGAAGGATTTGACGCTCGCGCAGGAGGCGGCCGCCTCGAGCGGCGCGCATACGCCGCTCGGTGCGCATGCGCGGGACATTTACACGGCCTTTGCGGAAACGGGGGAGGGCGGCCGTGATTTCTCCGCGATCATCGAGCGCCTGCGGGCGGGCTGACTACTTTGCTGCGATCATCGTCGGCGCGGTGCGGGCAATGCTCTTCAGGCGCGCTTTGGGCGCCGAGCGGAGCTGACGCCCGAGCGCCTCGCTGACGGTGAACTCGGGAACGTTGGCCGAAAGAAGCTCGATCGCGGCGTCGAGATCGCCGTTCGCTACATGACGCGCCATCTCGTCGGCCACCTTCAGCGCCTCATCGGTCTCGATCAGGCGCGGTGCGGCGACGAGAAGACCGGGAACGCCGGACTCACCGATCATCTCGGCTTCGTCGAACAACTCCTCGAACAACTTCTCGCCGGGGCGAAGCCCGGTGAATTCGAGCTTGATGTCTACGTCGGGACGCCGGCCGGCAAGTCGGATGACGTTCCTTGCCAGATCGCTGATCTTCACCGGCCGTCCCATATCAAGGACGAAGATGCGGCCGTTGTTGGCGCCGTCGCGCGTCTGGTGGACCGTCGCCTGCAGGATGAGCATGCAGGCCTCGGCGATCGTCATGAAGTAGCGTTCGATCTCCGGGTGCGTGACGGTCAGCGGCCCGCCCGCGCGAAGCTGCTTCTCGAAGAGCGGGATGACCGACCCGGCCGAGCCGAGGACGTTGCCGAAGCGCACGGTGACGAAGCGCGTTCCGGTTTCACCCGCCTGGACGTCGAGGCCCTGGCAGATCATCTCCGCGAGCCGCTTGCTGGCGCCCAGGACGCTCAGCGGGTTCACCGCCTTGTCCGTGGAGACCATGACGACCGCCTGCGCGCCCGCGCGCACGGCCGCCTCGGCCACGTGCCAGGTGCCTAGAACGTTCGTCGCAAGGCCCTCGAGCGGCTGCTGCTCGACCATCGGCACGTGCTTGAGCGCAGCTGCGTGGAAGATCACGTCGGGCCGCCTGGCCATAAAGGTCCGGGCGATGTTCTCGCGCTCTCGCACATTGCCGAGAATGGCCTCGATTTCGATGTCGGGCCAGCCGGCGCGCAACTCCTGCTCGACCGAATAGAGAAGGAACTCGCTCGAATCGAGAAGCACGAGCCGCGCCGGGCGCATGGCCGCGATCTGCCTTGCGAGTTCCGAGCCGATCGAGCCGCCGGCACCGGTGATCAGCACCTTGCGGCCCTCGATGAAGCCGGGCACGGCGCGTGGGTCGAACGTCAGCGGCCGCCGCTGGAGGAGGTCTTCCAACCGGATCGGCTGGATGTCGATCTCGGAGATTGCGTTCCGGATGTCGAGCAGGTTCGGCAGGCGCAGGACCTCCAGGCCGAGTTCGCTCGCCACCGCGATCAGCTCTTCCAGCTTGGCATGGCTGTCGTAGTCGCTGAAGGAGCGCGCCAGGATCACCGCATCGGGCTTGCGTCCACGCTGGGTGAGGCGATCGACGATGCGCGGCAGGTCCGCGACTCCGCCGTCGATCCGCACGTCACGCATGTAGCGGCCGACCCGTCGCTCGCGCTCGTCCACGATGGACACGACCTCGAAGAGCTTTGCGCTGTGCTCGCGGGCGTATTTCAGAAAGATCTCGGCATTGTCGTTTGCGCCGACCACGATGGCGCGGCGTACCGGCGACGTCTGCAGGCGCATCTGCCGCTTCGCGTCGCGCGCATTGCGATACAGTCGATACAAAGCGCGGGGCGCCGACAGGAAGATGATGAGGATCGACCAAGAGATCAGAACCGTGGAGCGCGGGATGCCTTCCAGACGCACCAGAACGAAGTGCATCACGATGAAGAGGCCGACCGCGATGGTGGCGGTCTTCACGATGGCGACGAGATCGTCCAGCGAGGCATAGCGCCAGATGCCGCGGTTCATCCCGACCAGAAGGCCGGTGATGCCGACGAGGACTCCGAAGGCGAGGCTGGCGACGGCGTAGTCCCACAATTCGCCGAGGAAGACCGAGGCGTCCTGGCGAAGCGCGATCGAAAAGATGAAGGCCAGCGAGCCGGCGATCACGTCATGCAGGAGCGCCGCCCCCCGCGAGAGCGCCATCCGGCGCATTCGCGCGCTGGGTCCAGCCAGGAAGGCCCGCAGCCGTCTGGCCGGAACCGTCGTGTCGCGGCGGTCAGCCTCGCACTCGTCCTCTGGCTCTCCTGCGGCGGGGGAAGGGTGCATCAATCCTCGACGATGATGGTGGCGGCCACGTCGATCCCGAAGCCTGTGAGACCCACATAAGCGCGTTCATGTGTCGCGATCACGGCAATGGATCGAGCGCCGATGTCGCGCAGGATCTGCGCGCCGACACCGATATCGCGCCAACGCTGCGAGCGGGCACGGGCGCTCGCGTGCTTCTCGCCGTCGCGCGGCGCCTCGGAGAGCTCTACCTCGATCTCTCCGCAGTCGATCTCGGGCGTGCGTAGAAGCATGAGGATGCCGACCCCGCCGGCAGCCCGAACCTGTTCGATGGCAATCTCCGCCCAGTTGGGCGTCCCGCGCGTGCGATCGAAGAGGTCCTGCACCGGCTGCTCGCGGTGGATGCGCGTCGGCACCTTCTCGGCGTAGCGCACGTCGCCGAAGAGGACCACGACATGCTGCATGTCATCGAAGGGTGTGCCGTAGATGCGCACGCGAGCGCGCATTCCTCCGATCACCGCCTCACGCTCGTCGAGGCTGGAGACAAAGCTTTCGCGGCGGATGCGATAGGAGATCAGGTCCTCGATGGAGATGATCTTCAGCCCATTGTCGCGGGCGAAGGGGATCAGTTCGGGCAGCCGCTTCACCGTGCCGTCGTCGTTGACCACTTCGGCGAGGACGCCGACGGGCTCGAGGCCGGCGAGGCGCGCAAGATCGGTGCCCGCCTCGGTGTGGCCCGAACGTGTGAGGACGCCGCCTTCTCGCGATATCAGCGGGAACATGTGGCCCGGGCGCAGGAAGTCACGCGCCGTGGCGTTGTCGTTGGCGAGCGCGCGCGCGGTGTTGGCGCGTTCCTCGGACGAGATGCCGGTCGTCATGCCGATCCGGTAGTCGACCGAGACGGTGAATGCCGTGCGCATCGGGTCGAGATTGTTGGCGACCATCGGCGGCAGGTTGAGCGCATCGGCGCGCTCTTCTGTCATGGGCACGCACAGGATGCCGCTCGTGTGGCGGATCATGAAGGCGATGGTTTCCGGCGTCGCCTTCGAGGCGGCCATGATGAGGTCGCCCTCGTTCTCGCGGTCGGTGTCGTCCACCACGACCACCAGTTCACCGGCGGCGATCGCGGCGATCGCGTCTTCGATCCTGTCGAGTTCCATGCCCTGTCCTTCCCCACGCCCCAACGGACGCCTTGGAACGGCTGTAATGAAAGCCGGGGCGTCGTTCAACCGCGCCCGCGATAGGGGGGAACGCCCTGGTCCGGCAGGAAGACCCCAGCCGGGGGCTCGCCCGTCTGCCAGAACACGTCGATCGGGATGCCGCCGCGCGGATACCAGTAGCCGCCAATGCGCAGCCACAGGGGCTTCGTCGCCTCCACGATGCGGGTCGCGACCATCACCGTGCAGTCCTCGTGGAAGGCACCGTGGTTGCGAAAGCTCGTCAGGAAAAGCTTCAGCGACTTCGATTCCACGAGCCTTTCGTCCGGCGCGTAGTCGATCACGAGATGGGCGAAGTCCGGCTGGCCCGTGACGGGGCAGAGGGACGTGAATTCGGGGCAGGTGAAGCGCACGATGGCAGGAGCGCCCGTCTCGAGCCGCTTGTAGGGCACCGTCTCCAGGACGGCTTCTTCGGGGCTTGCGGCCGGGCGCGCATCGGCGCCGAGCTGCGAAAGGTTCATGTCTGTCATGGTCTGTCTCCGCTCAGGCGGGACATAGCGCAGGCAGGACGCCCGCGCACGCGACTTCGCCCCCGCCGCGCCAGATCATCCCGATCGCCACATAGACGATGACGAGAAGGCCGATCCAGGCGATCCACCGGTGGCGCGCGAGAAGCCGGGCGATCAACGAGGCCGCCGCGCCCATTAATGTTACCGAGATAAGGAGGCCGAGGACGAGGACAGACGGATGTTCGCGCGCGGCCCCCGCGACGGCGAGAATGTTGTCGAGCGACATCGAGAGATCGGCGACGACGATCTGGAAGACGGCCTGTCCGAAGCTCTTCTGCCTGCCGGCTTCGAGCGCTTCTTTGTCCACCTCAGCGTGCGCGCCTGAACGGATTTCGCGGAACATCTTCCAGCAGACCCACAGGAGCAGGATGCCGCCCGCAAGCGTCAGCCCGACGATCGCGAGGAGATGCACCGCAATCAACGCGAAGGCGATGCGCAGGACGACTGCGGCGGCAATGCCCCAGAAGATGACGCGGTTGCGCTGCTCGCGCGCGACGCCAGCCGCCGCGAGACCGACAACAACGGCATTGTCGCCGGCCAGAACGATGTCGATCAGAAGCACCTGCACAAGCGCAGAAAGCTGTGCGGTCAATTCGAGTTCACTCAAGGCAGGAGACCTTCTTCGAGCGGATGCGCTGCGGGCGCGTGTTCTGCCACCTGTTCAGAGCGGCCGGAAACAGCGTAAACGGTAAAAATAATATAGACTTATTATTATCGATCCAATGCCGACATGTCGATTTGCGGCATCGTCAGCGCGCGGCGATCGTGGCAGTCTGCCTTTCAGGATGAACCATGAGTGACGGTGATGACGCAGGCTCTTGAGACGAGCGGACAAGTCGTGATGATCGCCTATCGCGGCGGGCAGTTCGTCACCGCCCCGCGAGAGGTGCCGGAGGAGACGGCGATCGCCATCTCCGTCAATGGCTCGACCCACGCTGTGATGATGGCAACACCTGACCACGTGCGCGATCTGGCGCTCGGGCTCGCCCTGAACGAGCGCATCATCGCAGTGCCCGACGAGATCGAGCGGCTGGAGATCGAGGCGAGCGAGCTCGGCCTAGACTGCCGGCTGTGGCTGACGGCCGAGCGGGCGTCGACCTACGTGCAGAGGCGCCGGCAGATGACAGGCCCGGTCGGCTGCGGGTTATGCGGTGTCGAGAGCCTCGAACTGGCCGCGCGGGAACTGCCGATGGTGACGGCGGAGGCCAGCCTTTCCGGCCACGAGATCGCCCGTGCGATGGATGCGATGTCCACGCATCAGGTGCTGGGCGCACGCACCCGTGCGGTGCATGCCGCTGCGTTCCACGATGAGCGCGGTCATGTCGTGACGCGTGAGGACGTGGGTCGCCACAACGCGCTGGACAAGGTAGCTGGGCATCTTGCGAGCGAGGGGATAGACTCTGCCGCCGGGTTCCTGACCATCACGAGCCGCGTCTCGGTTGAGCTGATCCAGAAAGCGGCAGTGATGGGCACGGGGCTGATCGCGGCTGTTTCGGTCCCGACCGCGCTCGCGATCCGCGCCGCGGAAGGCGCGGGCGTTACGCTGGTCGCGATCGCGCGCGGTGAAGAGTTCGAGGTCTTCACCCATCCGTGGCGGGTGGCAGGTGCTACTCCGCCGGCTCGGAATCCTCTGCCAGTTCCTGAGCGGCCTCTGCGAGCGGCTGGCGGGTGAACCCTTCGATCCCGGCGTGGATGTTGCGGTCACGCGTGATCTCCACCGGGGCCGTCGTGTAGGCCGTCACCAGTTCGGCGAGCGAACGCAGAGCGTGGATGTGGACGCGCTCCCAGCCGTGCGAGGCGTCGACGCCGAATGTGATGAGCGCGGTGCGCACGTCATGGCCGGCCTCCAGCGCGGAAGCCGAGTCGGAACGGTAGTAGCGGAAGACGTCCTTCTGGTAGCGGATGTCCTCTTCGACGCAGAGCCGTACGAGCTTCTTCGTCAGATGGTAGTCGAACGGGCCCGTCTGGTCGGCCATCGCGATGGTGACGCCGAACTCCGACGAGTTCTGGCCGGGCGCGGTGGTGCCGTTGTCGATCGCCAGCATGGAGGCGATTTCCGGCGTCAGGATCGAGGCCGCGCCCACACCGACTTCCTCGGCGATGGTGAAGAGCCAGTGGGTGTCGACGGGCGTGACGGCCTTCTCGCGCTCGAGCGCCTCGATGGCCGCGAGCATGACGGCGACGCCCGCCTTGTCGTCGAGATGGCGCGAGACAATGAAGCCGTTGTCGAGGAATTCGGGTTGCGGATCGATGGCCACCGTGTCGCCCACCTCGATGCCGAGCCTGTCGAGTTCGGTGCGATCGCGCGAGAGGGCATCGATTCGAAGCTCCACATGCGCCCAGCCGACGGGTTGGGTATCCACCTCTTCATTGAAGGTGTGGCCGGACGCCTTCAGAGGCAGGATCGTGCCGCGATAGGAGCCCTTCTCGGAGAAGATCGTGGCGCGCGCGCCTTCGGCAAAACGCGCCGACCAATGGCCGATGGGCACGAGTTCAAGCCGTCCGTTGGCCTTGAGGTTTTTTACTTGCGCGCCGAGCGTGTCGACATGGCCGACAATGGCTCGGGCCGAAGCCCGGCGCGAGCCCTGGCGGATCGCTCGGATCGCGCCGCGACGCGTCAGTTCGACCGTCAGTCCGAGGCGCTGGAGTTCCTGTGTGACGTGCCGCACCACGGTGTCGGTGTAGCCCGTCGGGCTCGGGATCTTCAAAAGCGCCTTGAGTTGGTCGAGCAGATAGTGGTTGTCGATGGCGAGCCGCGGCACGGACTGCTCCTGCAATTGGTCGTCGCGCGGGTGGGCCGCACGGTCTGGATGCTTCTAAAGGAATGGCGTGGCGAGGACGAGGCCCGCCTTCGAGCGCCGATCAGCTAAGGGGCGGCATGCGCCGTCGTGCAACGCGCGCCGAGGCCGGCATCGAGAGCGGAAAGAGAAGGTCCACGAAGCGCTCGGCCGTCGGCTGGGGCTCGTGGTTGGCGAGGCCCGGCCGTTCGTTCGCCTCGATGAAGACGTAGTCCGGCTCACGCGGGTCCTTGATCATCAGGTCGATGCCTGTGACGGGGATGTCGATCGCGCGAGCCGCGGCGATCGCGGCCTCCACCAACCGCGGATGTACGATGCCGGTGACGTCGTGGATCGTGCCGCCGGTGTGGAGATTCGCCGTCCGTCTCACCGTCAGCGACTCGCCCTGCGGCAGGATGTCGTCCATCTCGTAGCCACCCGCGCGCACTGCGCGCTCGGTCTCGCCGTCCATCGGAATGCGGCTTTCGCCGTGGGTCGCAGCGGCACGGCGGCGCGAAACACTCTCGATCAGCTTGCGCACGCTTGTCCGGCCATCGCCGACGATCTCGGCCGGGCGCCGCACCGCGGCGGCCACGAGTTTGAAGTCGATGACGATCAGCCTCAGGTCGGACCCCTCGAAGCAGGATTCGACAAGCACCCGCTCGCACTCCTTCTTCGCCTCGGCGACGGCGATCCGCGCCTCGTCCATCGTCTCGATGCCGACGGCGATGCCGCGGCCCTGTTCGCCCCGCGCGGGCTTGACCACGATCGACCCGTGCTTCTCGATGAAGGAGGCCAGCTCACCTTCGTCATCCGCCACGATCTGTTCGGGCACCTTGACGCCAGCCTCGGACACGAGCCGCCGCGTCGTGCTCTTGTCGTCGCAGATCGACATGGCGACGGCGGAGGTGAGCTCCGACAGGCTCTCGCGGCAGCGCACCGATCGCCCTCCGTAGGTCAGGCGGAAGAAGCCGCCTGCCGCATCGAGGATGTCGACCTGGATGCCGCGCCGGCGCGCCTCCTCGACGATGATGCCGGCATAGGGGTTCAGTCCCTCGTCGGCCTCCTGGCCGCCGGTGAACAGACGTTCGTTGATCTGGTTGCGACGCTTCACCGCGAAGAAGGGCACGCGGTAGAAGCCCAGCCGGTCGTAGAGGCCGATGGCGGCCTCGTTGTCGTGCATCACCGAAAGGTCCATGTAGGCGCAGCCACGCGCCTGATAATGCTCGGCCAGCCGGCGCACCAAGGCCTCGCCGACGGCCGGATGCGGGGTCTGCGGATCGACGGCGAGGCACCACAGCGAGGAGCCGTTTTCCGGGTCGTCGAAGACTCGGCCGTGATGGACGCCAGTGACCGTGCCGAGGATGGCGCCTGTCGTCTCGTCCTCGGCGACGAAGTAGGTGAGGGCGCGGTTGTCGCGGTTCGACCAGAAGAAGTCCGGATCGACCTGCACCATGCGGCGGCTCTGATAGATGCGGTTGACCTCGGTCGCGTCAGAAACGGAAGAAAGCCGGCGCACGAAGAAACCGCGCGGACGCCTGCGGCTCGGACGATAGGTCGACAGGTCGAGCCGGTAGGTGTGCGACGGGTCGAGGAAGAGTTCCTGTGGCGCATGGCCGAGAAGGACGTGCGGATCGCGGATGTAGAAGGCGATGTCGCGTCGATCCGGCCCTTCTTCTTCCAGCCCCTCCAGGAGAGGGCCGGGTTCGAAGAAGGTCTGGCCGAAGAAGAGCCTGCCCCAGCCGCAGTCGATCGACGCGTTGACCGCCGCCGGCGCTTCCTCCCCGTATCCGGCAATCGGCGGCTTGGAGCCGTAGCTGCGCATCCGTTTCAGCCGGTGCCCGTATCCGTGATGCCGATTTCGCGCATCGGCCATCGTCAAAGCTCCTGCGTCTGGAGCCACATCTCAAGAAGCGCCACCTGCCAGAGTTCCGAGCCCTGGAGCGGCGTGATGTGGGAGGTCGGGTCGGCGAACAGCGTCTCGAGATAGTCCTGCCGAAAGAGCGAGCGCTCGCGGGCGGCCTGTGTCGACAGGGCATCGCGAACCATGTCGAGATAGGGCCCGGAGATGTATTTGAGCTGCGGGACGGGGAAGTATCCCTTCTTGCGGTCGATCACCTCCGACGGGATCACCTGCCGAGCCACTTCCTTGAGGACGCCCTTGCCGCCCTGCTTGAGCTTCTCCGCGGAGGGCATGCGCGCGGCAAGCTCGGCCAGTTCATGATCGAGGAAGGGCACGCGTGCCTCCAGCCCCCAGGCCATCGTCATGTTGTCGACGCGCTTGACCGGGTCGTCGACGAGCATGATCTGGCTGTCGAGCCGGAGCGCCTTGTCCACCGGGTCGTCCGCGCCGCCGATGGCAAAATGGCGGCGCACGAAATCGAGGCTGACGTCGCCGTCCGCCATCCACTCCGGCGAAAGCTGGCGCGAGAGCGTTTCGTGCGTGCGGTCGAAGAAGGCCTTGAAGTAGGCCCCCAACGGATCGGCCGCCTGTGCCATCGGCGGATACCAATGGTATCCGCCGAAGATCTCGTCGGCGCCCTGGCCCGACTGCACGACCTTGATGTGCTTGGAGACCTCACGCGAGAGCAGGTAGAAGCCAATATTGTCGTAGGAGACCATCGGCTCCGACATCGCGCCGATCGTGCCCGGCAGGTTTTCCATCAGCTCGGCGCCCGGCACGAAGATCTTGTGGTGCTGCGTGCCGTAGTGCTTGGCGATGAGGTCCGAATAGACGAACTCGTTGCCGACCTCGCCATTGGCGTCCTCGAATCCGATCGAGAATGTGTTGAGTCCGCTCTGGCCGGCTTCGGCCAGCAGCCCGACGATCAGTGAGGAATCGACCCCACCCGACAGGAGCACGCCGACCGGCACGTCCGCGACCATGCGGCGGGCGACGGCGGCCTTCAGGCTCTCCATCAGCATGTCGCGCCAATCGTTTGACGACAGACTCTCTTCGCCGGCCTTGAGGCCGAAACTCGGCTGCCAGAAGATCTCGTCCGTGAAACTGCCGTCCGGCTCGACCAGACGGATCGTGGCGGGCGGCAGCTTGCGCACGCCCTTGAGGATCGTCAGCGGTGCGGGAACGACGGCGTGGAAGCTCATGTAGTGGTGAAGTGCTTCGCGATCGATCGACGTGTCGACGTCCCCGGTCTTCACGATCGACTGCAGCGAGGAGGCGAGATAAAGGCGCTCGGGCGTATGTGAGATATAGAGCGGCTTGATGCCGAAACGGTCGCGCGCCAACATCACGCGGCCGGTATCGCGCTCGTGGATGGCGAAAGCGAACATGCCCTTGAAGCGCTGAACGCAGTCCTTGCCCCAGGCGTGATAGGCTTTGAGGATCACCTCCGTGTCGCCGTGCGAGAAGAATTTGTAGCCTTTGGCGGAGAGTTCGCCTCGCAGCTCGGGGTAGTTGTAGATGCAGCCGTTGAAGGCGATCGTCAGTCCGAGATCGGGATCGACCATCGGCTGCTGGGCCTTCTCGGACAAGTCGATGATCTTCAGCCGGCGATGGCCGAGGCCCATATTTCCGCGCACGACCTGGCCGGCGCCATCGGGACCGCGGCGGGCGAGGCAATTGCCCATTCGCTCGATGCGTTCCGGCGAAGCCGGACGTCCGTCGAAACGAATTTCACCGCAGATTCCGCACATAAGCCTATCCTGTTGTCACTTTGATTCACGTTCAGCCGAAGGGCCCTCGGCCGGCTATATGGGCCAGTCGCTGCGCCTGCACAGTTCAACGGGCGGATGCGACGGTTTGCGCGACCACGTTTTCGAGCCTAGAGCGTGGTGAAGCGATCGCCGGAGCGAGAAGGAAAACGGGATGAGCCAAGCCGCAGAAGCCGCGATCCGCAGACGTCTCGTGCCGATCGAGACCTATCGCGGCTATGTCGACGGCGAGGCCTTCGTTTCCGACTGGCTTCTCGTCGATCAGGCGATGATCGACACCTTCGCCGACGCTACGCACGATCACCAGTTCATTCATGTCGATCCGGCGCGCGCGAAGGCGGAGACGCCGTTCGGCGGGACTATCGCCCACGGCTTCCTGTCGCTCTCGCTGCTTTCGACGCTCGCCTACGATGCGCTGCCGGGCGTGGAGGGTTCGCAGATAGGCATCAACTACGGCTTCGACCGCGTGCGCTTCATGAATCCGGTGAAATCCGGCGCGCGGGTGCGCGGCCGTTTCCGCCTGGCGGCGATCGCCGAGCGCGCCGTCAGCGTCCAGTCGACCTGGGATGTCGAGGTGGAGATCGAAGGTGCCGTGAAGCCGGCCTTCGCCGCGCGCTGGCTGACGCTCGCCATGCTCGCCGAGCCGCTCTCGTGACGCAGGCGCGCTGGCCGTCCGCGATCCTGTTCGACCTTGACGGTACGCTCGTCGATTCGGTGCCGGACATCCACGCTGCGCTCAACGAGACGCTGGAAAGCTACGGCGAGCCGCCGTTCACGATCGAGGCCGTCGCCAGGATGGTCGGGCGTGGCGTGCCGACCCTCATCGAGCGAGCCTATGAAGCGCTGGACAAGCCGCTGGACGCGGCGACGCGCGACAGGATCGTCGATCGGTTCCTCGCCATCTACGGGCCGCGCGCGACGGAGCTCACGACGCTCAATCCCGGAGCCACGGGGGCCGTGCTCGGTCTTGCAGAGAGAAGTCACCGCCTCGGCGTCGTGACCAACAAGCCGGAAGCGGCGACGCAGAAAATCCTCGACCATTTCGGTTTGGCCGAGGCTATGGCGATCGTGATCGGCGGCGATGCGGGCGTGCCACGTAAACCGGCGCCCGATCTCATTCTCCTCGCCTGCAAGAAACTCGGCATCGAGCCGAGCGAGGGACTGTTCGTGGGCGATTCGCAATATGACGTCGAGGCCGCGAGGGCGGCCGGCATGTCCGTGGTCGTGCTGGAGGGCGGATACTCGGCCCGCCCCGCCGGAGAACTCGGAGCCGACCGCGTGGTCAAAAGGCTCGACGAGATCGAGGCGCTGCTGGCCGGGCTGGCGCCCGGCCATTGAAGGCTTACATCTCGAAGTCGTCGAACCCGCCGCCATCGTCTGCCCCGAAATCCTCGCCCCCGTCCATGCTGTCGGGCTCGGCCGGCATCTCGTCGGCCACCGCCTCGTCGCCGCCCATCAGCATCGAGCCAAGCATGGAGCCGAGCACCATGCCGCCCGCGACGCCGACCGCGGTCTGCGCGGCGCCGGCCAGAAAACCACCGCCACCCGAGCGTGCGGAACCGGCGTTGGGCACGCTGCGGCTGGAGTTCCACGGAGAGCCCTCTGGAGCGGCAGCCTGTGCGGCCGAGCCCTGATAGCCGGATGGCACGCCCATTGGACGCGCGGCGGGGCGCGATGCGGCCGAGCCACCGCCGAACAGGCCACCGAGAAGGCCGCCGCCTAATCGCTGACCCTGGCCCTCCAGTTCCTCGATGCGCCGCTGGGCCGCCTCGAGCGCCTGTTCCTGCACGATGATGGTCTGCGCCATGTAGTAGGGCGCGCCGGGCTGGGCCTCGACGCTGTCCCGGATGAAGCGGTCTGCTTCGGCGTCGCGCGGCGGAGCGGAGCGCTCCGCGTCCTGCAGCCGGCCGAAGAGGCTCTGGATCATCTGCTTCTCGTCGCTGTGCATCGCTCGGTTCCCGTTGATCGGTACGACAGCCGCAGGGGCAGTCGCCGAGCGGATATGCGCACGAGTGCGTTCGGGTTCCAGAGCGCAGACGCCGCTCTCGAAAACGCGATCAGGGATTCAAGTAAAAGGAAATGGTGCCGCTTAGGTGACTCGAACACCTGACCCCATCATTACGAATGATGTGCTCTACCAACTGAGCTAAAGCGGCCTCTGGCTCCGGGCGATGCCTGCGGAACGACGCCCTGATAACCGCAAAGTGCGCGGCGTTCAAGACGCAATCTTCAGACCGAAGCGCTTGCCCCCAACCGTGCCTTCGCATGCGCGTATTCGCGCGCGAGCCGGTCGATCAGCATGGCCGCCGGCACGAGGTCCTTCACCGCCCCGATGCCTTGCCCGGAGCCCCAGATGTCCTTCCAGGCCTTGGCCTTGGAGCCGTCACCAGTGCCGAAATCCATCTTGGACGGATCGCTGGCGGGCAGATTGTCCGGGTCCAGCCCCGCTGCCTCGACAGAGCGCCGAAGATAATTGCCGTGAACGCCGGTGAAGAGGTTGGAGTAGACGATGTCCGAGGCTCCGCCTTCCACGATCGCGCGCTTGTAGTCGTCGGCTGCTCGGGCTTCCTCCGTGGCGATGAAGGCCGAGCCGATATAGGCGCCGTCGGCGCCCATGGCCTCCGCTGCCAGCACCGCGTCGCCGGTCGCGATCGCGCCCGACAGGAAGAGCGGGCCGTCGAACCACGCGCGGATTTCCTGCACCAGCGCGAAGGGGGAGAGCGTGCCAGCGTGGCCGCCCGCACCGGCTGCCACGGCGACCAGACCATCCGCGCCCTTGCGGATGGCGCTG
Source organism: Aureimonas mangrovi (assembly GCF_014058705.1). Taxonomy (NCBI): domain Bacteria; kingdom Pseudomonadati; phylum Pseudomonadota; class Alphaproteobacteria; order Hyphomicrobiales; family Aurantimonadaceae; genus Aureimonas; species Aureimonas mangrovi. The sequence goes on from NZ_CP059692.1 coordinate 1,634,817, forward strand.
TTGGCGAACCGGTTGTTGATGACATCGTGCAGGACGATGCCGCCATAGGAGTGGACTGCCTCGTTCACCTCCGGCACCGCGCCGAGGGAGGTGATGACGATCGGCACCTTGTGCTTCACGCACAGCGCCAGATCCTGCTCCAGCCGTTTGTTGGAGCGGTGGACGATCTGGTTCACCGCAAAGGGTGCGGAGGGGCGGTTCGGGTTGGCGGCATCATGCGCGGCGAGCGTCTCGGTGACCTCGGACAGCCAGTCGTCCAACTGCTCGGGCGGACGGGCATTCAGCGCAGGGAAGGAGCCGACGACCCCGGCTTTGCACTGCGCAAGCGTCAGATGCGGATTTGAGATGATGAAGAGCGGCGCGGCGATGACCGGCAGCCGCAGGCGGCCCTTCAGAATGCTTGGCATCGTCATCTGCGGCGGTTCCTCCCTTCGCGACAGGGCAGGAGCGTTAGCAGAAGCGCCGGGTGCAGGCAAAGCGCTCTCGACGAAACGGCGAGGCGCCTCATTTGCGACCGCGATCGCATGGCAATTGGGGTGCGTGAAGCCGGACAGGCCGGCGGCCAGAAGGAAAGATCGATGTCCCACCGCATGTTCGCCCGATCCCTGATCGCGCTGGCACTTCTCGCCGCGCCGATGTCCGTCGCGCCCGCCGCGGCCTCGTCGGACGACGCATGGGAAGCGTTCCGCTCCGACGTCGAGGCTGCATGCCTGAACGCCGTGGGAGACGAGATCGCCGACAAGGACGCTGTAGTCGATCCGTTCGGCTCCGAGAGCTACGGGTTGGCGATCGTCACCGGTCAGGCGGTGGACGGGGAGCGTCAGTCCGTCATCTGCGTCTATGACAAGTCGGCCAAGACCGTGGAACTCGGCAGCGCCATGTCGATCGACCCGGAAGAGGACGTCGAGTCGGAAGGCTCGCAGCAGGAAGCCGGCGCGTCACGCGACTGATTGCGCAAAGAGGGGATGAACCGGATGCCGCCTTGCGTCCGGCGCTTCGGCGGACGATCTTAAGGACAGATGATCGATCTGTTCGCCTCCGTCCCCTCGACGCCCTCGCTCTTCGCCGTCGCGCCATCGCCCGTGGTGCGGGTGATCGACACCGAGACGGCTGGCCATCGGCTCGCCGAGGACGCGGTGATCGAGATCGGCTCGGTCGATCTCGATCTTCTCACCGGTGCGATCTTCAATCCGATGCAGGCGCTGATCGATCCGGGCGGGGTGGCCATCAACCCGCATGCCCGCAAGGTCCATCGCATCAGCGACGAGATGCTGGCCGGTGCGCCGCCCTTCGCTGAAGCCGCGGCACCCTTCGCGAAGGCGGAAAGCTTCGCGGCGCAGCGCGCCGAGTTCGACAGGCCACGCCTGCGCATGACGGGGCGCTGGCTCTGCACGCATAAGCTGGCCTTGCGCGCCTTTCCCCAGGTGCGGGCGCACGGGCTCCAGTCGCTCGTGAAATATGTGCCGCTCGACCTGTCCGACGTCCGGGAGATGATGGACGGGCTGCATCCGCACCGCGCCCTCTACGACGCCGTCTGCACCGCCGTTCTCCTGCGCACGATCGCCTCCGCCCTGATGCCGCGATGTGCCGACCTCGTTGACTTCTTTGAACGTGCCGAGCGGGTTTCGGCCGAGCCGGCGCTCCTCTCGCGACTGCGCTTCGGCAAGCACAAGGGCGTCGCCATCGCACAGGTGCCGGACGACTATCTCGAATGGCTCGTCGCACAGCCGAACATGGAGGCGGACGCCGTCTTCACGGCGCGGCACCATCTAAAGGCTCGCAACGCCGCCCGGCTGGCGCGTTTCACGCGGCCGCCTGCGGCAGCCTGACGCTGGCACGGCCCTGCGTGGGGCCTATCTCCCCGGCCAGATCTGCCGGATGACACCTGCCTCGTGAAACGCTTCGCTGAACTCCTCGACCGCCTCGTGCTGACTCCATCGCGCAACGGCAAGCTGAAGCTGATGGTGGACCACTTCGCCTCCACGCCCGATCCCGAGCGAGGCTATGCGCTGGCGGCCCTGACCGGCGGCCTCGACATCCGCTCGGTGAAGCCGGCCATGCTGCGCGCGCTGATGGCGAGCCGCATGGACGCGGTGCTGTTCGGCTATTCCTACGACTATGTCGGCGATCTCGCCGAGACGATCGCGCTTGTCTGGCCGGCGCCGAATGACGGCGAGCGGGATCGGCGGAACGACGTTCCGACGCTCGCCGAGGTAATCGGCGCGCTCGACGCCGCGAGCCGTGCGCAAGGGCCGAAGCTCGTGGAGGAATGGCTCGATCGGCTGGACTCCTCGGGCCGCTACGCCCTCCTCAAGCTCGTGACGGGATCTTTGCGCATCGGCGTCTCGTCACGCTTGGCCAAGCAGGCGCTGGCAGATTTCGGGCAGAAGGATGTCGCCGAGATCGAGGAACTCTGGCACGGGCTGGTGCCGCCCTACGAGCCGCTTTTCGCCTGGCTCGAAGGGCGGGATGAAAAGCCAGTCTCGGCGGCCGCCGCGCCGTTCCGCCCGGTGATGCTGAGCCAGCCGCTGGAGGCGCCGGACTATTCGCGAATCATTCCGGGCGATTATGCGGTGGAGTGGAAGTGGGATGGCATCCGCGTGCAGGCGAGCGCGGAGCGTGGGCAGCGCCGCCTTTACTCGCGAACGGGCGACGACATTTCGGGCTCCTTCCCGGACCTCACCGACTTCATGACCTTCGACGGCACGCTGGACGGCGAACTTCTGGTCGCCCGGCCTGCCGCGCGGGGGAAGGGCGAGCCGGCTCTCGATCCGGAGAGGCCCCGCGATGCGGACGATATCGTCGTCGGCACCTTCTCGGACCTCCAGCAGCGGCTGAACCGCAAGACCGTATCGGCAGCCGTGATGAAGAAGCATCCGGTCTTCCTGCGGGCCTACGATCTCCTGCAGGACGGGGAGGAGGATCTGAGGCCTTTGCCCTTCGCCGAGCGGCGCAAGCGGCTGGACGCCTTCATGCTCAAGCTGGAGCGCACGCGCTTCGACATCTCGCCATTCGTTCCGTTCGAGACCTTCGAGGATCTGGCGAAACTGCGCGCCTCGCCGCCGCATCCGGTGATCGAGGGGCTGATGCTCAAGCGCTGGGACAGCACCTATGTACCGGGCCGCCCCAAGGGGCCGTGGTTCAAGTGGAAGCAGGACCCGCATCTGATCGATGCCGTCCTGATGTATGCCCAGCGCGGACACGGCAAGCGCTCGTCCTTCTATTCGGACTACACGTTCGGCGTCTGGACCGGGCCGGCGGACGAGCCGGAGCTCGTGCCGGTCGGCAAGGCCTATTTCGGCTTCACCGACGAGGAACTGAAGCAGCTCGACAAGTACATCCGCGACAACACGATCGAGCGGTTCGGCCCTGTGCGCTCCGTGAGGGCCGAGCCCGACCACGGCCTCGTCATCGAAGTTGCCTTCGAAGGGCTGGCGCGCTCCACGCGTCACAAGTCTGGCGTCGCCATGCGCTTTCCGCGCGTCTCAAGGCTGAGGTGGGACAAGCCGGCCTTCGAGGCCGATCGGCTCGAGACGCTTCAGGCGATGCTCGACGCCTGATTGCTTGCGCGCACGGCGCTCACCGCCTACCTCATGGTCCGAATTGGATAGAGGATTGTCGTCGATGTCCGGACCCGTGACCCGCTTTCTCGGCGGATCTCCGCTTTCGGTTCTCCTGAAGCTGGCGTTGCTATCGCTCGCCGTCGGCATCCTCCTGTCGTGGCTGAATCTCCAGCCGCTCGACCTCGTCGAGTGGATCGTCGACCTCGTGCGAGACGCCTGGAGCATGGTCTTCGGCTCTCTCGGCCGGGCTGCGGAGTATTTCGTGCTCGGCGCGGTGATCGTCGTGCCGATCTTCCTGATCTCGCGGCTGATGAAGAGCGGCCGGGGCTGATCTTCCGGCGTCAGGCGAATTCGAAGGCCGCTCTGTGAATGATGGTGTGGCGGCGCGACAAGGCTTCGATGTCACGCGAGTAGCCGCCTCCGATGACGCAGGCGACCGGCAGGCCGCGCTGTCGGAAGAAGCCGATGACGCGGCGATCGCGCTCCGTCAGGCCATCGTCGGTGAGCGCGAGGCGCCCCAGCCGGTCGTCTCGATGCGGATCGACCCCTGCATTGTAGAAAACCAAGTCAGCACGGAATCTTGCGGCGGATTCCTCAAGAATAGAATCGAGAACGCGCAGATAGCTTTCGTCGTCCGTTCCGTCGCGTAGCGGCACGTCGAGGTCGGAGCGTGCCTTGGGGTGCGGGTAGTTCTTCTCGCCGTGGATCGAGACGGTCGCGACACGCGGATCGTCTTGGAAGATGCGGGCCGTACCATCGCCCTGATGAACGTCGCAGTCGAACACGATCGCGCGCCCGATTTCGCCGGCCGCCAACAGGACGCTCGCGGCTACGGCGACGTCGTTGAAGACGGAGAAGCCCGCTCCGCCATCGCGATGAGCGTGGTGGCTGCCGCCCGCCGTGTTGCAGGCAAGGCCCTTCTCCAGCGCGAGGCGTGCCGTCAGGACGGTGCCGCCGCAGGCGCAGCGCGAACGCATCGCCACGCGTTCGTCCACAGGAAAACCGATCGCCTTCTCCATTTCCAGCGGCAGCGCCCGCCGAAGCACCCCTTCGACATAAGCGGGCGCGTGGGCGAGTTCGAGCCACGCCTGAGGCGCCGGGATCGGCTCCTCGAAGCCGCCGGGCGCGACAAGCCCGTCCTCCACGAGAATCTGGGCGAGGCGCGTGAACTTCGACATCGGAAAACGATGCGCTTCGTCGAACCGCGCGTCGAAGGCCGGGTGGTGGACGATCGGCAGGTCCATCAACGGAGCGCTAAGGGGTCTCCCACCCCGCGGGCGGCGGACGGTTCAGGATTTCGTCGACCTTGACGCCGCGAAGCTCGCCGATCGACTTCAGCCCGCTCTTGTCGAGGTAGCGGCTCATGCCGTCGAGAATGCGCTTGGGCAGCGACGGGCCTTCGTAGACCAATGCTGTGTAGAGCTGCACGAGGTCGGCCCCAGCCTCGATCTTGGCGAGCGCGGTGCGAGCGCTCTCCACGCCGCCGACGCCGATGAGAGGCATGTTCGCGCCGAGCGCGCGGCGGAAGGCTGCGAGAACATAGGTCGAGCGCGCCATGAGCGGCCGCCCTGACAGGCCGCCAGTCTCGTTCGCCGCGCGTCTGCCTTCGACGCCCTCCCGCGAGAGCGTGGTGTTGGAAACGATCAGCCCGTCGATCTTGTGCCTCTTGGCGGCGTCAGCGATGCCGCCGATCTCGGCGAAGGAAAGGTCGGGCGCGACCTTTAGGAAGATCGGGCAGGGACGGGAGGCGGCGATGGCGGCGGCGCCCGAACGCGCAGCCATGACGGCTGCGAGCAGTCGATCGAGGTCCTCGGCGCCCTGGAGCTTTCGAAGCCCCGGCGTGTTCGGCGAAGAGATGTTGACCGTGAGATAGGAGGCCATGCTCTCGAAGCGATGGATGCCGGTCACGTAGTCGTCGATCCGGTCGGTCGAGTCCTTGTTCGCGCCGATGTTGACGCCGACGAGACCGGCCTTGCGCTTGCGCTTCTCCAGCCGGGCTGCTGCTTCCGCATGGCCCTCGTTGTTGAAGCCGAGCCGGTTGATGACAGCTCGCGCCTCCGGCAGGCGGAAGACGCGTGGCCTGTCGTTGCCTGCCTGCGGCAGCGGCGTGACCGTGCCAACCTCCACAAAGCCGAAGCCGAGCCGCAGGGCGGCATCGGGAACCTCGGCGTTCTTGTCGTAGCCGGCGGCGAGCCCCAGCGGATTCGGAAAGGAGATGCCGGCGACCGATACGCGCAGGCGGGGATCGACGTTGAGATTGCGAGGCGCGAAGGCCCGGCTCTTGAGAGCCAGCAACGAAAGCGTGTGGGCGCGCTCGGGATCGAGCGCGAAGAGCGCCGGGCGCGCAAGGCTATAGCTTCGGCTCATCGAAGATCGTCCGGGAAGGCATGCGCTCCGTCGGGGCCGAGCGGCAGAGGATGGGCATCGAGAACGGCGTCCATCGCCAGCGGCGCGTAAAGGTGCGGAAAGAGATCGCCGCCGCGCGCAGGCTCCCATCGCAGCGGCGAACCTAGCCGCCCCGTATCGATGACCAGGAGGACGAGACCGGTCATGCCCGCGAAATGCCGCGCGGCGGTTTCGCGCACCTGCCGGGCGGTGGAGAAGTGGATGTATCCGTCGGCAAGATCGACCGGCGCGCCGTCGAAGCGGCCGGACTGGCGGAACAGGAACCAGTGCTCCTCTGTCAGGATCTTGTAGATCACGTCGCCGACGGCAGCTTCCTGCGTGCTCATGCGCGCGTTCCGTTCATGCGTTCTGCCAGAAATCGTGCGATCTCGTCATTGGACTGGCGCGCAGCCGCGCAGTCGAACGCCTGGAACACGTGGCAGCCGCCGGTCCAGACGGAAAGCGTGGCGGCGTTGCCGGAACTCAGCCAGCGCGTTGCCATGAACAGCGTGTCGTCGACGAGCAGATCGCGCGTGCCGACCGAGAAGAGAGCGGGCGGCAGGCCCTTCAAGTCCGCGAAAAGCGGCGAGACGGCCGGGTCCTTGAGAGCGACCTCGTTGGGCACGAAGCGCAGCACGAACTCCTTCACGTCGTCCGTATTGAGAACGAGGCGCTCCTCGCCGAAATTGCGAACGCTCGGCGTCAGTGAGAGGTCGTAGCAGCCGGCGACGAGATTGGCTGCGCCAAACGGCGTGAGGCCGTGCCCGTCTCGCAGCCGCAGGAGGGTGAGGACGGAAAGATGAGCGCCGGCCGATTCGCCGCCGATGGCGAGAAAGTCGGTGGGGCAGCTCTCGATCTTGCCGCCGGCCAACGCCAGCGCGACGTCCTCGCAATCCTCCGGGCCGGCGGGGTAGGGGTGCTCGGGCGCCAGACGGTAGTCGACGGAGAGAGTGGCGAGACCGGTCTCGTCCGCGATGGCGCGCAGGCGCGTGTCGTTCTCCATCGGTTCGCCGAAGACCCATCCGCCGCCGTGGATGTGCAGATAGGTGCCGACGGCCGCGCGATCGGCAGGCAGGATCAGCCGCACGGGGATCGCATGGCCGCCGCGCCCTTCGACCGTCAGGTCGCGCGCAGATGGATCGGGTTGCGGAGCGGCGAAGACGCCGCGACCCTCGCGCCGTGCCGCGCGCACGGTCTCGATCGGGAAGCTCCAGGGGCTGGGGCGTGACTTCTGGAAACTGGCGATCGAAGCGTTGAGCTCGAGAAGGTCGGGCGCCGCGCCATCCTCGTCGAACGTCTTTCGATTGATGATGATCGTGTGGCCTGCCATCCTGACGCCCCGACTGTCCGATGTTCGCGACCCATCTAGAGCATCGCGCGGTCATGTTGAAAGCGCATTGTCCCGAAAGCGCGGGTGGAGGCGACGATAGGATGCAGAAGCCCGAGCAGCTGAGGCCGCTCATGTTCGTCGAACGCTTCGCCGTCGAGACGCGCGGACGAGAAATGCGCGACATCACCGCGCCCGTCGCCAAGCTCCTCAGGGAGCACGGTGCGGCTATGGGGCTTGCGACGATCTTCGTGCGGCACACCTCCGCTTCGCTCACGATCCAGGAGAACGCGGACCCTGACGTCCGGGCCGATCTTCTCGATGCCTTCGAGCGGCTCGCGCCCCGCGACTTTCCCTATCGCCACGATGTCGAGGGGCCGGACGACATGCCCGCCCACATCAAGAGCGCGATCACCGCAACGAGTGTTTCGGTGCCGGTCGAGGGCGGCTCGATGCTGCTCGGTATCTGGCAGGGGCTCTACCTCGTAGAGCACCGCGACAGACCGCATCGGCGCGAGGTGGCGATCCATTTCGCGGGCACGATGCGGTGAGCGGGCAATTGCGCCGGAAGGCACTCGGGGGCATTGTTCACGCCGTCGTGTACGCTCTGCCAGAAAGGGGACATCGGTGCTCAAGGAATTTCGCGAATTCGCCCTGAAGGGCAACATGGTCGATCTCGCGATCGGTATCATCATCGGCGCCGCGTTCTCGGGGCTCGTGAACTCCATCGTCGCCGACCTCATCATGCCGGTGATCGGCCTCGCGACGGGCGGCGTCGACTTCTCCAACCAGTTCGTGCCGCTCTCCGGCGATGTGACGGCGACCGGCCTTGCGCAGGCGCGCGAGCAGGGCGCCGTGCTCGCTTACGGCAATTTCATCACGCTTCTCATCAACTTCATCATTGTCGCCTTCGTGCTCTTCATGGTGGTGAAACTGATGAACCGCATGAAGCGCAAGGAAGAAGCCAAGCCTGCCGAGGTGGCCGCCGTGCCGCGCGAGCAGGAGCTTCTGGAAGAGATCCGCGACCTCCTGGCCGGCGGCCGTTCGTCCGCGCCCAAGGCGCCGATCGCCGCCCCGCGCGTTCCCGGCGACCTCTGATCGCCATCACGCCGACTTGACGCGGGCGGCCTAAAGGCCTCTCTCGCGGCTGCGAAACGGGCGCATGTCCATGCGCCCGCCCGGCTGATTCGAGAGAGGCGGATATGCAACTCGTCGAGCGTCTTCACGAACGCGCCCTCGGCGCGCCCGAAAGTGGCATCGTCGCGGTCATCAATTATGCGCGGGGGCGTGAGGGTCTCTTGCCGCTCTGGGCAGGAGAGGGGGATCTCGCGACGCCCGACTTCATCGGAAACGCCGCCGCGGCGAGCCTGGCGGCGGGCGAGACCTTCTACACCTGGCAGCGTGGCTTGCCGGAGCTTCGCGCTGCGCTGGCGCGCTACGCGTCGAACCTCTATGGCCTTCCGGAAGCGCCCGAGCGCTTCTTCGTCACCGCCTCGGGAATGCATGCGATCCAGATCGCGCTGACCTGCGTGGCCGGTGCCGGGGACGAGGTGGTCTTCATCGGCCCCCTCTGGCCGAACCTGCCGGCGGCAGCCGCGCTCGCGGGAGCACGACCCGTCGAGGTGTTGCTGGACGCGGTCGACGGGGGATGGCGCCTCGACTTCCAGAAGCTTGCCGACGCGATCATACCGCGCACCCGCGCGATCTTCGTCAACACGCCGAACAACCCGACAGGGTGGACGGCGGACGAGGAGACGCTGCGCGCTATCCTGACGCTGGCGCGTGAACGCGACCTTTTCATAATTGCCGACGAAATCTATTCGCGTTTCTTCTATGAAGGCGTGCGGGCGCCGTCCTTCCACGACGTGGCCGACCCGGACGAGGCCGTGATCTACGTCAACTCGTTCTCGAAGAACTGGGCGATGACCGGGTGGCGCGTCGGCTGGATCGAGGCCCCTGCCGCGCTTGGGGACGTCATCGAGAACCTCGTCCAGTATTCGACCTCCGGCGTGGCGGCCTTCATGCAACGCGGCGCCGTCGCCGCGCTGGAGGAAGGCGAACCCTTCGTGACGTCGCAGATCGAACGAGCGAAGAAGGCGCGCGACATCTTTTCCCAGCGTCTGACCGCCACGAACCGCGTCGAGATGATGCCGCCGGCTGGTGCCTTTTACGCCTTCTTCGCGATCGACGGGCTGGAGGACAGCCGTGCGGCGGCCTTCCGCATCGCCGACGAAGCGGGCGTCGGGCTCGCGCCCGGAACGGCCTTCGGCTCCAACACCGGACGCTTCATGCGCGCCTGCTTCCATCGACGCCTCGACCAGGTCGAAGAAGCGGCCGAACGCCTCGCGGACTGGATCGGGAAGACGGCGTGAAACTGCGCCGCTTCCTACGCACGATGGCGTTTGCGGGCGCGGGCGGGGCGGCCGCCACGGCGCTCGGCTTGCCGGTCGGCTGGCTTTTGGGTGCAACGGTGGCGACGGTCGCAGCGGCTCTGGCCGGCCTTCGCTCCCGCGTGCCGAACCGGCTGCGCGATGCTGCCTTCTTCTTCCTCGGCATCCAGGCGGGCTCAGGCGTGACGCCGGAAGTGCTGACGCAGGTCCACCTCTGGCCCGCGTCCTTCGCGATCCAGCTCGGCGGCGTCGGCCTCGTCGTCGCGCTCACCTATGTCTTCCTGAAACGCGGCTTCGGCTGGGACCGCGACACCGCTTTATTCGCCTCGATCCCAGGTGCGCTGTCCTTCGTGCTCGCCGCGGCGAGCGAGACCCGGGCCGACATGACACGCATCGTCATCGTGCAGTCGGTGCGCCTGCTTCTCCTCATCGGTTTCCTGACACCGACGCTCGCCTGGCTGGAGGGCGGGCAGGGCGCCGCCCCTTTCGTGCTCGAAGGCGGCACGCTTTTCCAGTATGCCATTCTCTTCTCGGTCTGCGCGCTGGCGGCGGTGGCTGGCGCAGCCTCGCGTATGCCGGGCGGGCTGATCCTGGGTGCGCTTCTTGCGAGCGCAGCGCTGCACGGAACAGGGATCGCACCCGTCGCATTGCCGCGCTGGCTGGCGATCCCCTCCCTCATCGTTCTCGGCGCACTGATCGGCGGACGGATCGAGCCGGAAAGCCGGGGCGCCCTCGCGCGGCTCGCGCCGGCGGCGTTGGGAGCCTTCGTGATCGGACTGATCGGCTCGGCGATCGCCGGCGCTTTGGCAGTGATCGCGCTGCAGATCGAGATCGGCAAGGTGGCACTCGCCTACGCGCCGGGCGCGCTGGAGGCGCTCACCGTGCTGGCTTATCAGTTCGATCAGGATCCGGCCTATGTGGCAGCGCACCACGTCGTACGCTTTCTCCTGCTTGCGCTTCTCGTTCCGCTGGTCGCCCGCCGTTTGCCCCGTCGTCTCGACGAGGCCGCGAGCGAAGCGGCGCATGATACGGAGTCTTCCCCGCGCCAGGGCTGAAAGGGTCTGAAGAGGTCGCGCCGAGCGAAACCGCCCTTGCCAACAACGAGCCGAAAGACTATTGGCTCATCCCGCACGCGCGCTGCCCCGCAAGGGCCGGGACGCCCGTCGCCTAGGGGTATAGCTCAGTTGGTAGAGCGGCGGTCTCCAAAACCGCAGGTCGGGGGTTCGAGCCCCTCTGCCCCTGCCATCTCTCAAAGTCCCGTTAGGCCTCTTGTGAATCAGTCAAGGGCCGGTTATGTAGTTTTTCGACAGACAAGAGGCGCGTGGGGCCGCAGAGGCTTTTCACGCGCTTAATGCCGTGGGCGGTTGATGGCTTCCAGAACGAATCCCTTCACGTTTTTCCAGCAGGTCCGGACCGAGGTCTCCAAGGTCACTTGGCCGAGCCGGAAGGAAACCATGATCTCGACGATCATGGTTCTGGTGATGGTGGCCTTCGCCGCGACGTTCTTTTTCGTGGCCGATCAGATCCTCGGCTACGTCGTCGGCCTCGCGATGAACGTCGGCGGCTGACAGCAGGAGCTTGCATTCGCATATGACCGCGCGCTGGTACATCGTCCACGCCTACTCGAACTTCGAGAAGAAGGTGGCCGAATCGATCGAGGAGCAGGCTCGCCAGAAGGGGCTCTCCGACAAGTTCGAGAAGATCCTCGTACCGACCGAGAAGGTGGTCGAGGTGCGTCGCGGCCGCAAGGTCGATGCCGAGCGCAAGTTCTTTCCCGGCTACGTGCTGGTGAAGGCCGAGCTGACCGACGCCGTGTTTTCGATGATCAAGAACACGCCGAAGGTGACGGGCTTCCTCGGGCCGGACAATCGCCCGGTGCCGATCTCGGAAGCCGAGGCGACGCAGATCCTGACGCAGGTGCAGGACGGCGTGGAGCGCCCCAAGCCCTCGATCTCGTTCGATATCGGCGAGAATGTGCGCGTTTCGGACGGGCCTTTCGCCTCGTTCAACGGCGTCGTCCAGGAAGTCGATCAGGAGCGTGCGCGTCTCAAGGTCGAGGTCTCGATCTTCGGGCGTGCGACGCCCGTCGATCTCGAATTCGGTCAGGTCGAAAAGGTCTGATCGTGAAGCGGGGCGTTTCGCCCCGGAATTGCGCGGGAGGCGAGCCGGCTTCTAGCCGGGTCGGCGAACCGGACCGCGCGACTGCAACGGGGCGGATTTCGCTCCCTGCCGGACGATCCGGCGACGAAACGAAGGCAGAGATATGGCTAAGAAAATTGCAGGCCAGCTCAAGCTGCAGGTGAAGGCCGGCTCGGCGACCCCGTCGCCCCCGATCGGCCCGGCCCTCGGCCAGCGCGGCATCAACATCATGGAATTCTGCAAGGCGTTCAACGCGCAGAGCCAGGAGATGGAGAAGGGTTCGCCCGTCCCCGTCGTTATCACCTATTATCAGGACAAGTCCTTCACCTTCGTCATGAAGACGGCGCCGGTGAGCTTCTTCCTGAAGAAGGCGGCGAACCTGACGAGCGGCTCCAAGGAGCCCGGCAAGGTCAAGGCCGGTTCGGTGACTCGCGATCAGGTGCGCGAGATCGCCGAGAAGAAGCTGAAGGATCTGAACGCGAACGATATCGACGCGGCGATGGCGATGGTCGAGGGCTCCGCCCGCTCCATGGGTCTGGAAGTGGTGGGCTGAGACGATGGCAAAGATTGGCAAGCGTATCGGCAAGGCCCGCGAGGGTATCGACCGCGAAAAGCTCTATGACCTCTCGGAGGCCGTCGGCATCCTGAAGGATCGTGCGAGCGCCAAGTTCGACGAGACCATCGAGGTCGCGATGAATCTCGGCGTCGACCCGCGCCACGCCGACCAGATGGTCCGCGGCGTCGTCAACCTGCCGAACGGCACGGGCCGCACGGTCCGCGTGGCGGTTTTCGCGCGCGGTGACAAGGCCGAGGAGGCCAAGGCCGCCGGTGCCGACATCGTCGGTGCCGAGGATCTCGTGGAGCAGGTGCAGGGCGGCACGATCGACTTTGACCGCGCCATCGCCACGCCCGACATGATGGGCCTGGTCGGCCGTCTCGGCAAGGTGCTCGGCCCTCGCGGCCTGATGCCGAACCCGCGCGTCGGCACGGTGACGCCGGACGTCACGGCCGCCGTGAAGGCTTCGAAGGGCGGGGCCGTCGAGTTCCGCGTCGAGAAGGCCGGCATCGTCCATGCCGGCGTGGGCAAGGCGAGCTTCGGCACGGATGCGCTGGTCGAGAACATCAAGGCTTTCGCGGACGCCGTCCAGCGAGCCAAGCCGACGGGCGCAAAGGGCAACTACGTCCAGCGCGTCGCGGTCTCCTCGACCATGGGACCGGGCATCAAGCTCGACCCGGCAAGCGTGCGCTCGGAGGCCTAAGGCCTTAACATTTCGAGACGCCACCCCATATGTGGCGTTTCCCAAAAGGTTCCACGGCTGTTCGGCCGTGGTGCGGCGGGCTTCTCAGGAAGCTCGTGTCTCCTGTCCGAGATTGCGGGCGAGGGCCGGTCAGCCGGTCTTCTTAATCGCCAAGCCCGCATGAGACGTGGAAGAGCCGGGATTGCGGGCCTTGCCCGCCAGATTGGTTCGAACCTCTGAATGCCTTGAGCGACTGCCGGTTCCATTCGTGGGCCCAGTGAAGCCAAGGGGACAGGATCCTCGTGTCGTCCGCTTTCGGGCGGGCGGCAAACGGCAACCGGAGCGTTTCCCGCGAGGGGAGGGCTCCAACTGGAGAGTGGCAGTGGACAGAGCGGAAAAGCGCGAGTTCGTCACGGAGCTGAACGAGACCTTCAAGGCCTCGGGCGCGATCGTGGTGGCCCGCTACGCCGGTCTCACCGTCGCGCAGATGAATGACCTTCGGGTCAAGATGCGCGATTCAGGTGGAACCGTCAAAGTCGCGAAGAACCGCCTCGCCAAAATCGCTCTTCAAGGCACCGACGCCGAAGGCATCTCGAACCTGTTCGAGGGCCAGACCCTGATCGCCTACTCGGTCGATCCGGTCGCGGCGCCGAAGGTGGCCAACGACTTCGCCAAGGGCAACGACAAGCTCGTGATCCTGGGTGGAGCGATGGGGGCCACCGCTCTCGACGCGGAAGGTGTGAAGGCGCTCGCCTCGCTGCCTTCGCTCGACGAACTGCGCGGCAAGCTTCTGGGCATGATCCAGACGCCCGCCACCCGCATCGCGGCCGTCACGGCCGCGCCGGCGGCGCAGCTCGCACGCGTCTTTGGGGCGTATGCCAAGAAGGACGAAGCGGCGTGAGGTCGTTCCTCGCTGCATTCAGAACAATCGAACCAAAGGGAATTTGAACCATGGCTGATCTCGCCAAGATCGTTGAAGACCTGTCGAGCCTGACCGTCCTCGAGGCGGCCGAGCTCTCGAAGATGCTCGAAGAGAAGTGGGGCGTCTCCGCTGCCGCTCCGGTCGCCGTCGCGGCTGCCGGTGGTGGCGGTGCGGCTGCCGCCGCCGAGGAAGAGAAGACCGAGTTCGACGTGATCCTCGCCGACGCCGGCTCGCAGAAGATCAACGTCATCAAAGAAGTCCGTGCGATCACGGGCCTCGGCCTCAAGGAAGCCAAGGACCTCGTCGACGGTGCTCCGAAGCCGGTCAAGGAGGCTGTCTCCAAGGACGAAGCCGCCAAGATCAAGGACCAGCTTGAGAAGGCTGGCGCCAAGGTCGAGGTCAAGTAAGCGTTTTCGCGCTTACGCGACGACAACAAGTCGGGCGGGACGGCAAAACGCCGTTCCGCCTTCCGTGCTGGCGAGACATCCCCAGGGTACGACGCCGGCAGTGCCCGCTTCTCCAGAACGCCTCCCCGGGCTTTGTGGAGACACGGGCCGGTTGATACGAGACCGGACTGACGTTCCGTGTGCGCCGGCGAGCGCAATGGCAGCCTGGCTGCCAGCGGGACATGAGACTTTCGGCCCTCTGGTCAAGGGCGCTGTCGAGATGAAGGAGCGACGATGTCTGAAGTGACGACGTTTTCGGGTCGCAGGCGGGTGCGCAAGTTCTTCGGGTCCATCCCCGAAGTCGCCGAGATGCCGAACCTCATCGAGGTCCAGAAGGCCTCCTACGATCAATTCCTGATGGTCGAGGAACCCGAAGGTGGACGCGGCGATGAGGGCCTGCAGGCCGTCTTCCGCTCGGTCTTCCCGATCTCCGACTTCTCCGGGCAGTCGATGCTTGAGTTCGTCAAGTACGAGTTCGAGGCGCCGAAGTTCGACGTGGACGAGTGCCGCCAGCGCGACCTGACCTTTGCCGCGCCGCTGAAGGTGACACTGCGCCTCATCGTGTTCGATATCGACGAGGACACCGGCTCCAAGTCCATCAAGGACATCAAGGAGCAGGACGTCTACATGGGCGACATGCCGCTGATGACGTCGAACGGCACGTTCATCGTGAACGGCACCGAGCGCGTCATCGTCTCGCAGATGCACCGCTCGCCGGGCGTCTTCTTCGACCATGACAAGGGCAAGAGCCACTCGTCCGGCAAGCTTCTGTTCGCCGCGCGCGTGATCCCCTATCGCGGCTCTTGGCTGGACATCGAGTTTGACGCGAAGGACATCGTGTTCGCGCGCATCGACCGCCGCCGCAAGATCCCGGTGACGAGCCTCCTGATGGCGCTCGGCATGGACGGCGAGGAGATCCTCTCGACCTTCTACGACATCGTGAAGTTCGAGAAGGACAAGAACGGCTGGCGTATTCCGTTCTCGGTCGAGCGTGTGCGCGGCCAGAGCGCGGTCGTCGACCTGATCGATGCCGACAGCGGCGAAGTGCTCGTCGAAGCCGGCAAGAAGGTCACGGCTCGTCAGGCTCGTCAGATGAAGGAGAAGGGCGTCAAGGCCCTGCGCGCCACCGAGGAAGACCTCTACGGCAACTACCTGGCGGAAGACATCGTCAACTACCAGACGGGCGAGGTGTATCTCGAGGCCGGCGACGAGATCGACGAGAAGACGCTGAAGGTCCTCGTCGATGCGGGCTACGAGGAAATGTCGATCCTCGACATCGACCACGTCACGGTCGGTGGCTACATCCGCAACACGCTGGCGGCGGACAAGAACGAGTCGCGTCAGGACGCGCTGTTTGACATCTACCGCGTGATGCGTCCGGGCGAGCCGCCCACGATGGAAACCGCCGAGGCGATGTTCCAGTCGCTGTTCTTCGACAGCGAGCGTTACGACCTCTCGGCCGTCGGCCGCGTGAAGATGAACATGCGTCTCGACGTCTCGGCGGAAGACACCGTGCGCGTGCTGCGCAAGGAGGACATCCTCGCCGTCGTCAAGACGCTGGTGGACCTTCGCGACGGCAAGGGTGAGATCGACGACATCGACAATCTCGGCAACCGCCGCGTGCGTTCGGTCGGCGAGCTGATGGAGAACCAGTACCGCGTCGGCCTGCTCCGCATGGAGCGTGCGATCAAGGAGCGCATGTCGTCTGTCGAGATCGACACCGTTATGCCGCAGGACCTGATCAACGCGAAGCCTGCGGCCGCCGCCGTGCGCGAGTTCTTCGGCTCCTCGCAGCTCTCGCAGTTCATGGACCAGACCAACCCGCTCTCCGAGATCACGCACAAGCGTCGTCTCTCGGCGCTCGGACCCGGCGGTCTGACCCGCGAGCGCGCCGGCTTCGAGGTGCGCGACGTGCACCCGACGCATTACGGCCGTATCTGCCCGATCGAGACGCCGGAAGGCCCGAACATCGGCCTGATCAACTCGCTGGCGACCTTTGCGCGCGTCAACAAGTACGGCTTCATCGAGAGCCCGTACCGCCGCGTGATCGACGGCAAGGTGACGCAGGACGTCGTCTACCTGTCGGCGATGGAGGAATCCAAGCACCACGTCGCGCAGGCGAACGCGGTTCTGACCGACGACATGCGGTTCGAGGAAGAGCTGGTCATCTGCCGCCATGCAGGCGACGTCTTCATGACGCCGCGCGAGAACGTCGACCTGATGGACGTCTCGCCCAAGCAGCTCGTCTCGGTCGCCGCGGCGCTGATCCCGTTCCTCGAGAACGACGACGCCAACCGCGCTCTCATGGGCTCGAACATGCAGCGCCAGGCGGTGCCGCTGGTTCGCGCTGAGGCGCCGTTCGTCGGCACCGGCATGGAGCCGATCGTCGCCCGTGACTCGGGCGCGGCCATCGGCGCGCGTCGTACCGGCGTCGTCGACCAGGTCGACGCGACGCGTATCGTCATTCGTGCGACGGAGGATCTCGAATCCGGTAAGTCCGGTGTCGACATCTATCGTCTGATGAAGTTCCAGCGCTCGAACCAGAACACCTGCATCAACCAGCGTCCGCTGGTCGCGGTGGGTGATCGGGTGCAGAAGGGCGACATCATCGCGGACGGCCCGTCGACGGATCTCGGCGATCTCGCCCTCGGCCGGAACGTGCTCGTCGCGTTCATGCCGTGGAACGGCTACAACTACGAGGACTCCATCCTCCTGTCCGAGCGCATCGTTGCCGACGACGTCTTCACCTCGATCCACATCGAGGAGTTCGAGGTCATGGCGCGTGACACCAAGCTCGGGCCCGAGGAGATCACGCGCGACATTCCGAACGTTTCGGAAGAAGCGCTGAAGAACCTCGACGAAGCCGGCATCGTCTATATCGGTGCCGAGGTTCAGCCGGGCGACATCCTGGTCGGCAAGATCACGCCGAAGGGCGAAAGCCCGATGACGCCGGAGGAGAAGCTCCTGCGCGCGATCTTCGGCGAGAAGGCGTCCGACGTCCGCGACACCTCGAACCGCATGCCTCCCGGCACCTACGGCACGGTCGTCGAAGTGCGCGTCTTCAACCGCCACGGCGTGGAGAAGGACGAGCGCGCGATGGCGATCGAGCGCGAGGAGATCGAGCGCCTCGCCAAGGACCGCGACGACGAGCAGGCGATCCTCGATCGCAACGTCTACGGGCGTCTGGTCGAGATGCTCGACGGCAAGTCGGCGATTTCGGGGCCGAAGAACTTCAAGAAGGGCGGCAAGCTCTCGGCCGAGGTCATGAGCGAGTACCCGCGCTCGCAGTGGTGGATGTTCGCTGTCGAGGACGAGCGTCTGCAGGGCGAGATCGAGGCTCTTCGGGGCGTCTACGACGATGCCAAGAAGACGCTCGAGGCGCGCTTCATGGACAAGGTCGAGAAGGTGCAGCGCGGTGACGAGCTGCCCCCCGGCGTCATGAAGCAGGTGAAGGTCTTCGTCGCGGTCAAGCGCAAGATCCAGCCGGGCGACAAGATGGCCGGCCGTCACGGCAACAAGGGCGTCGTCTCGCGCATCGTTCCGGTCGAGGACATGCCGTTCAACGAGGACGGCACGCATGTCGACATCGTTCTGAACCCGCTGGGCGTGCCTTCGCGCATGAACGTCGGTCAGATCCTGGAGACGCATCTGGGCTGGGCGTGCGCCGGCATGGGCCGCAAGATCGGCGACATGCTGGAGGCTTACCAGCAGTCTCACGACGCGGGACCGCTGCGTCAGGAGATCGCCGGGCTTCTGGGCGACTCGGACCGCAACGAGAAGGTGAAGACCTACGACGACGATTCGGTCATCACCCTCGCCAAGCAGATGAAGCGCGGCGTCTCAATCGCCACGCCCGTCTTCGACGGCGCGGTGGAGCACGACATCGTGGAGATGCTTGAGAAGGCCGGGCTGAACGGCTCGGGCCAGGTGACGCTCTATGACGGGCGCACCGGCGAGGCCTTCGATCGTCAGGTGACGGTGGGCTACATCTACATGCTGAAGCTGCACCACCTGGTGGACGACAAGATCCACGCGCGTTCGATCGGCCCGTACTCGCTCGTCACCCAGCAGCCGCTGGGCGGCAAGGCGCAGTTCGGTGGTCAGCGCTTCGGTGAGATGGAGGTGTGGGCCCTCGAAGCCTACGGCGCCGCCTACACGCTGCAGGAAATGCTGACCGTGAAGTCGGACGACGTGGCGGGCCGTACCAAGGTCTACGAGTCGATCGTGCGCGGCGACGACGCCTTCGAGTCCGGTATTCCCGAGAGCTTCAACGTTCTCGTCAAGGAGATGCGCTCGCTCGGCCTCGACGTCGACCTGTCGAACTCCACGCCGGACCTCAACGCCTCGCTCGAGGGCCTGCCGGACGCGGCCGAGTAGTCGGACATACTGCGGTCGCCCTTGGAGGCGACATTGCCGGCGCCGCCCTTTCGGGAGGGCGCCGGCGAGACGATGGCGGTTTTGGATGATTTTGCGCTGCGGGCTGGCCCCGGCGCATTGCGGGGCGAGACGCCCCAGAAGGAGAAAGCACCATGAATCAAGAGGTCATGAATCTCTTCAATCCTCAGGTGCAGGCTCAGACGTTCGATTCCATCCGGATTTCGCTCGCGAGCCCCGAGAAGATCCTTTCTTGGTCGTTCGGCGAGATCAAGAAGCCGGAGACGATCAACTACCGCACGTTCAAGCCCGAGCGTGACGGCCTTTTCTGCGCGCGCATCTTCGGTCCGATCAAGGACTACGAGTGCCTGTGCGGCAAGTACAAGCGGATGAAGTACAAGGGCATCATCTGCGAGAAATGCGGCGTCGAGGTCACGCTGTCGCGCGTGCGTCGCGAGCGCATGGGCCACATCGAACTCGCCGCGCCCGTCGCACATATCTGGTTCCTGAAGTCGCTTCCGAGCCGCATCGGCACGCTGCTCGACATGACCCTGAAGGACATCGAGCGCGTCCTCTACTTCGAGAACTACATCGTGACCGAGCCCGGCCTCACCGCCCTCAAGGAGCATCAGCTCCTGACGGAGGAGGAGTACATCATCGCGACCGAGGAGTATGGCGAGGACTCGTTCACCGCGCTCATCGGCGCGGAGGCGATCCAGGAGCTTCTCGGCTCGATGGACCTCGAGAAGATCGCCGCCGATCTGCGCTCGGAGCTTGCGACGACGACGTCCGAGCTCAAGACCAAGAAGTTCATGAAGCGGCTGAAGATCGTGGAGAACTTCCTGGAGTCGGGCAACAAGCCCGAGTGGATGATCATGCGCGTCGTTCCGGTGATTCCGCCGGACCTGCGTCCGCTCGTTCCGCTGGACGGCGGCCGTTTCGCCACGTCCGACCTCAACGACCTCTACCGCCGCGTCATCAACCGTAACAACCGCCTCAAGCGGCTGATCGAGCTGCGCGCGCCGGGCATCATCATCCGCAACGAGAAGCGCATGCTTCAGGAGGCGGTGGACGCGCTGTTCGACAACGGTCGTCGCGGCCGCGTCATCACGGGCGCCAACAAGCGCCCGCTGAAGTCGCTGTCCGACATGCTGAAGGGCAAGCAGGGCCGCTTCCGCCAGAACCTTCTTGGCAAGCGCGTCGACTATTCCGGCCGTTCGGTGATCGTGACCGGTCCCGAGCTGAAGCTGCACCAGTGCGGCCTGCCCAAGAAGATGGCGCTCGAGCTGTTCAAGCCGTTCATCTACGCGCGTCTCGACGCCAAGGGCTATTCGTCCACCGTCAAGCAGGCGAAGAAGCTCGTCGAGAAGGAGCGTCCGGAGGTTTGGGACATCCTGGACGAGGTGATCCGCGAGCATCCGGTGCTGCTCAACCGCGCGCCGACGCTCCACCGCCTCGGCATCCAGGCGTTCGAGCCGACACTGATCGAGGGCAAGGCGATCCAGCTTCACCCGCTGGTCTGCACGGCCTTCAACGCGGACTTCGACGGCGACCAGATGGCGGTGCACGTGCCGCTGTCCATCGAGGCGCAGCTCGAAGCGCGCGTCCTGATGATGTCGACGAACAACATCCTGCATCCGGCGAACGGTGCACCGATCATCGTGCCCTCGCAGGACATGGTGCTCGGCCTCTACTACCTCTCGATCATGAACGAGAACGAGCCGGGGCAGGGCATGGCCTTCTCCGACATCGGCGAGATGGAGCACGCGCTGGCTTCCAAGGCCATCACGCTGCACACCAAGATCAAGGGGCGTTTCAAGTCGGTGGACGAGGCGGGCAACCCCGTTTCGAAGATCTACGAGACGACGCCGGGCCGCATGCTGATCGCGCAGCTTCTGCCGAAGACGCACAAGATTTCCTTCGACATCGCCAACGACCTGATGACGAAGAAGAACATCTCGCGCCTGATCGACACGGTCTACCGCCACTGCGGGCAGAAGGACACGGTGATCTTCTGCGACCGGATCATGCAGCTCGGCTTCAAGCATGCCTGCACCGCCGGCATCTCGTTCGGCAAGGACGATATGCTGATCCCCGACACCAAGGAAAAGATGATCGGGGAGACGCAGGCGCTCGCGAAGGAATACGAGCAGCAGTACAATGACGGCCTGATCACCCAGGGCGAGAAGTACAACAAGGTGGTCGACGCCTGGGCCAAGTGCACGGACAAGATCGCCGACGAGATGATGAGCCGCATCAAGGCTGTCGAGTTCGACGACAACGGCCGTCAGAAGCCGATGAACTCGATCTACATGATGTCGCACTCCGGTGCGCGCGGCTCGCCGACCCAGATGCGCCAGCTTGCGGCGATGCGCGGCCTGATGACCAAGCCTTCGGGCGAGATCATCGAGACGCCGATCATCTCGAACTTCAAGGAAGGCCTGACGGTGCTCGAGTACTTCAACTCGACCCACGGCGCCCGCAAGGGCCTGGCCGACACCGCCCTGAAGACCGCGAACTCGGGCTACCTGACCCGCCGTCTCGTCGACGTCGCGCAGGACTGCATCATCACGCAGACCGATTGCGGCACGCCGAACGGCCTGACGATGCAGCCCATCGTCGACGCCGGTCAGGTGGTGGCGACGCTCGGCCAGCGCATCCTGGGCCGTACCGCACTGGAGGACATTGTCCATCCGACGACGGGCGACGTTCTCGTCGAGGGTGGCCGCACGGTCGAGGAGAAGGACGTCGAGGTGATCGAGAAGGCCGGCGTCCAGTCGGTCAAGATCCGCTCGGCGCTGACCTGCGAGGTGCGCACCGGTATCTGCGCCGTCTGCTACGGCCGGGATCTCGCTCGCGGCACGCCCGTCAACATGGGCGAGGCCGTTGGCGTCATCGCGGCGCAGTCGATCGGCGAGCCGGGCACGCAGCTCACCATGCGCACGTTCCACATGGGTGGCACAGCTCAGGTGGTGGACTCGTCGTTCCTCGAGGCTTCCTACGAGGGCACGGTCCAGATCCGCAACCGGAACGTCGTTCGCGACTCCGAGGGTCGTCTGGTGGCGATGGGCCGCAACATGGCCATCCTCATCCTCGACCCGTCGGGCAAGGAGCGCGCTTCGCACCGCGTCACCTACGGCAGCCGCATCTTCGTCGACGACGGGGATCAGGTCCGCCGTGGCCAGCGCATCGCGGAGTGGGATCCGTACACCCGTCCGGTTCTCACCGAGCTTGAGGGCACGGTGGAGTTCGAGGATCTTGTCGAGGGCCTCTCGGTGCTCGAGCAGGCGGACGAGTCGACCGGCATCACCAAGCGGCAGGTCATCGACTGGCGGGCCAACCCGCGCGGCGCTGACCTGAAGCCCGCGATGGTTATCCGCGGCTCCGACGGCGAGATCCTGAAGCTCGCGCGCGGCTCGGACGCTCGCTACTTCCTCTCGGTTGACGCGATCCTGTCCGTCGAGCCAGGCTCGAAGGTGAAGGCCGGTGACGTGCTCTCGCGTATCCCGATGGAGAGCGCCAAGACGAAGGACATCACGGGCGGTCTGCCGCGCGTGGCGGAGCTCTTTGAGGCGCGTCGTCCGAAGGACAACGCGGTGATCGCGGAGATCGACGGGACGGTGAAGTTCGGGCGCGACTACAAGAACAAGCGCCGCATCGTCATCGAGCCGCACGAGGACGGCGTCGAGCCGGTGGAGTACCTGATCCCGAAGGGCAAGCCGTTCCACCTCCAGGAAGGCGACGTCATCGAGAAGGGCGACTACATCCTCGACGGCAATCCGGCCCCGCACGACATCCTGGCGATCCGGGGCGTCGAGGCGCTGGCTTCCTATCTCGTCAACGAGATCCAGGAGGTCTACCGCCTGCAGGGCGTGCTCATCAACGACAAGCACATCGAGGTCATCGTGCGGCAGATGCTGCAGAAGATCGAAATCGAGGAGTCGGGTGACTCGGGCTACATTCCAGGCGACCATGTCGACCGGATCGAGCTTGCGGAGCTGAACGAGAAGCTGGTGGAGGAGGGCAAGAAGCCCGCGTCCGGCCAGCCGGTCCTCCTCGGCATCACCAAGGCCTCGCTGCAGACGCCGTCCTTCATCTCGGCTGCGTCCTTCCAGGAGACGACCCGCGTCCTCACCGAGGCGGCCGTCGCCGGCAAGATGGACACATTGCAGGGCTTGAAGGAGAACGTCATTGTCGGCCGCCTGATCCCGGCCGGTACGGGCGGAATGATGACGCAGGTCCGCCGCATCGCGACCTCGCGCGACGACCTCATCATCGAGGATCGCCGCAAGGCGTCCAACGCCGCCGAGGCGGACCGCATGCTGACCTCGCTGAACGACGCCGCCGAGTAAGCGCCGTTCCACGACACGAGATCGGGAAGGGCCGCTGCCATGCGGCCCCTTTCTTATAGGCGGTTCAGCCGGTTCCTCCCCGCACGGCCGGGGTTGACGAGACCGGATGGAATCGTTAAAGACGCCGCAACAGAGCCGATGTGAGACCGAATCTTCCCTGGGGCGCCAAGCTCGGGATGCAGCGATCTCAAACAAGGTTTCGTTCTACGAGACGCACCATCGCTGGCTGCATGACCGCAAGGTCCTCTGCTTTCGTCCGGGCAATCCACCGCAAGGCGGATTAAATGCCCGGTTTCGCGTATGACGGCAACGTCCCTGCGCGATGCGTTGTGCCGATCGTGTCGAAACGTTCTTGAAGGAAAAGGGAAGGCCCAGATGCCGACCATCAACCAGTTGATCCGCAAGCCTCGCGTCCGTCCGACGGAGCGCAATACGGTTCCGGCTCTGCAGGCCAATCCGCAGAAGCGCGGCGTTTGCACGCGCGTCTACACGACGACGCCGAAGAAGCCGAACTCGGCTCTTCGTAAGGTCGCCAAGGTGCGCCTCGTGAACGGTTTCGAGGTCATCGGCTACATTCCCGGCGAAGGCCATAACCTTCAGGAGCACTCCGTGGTCATGATCCGCGGCGGCCGCGTGAAGGACTTGCCGGGCGTGCGTTACCACATCATCCGCGGCGTGCTCGATACGCAGGGCGTCAAGGACCGCAAGCAGCGCCGTTCGAAGTACGGCGCGAAGCGTCCGAAGTAAGCGCCACCGTAGACCGCCCGAGACGAAAAGAGACGATATAGATGTCCCGTCGCCATTCCGCCGAGAAGCGTGAGATCAATCCGGACCCGAAGTTCGGCGATCTTGTCGTTACCAAGTTCATGAACGCCATCATGTACGACGGCAAGAAGTCGACCGCCGAGCGTATCGTCTACGGTGCGTTCGACGCTGTTCAGGACAAGGCTCGCCAGGACGCTGTGGCGATCTTCCATCAGGCGCTCGACAATGTCGCGCCTCACGTGGAAGTCCGTTCGCGTCGCGTCGGTGGTGCTACCTACCAGGTGCCGGTCGATGTCCGTCCCGAGCGCCGTCAGGCGCTGGCTATCCGTTGGCTCATCACGGCGGCCCGCAACCGCAACGAGACGACCATGGTCGATCGCCTTTCCGGCGAGCTCATGGATGCCGCGAACAACCGCGGTTCCGCGGTGAAGAAGCGCGAAGACACGCACCGCATGGCGGAAGCGAACCGCGCCTTCTCTCACTATCGCTGGTAACCGCTCTCCAGATCCGAAAGGCGACGCCCTATGGCCCGCGAATACAAGATCGAAGACTACCGCAATTTCGGCATCATGGCCCACATTGATGCCGGTAAGACGACGACGACCGAGCGGATTCTCTTCTACACCGGCAAGTCCCACAAGATCGGCGAAGTCCATGACGGCGCCGCGACCATGGACTGGATGGAGCAGGAGCAGGAGCGCGGCATCACGATCACGTCCGCCGCGACGACGACCTTCTGGGAAGGTCGCGACGGCAAGAAGCGTCGCTTCAACATCATCGACACGCCGGGCCACGTCGACTTCACGATCGAGGTCGAGCGTTCGCTGCGCGTTCTCGATGGTGCGATCGCTCTTCTCGACGCCAATGCCGGTGTCGAGCCGCAGACCGAGACGGTCTGGCGCCAAGCCGACAAGTATCATGTCCCGCGCATGATCTTTGTCAACAAGATGGACAAGACGGGTGCGGATTTCTTCCGCTGCGTTGAGATGATCAAGTCGCGCCTCGGTGCGCGTCCGATCGTCGTCCAGCTGCCGGTCGGTGCCGAGAACGAGTTCAAGGGCCTCGTCGACCTGATCGAGATGAAGGCTCTCATCTGGCGCGACGAGACGCTCGGCGCGAAGTGGGATGTCGTCGAGATCCCGGCCGATCTCCAGGCGAAGGCCGAGGAGTATCGCGAGGCGATGATCGAGGCCGCCGTCGAGATCGACGAGGGCGCGATGGAGCGTTACCTCGAAGGCACGATGCCGTCGAACGACGAGCTGCGCGCGCTGATCCGCAAGGGCACCTGCGATGTCTGGTTCACGCCCGTCCTGTGTGGCTCGGCGTTCAAGAACAAGGGCGTCCAGCCGCTGCTCGACGCGGTGGTCGACTTCCTGCCTTCGCCTGTCGATGTGCCGGCGATCAAGGGCATCGACCCGAAGACCGAGGGTGAGACCACGCGCAAGTCGTCCGACGACGAGCCGCTGTCGATGCTGGCCTTCAAGATCATGAACGACCCGTTTGTCGGTTCGCTCACCTTCTGCCGCATCTATTCGGGCAAGGTGTCGAAGGGCACATCGCTGCAGAACACGGTGAAGGACAAGAAGGAGCGTCTGGGCCGCATGCTCCAGATGCACTCCAACTCGCGCGAGGACATCGAAGAGGCTTATGCGGGCGACATCGTCGCTCTCGCCGGCCTCAAGGAAGTCACCACGGGCGACACGCTCTGCGATCCGCTGAAGCCGGTCATCCTGGAGCGCATGGAATTCCCCGATCCGGTCATCGAGATCGCGATCGAGCCGAAGACCAAGGGCGACCAGGAGAAGATGGGCCTCGCGCTCAACCGGCTCGCGGCGGAGGATCCGTCCTTCCGCGTCAAGACGGACGAGGAGAGCGGCCAGACGATCATCGCCGGCATGGGCGAGCTTCACCTCGACATCCTCGTCGATCGCATGAAGCGCGAGTTCAAGGTCGAGGCGAATATCGGCGCCCCGCAGGTCGCGTACCGCGAGACGATCACCCGTCAGGCGGAAGTCGACTACACGCACAAGAAGCAGACCGGTGGCACGGGTCAGTTCGCCCGCGTCAAGATGGTCTTCGCTCCGGCGGAGATCGGCGAGGGCTTCCAGTTCGAGTCGAAGATCATCGGCGGCGCGGTGCCGAAGGAATACATCCCCGGCGTCCAGAAGGGCATCGCATCCGTGATGACCTCCGGCCCGCTCGCGGGCTTCCCGATGGTCGACATCAAGGCGGAACTGATCGACGGCGCGTTCCACGACGTTGACTCATCGGTCCTAGCGTTCGAGATCGCCGCCCGCGCGGGCTTCCGCGAGGCGATCCAGAAGGCCGGCCCGAAGCTGCTCGAGCCGATCATGAAGGTCGAGGTTGTCACGCCGGAAGATTATGTCGGCGACGTCATCGGCGACCTCAACTCCCGCCGTGGCCAGATTCAGGGCACCGAGGCTCGCGGCATCGCGACCGTGGTGAACGCGATGGTGCCGCTGGCGAACATGTTCGGCTACGTCAACACGCTGCGTTCGATGTCTCAGGGCCGCGCGCAGTACACGATGCAGTTCGACCACTACGAGCAGGTGCCGAACCAGGTCGCCGAAGAAATCCAGAAGAAGTACGCCTGACGCGGGCTCCGCGACGGCATAACCCTCTGAAGGCCGCAAGCGGCCGAGTGAAATTGGAGAGCCACGATGGCCAAGAGCAAATTCGAGCGTAACAAGCCGCATGTGAACATCGGGACGATCGGTCACGTCGATCATGGCAAGACGTCTCTGACGGCGGCGATCACGAAGTTCTTCGGTGAGTTCCGGGCGTACGACCAGATCGACGCGGCGCCTGAGGAGAAGGCGCGCGGCATCACGATCTCGACGGCGCATGTTGAGTACGAGACGGAAGCGCGCCACTACGCTCACGTCGACTGCCCGGGCCATGCGGACTACGTGAAGAACATGATCACGGGTGCTGCGCAGATGGACGGCGCGATCCTGGTGTGCTCGGCCGCGGACGGCCCGATGCCGCAGACGCGCGAGCACATCCTGCTGGCCCGCCAGGTCGGCGTCCCGGCGATCGTCGTGTTCCTGAACAAGGTCGACCAGGTCGACGATCCTGAGCTTCTGGAGCTGGTCGAGCTCGAGGTTCGCGAGCTTCTGTCGTCCTACGACTTCCCGGGCGACGACATTCCGATCGTCAAGGGTTCGGCGCTGGCCGCGCTCGAGGACTCCAACAAGGAGATCGGCGAGGACGCGGTGCGCGCGCTGATGAAGGAAGTCGACGCCTACATCCCGACGCCGGAGCGTCCGGTCGACCAGCCGTTCCTGATGCCGATCGAGGACGTGTTCTCGATCTCGGGCCGCGGCACGGTTGTGACGGGTCGTGTCGAGCGCGGCATCGTGAAGGTTGGCGAGGAAGTCGAGATCGTCGGCATCCGCGACTCCAAGAAGACGACGGTGACGGGCGTCGAGATGTTCCGCAAGCTTCTGGACCAGGGCCAGGCGGGCGACAACATCGGCGCGCTGGTTCGCGGCGTCGACCGCGAGGGCGTGGAGCGCGGCCAGGTGCTGTGCAAGCCGGGTTCGGTGAAGCCGCACACGAAGTTCAAGGCCGAGGCGTACATCCTGACGAAGGAGGAGGGCGGTCGCCACACGCCGTTCTTCACGAACTACCGTCCGCAGTTCTACTTCCGCACAACGGACGTGACGGGCGTGGTGACGCTTCCGGAGGGCACCGAGATGGTGATGCCGGGGGACAACGTGACGATGGACGTGGTTCTGATCGTCCCGATCGCGATGGAAGAGAAGCTGCGCTTCGCCATCCGCGAGGGCGGCCGTACCGTCGGCGCCGGCATCGTCGCAACCATCGTCGAGTAAGCTGCGCGTGAAAGAAGCATCCGGCGGGGCGGCAGCCGCCCTGCCGGATGATGCCCGAAAGGGCGGTTGGGTCGCCTGTAGGCGGCTCGTTTCGAACGGCTGAAGAAGTTTCAAGCGCTCGGACAGTGCCGCCCGACGGCAGCTCCGACGAGAGGACGAATGCAATGAACGGCCAGAATATCCGTATCCGCCTGAAGGCGTTCGATCATCGGGTCCTCGACGCTTCCACGCGCGAGATCGTTTCGACGGCGAAGCGGACGGGTGCCAACGTGCGCGGGCCGATCCCGCTGCCGACCCGTATCGAGAAGTTCACGGTGAACCGCTCGCCGCACGTCGACAAGAAGTCGCGGGAGCAGTTCGAGATGCGCACGCACAAGCGTCTTCTCGACATCGTCGACCCGACCCCGCAGACGGTCGACGCACTGATGAAACTCGACCTCGCCGCAGGCGTCGACGTCGAGATCAAGCTCTAAGGAGCGACATGAACCGACCGGGTTACGGCCCCTAAGGTTCCTCTGGAGAGAGAACGAGAAAATGCGTTCAGGTGTAATTGCACAGAAGGTCGGCATGACCCGCGTCTACAACGACGCAGGAGAGCATGTGCCGGTCACTGTCCTCAAGGTCGAGAACCTGCAGGTTGTCGGTCAGCGGACCCAGGAGAAGAACGGCTACACCGCCGTTCAGCTCGGCGTCGGACTTGCGAAGGTCAAGAACGTCTCGAAGGCGATGCGCGGCGTGTTCGCGCAGGCGTCGATCGAGCCGAAGAAGAAGCTCGCCGAGTTCCGCGTCTCTCAGGACAACCTCGTCGATGTGGGCGCCGAGATCACGGCCGACCATTTCGTCGCGGGCCAACTGGTGGACGTCACCGGCACCTCGATCGGTAAAGGCTTCGCAGGCGCCATGAAGCGCCATAACTTCGGCGGCCTTCGTGCCACGCACGGCGTGTCGGTCTCGCACCGCTCGCACGGTTCGACCGGTCAGCGCCAGGATCCGGGCAAGGTCTTCAAGAACAAGAAGATGGCCGGTCACATGGGGCAGACCCGCGTGACGACGCAGAACCTTGAGGTCGTTCGCACGGACGCCGACAAGGGCCTGATCCTCATCCGCGGCGCGGTGCCGGGTTCGAAGGGCGGCTGGATCTACGTTCGCGATGCCGTCAAGGCGACGCTGCCGGATAATGCGCCCAAGCCCGCCGCGCTGCGACAGGCCGCAGCGGCTACGACTGCCGAAGAGGCGAACGCTTCCGAGGGAGCCGAGTAATGGACATCACGATCAAATCCCTGAACGGCGATGATGCCGGCAAGGTGACGCTCGCCGACGAGATCTTCGGTCTCGAGCCGCGCGAGGACATCCTGCAGCGCATGGTCCGATACCAGCTGGCCAAGCGTCAGCAGGGCTCGCACCAGACGCTCGGCCGCGCCGAGATCGCGCGCACCGGCGCCAAGCTCTACAAGCAGAAGGGCACCGGTCGCGCCCGTCACGGCTCGGCCCGTGCGCCGCAGTTTCGCGGCGGCGGCAAGGCCCACGGCCCGGTCTCGCGCTCTCATGCGCATGATCTGCCGAAGAAGGTCCGTGCGCTGGCCCTGCGCCATGCGCTCTCGGCCAAGGCTCAGTCGGGTGGCCTCATCGTCGTCGACGAACTGACCTCGGCGGACGGCAAGACCAAGGCGATGATCCAGCAGTTCGCCGGCCTTGGCCTGACGAACGCCCTGGTCATCGGTGGTGCCGAGGTCGAGGCGAACTTCGCCCGCTCGGCGCGCAACATCCCGCACGTCGACGTGCTGCCCGTGCAGGGCATCAACGTCTACGACATTCTCCGCCGCCAGACGCTGGTCCTGTCGAAGGCCGCGGTCGAGGCTCTCGAGGAGCGCTTCAAGTGACCGATCTTCGCCACTACGACGTCATCACGAGCCCGGTCGTCACCGAAAAGTCGACCATGGCTTCCGACAACAACCAGGTCGTCTTCAACGTGCCCGGCACCGCGACGAAGCCCGCCATCAAGGCGGCCGTCGAAGCGCTGTTCGGCGTGAAGGTCAAGGCGGTCAACACGCTGGTCCGCAAGGGCAAGACGAAGCGTTTCCGGGGCCGTCCGGGCCGCCAGAGCGACCAGAAGAAGGCGATCGTGACGCTGGCCGAGGGCCAGAGCATCGACGTCTCGACCGGGCTCTAAGGGCAGGGCGAGGATAAGATCATGGCATTGAAGAACTTCAAACCGGTCACGCCGAGCCTTCGCCAGCTCGTCATCGTCGACCGCTCGGGTCTGTGGAAGGGCAAGCCGGTCAAGCAGTTGACCGAAGGCCTGACCCAGAAGGGCGGCCGCAACAACACCGGTCGCATCACGGCTCGCTACCAGGGTGGCGGTCACAAGCGCACCTACCGCGTCATCGACTTCAAGCGTCGCAAGCTCGATGTTGTCGGGACGGTCGAGCGTCTTGAGTACGACCCGAACCGCACGGCCTTTATCGCGCTCATCCGCTACGAGGATGGCGAGATGGCCTACATCCTGGCGCCGCAGCGTCTGGCCGCAGGCGACAAGATCGTGTCGGGCCTGTCCGGCGTCGACGTGAAGCCGGGCAACGCGATGCCGCTTTCGGCGATGCCGGTCGGCACCATCATCCACAATGTGGAGATGAAGCCGGAGAAGGGCGGTCAGATCGCCCGCTCCGCCGGTGCCTACGCCCAGCTCGTCGGCCGCGATGCCGGCATGGCGATCCTGCGCCTGAACTCGGGCGAGCAGCGTCTTGTGCCGGGCTCGTGCTTCGCCACCGTCGGCGCGGTCTCGAACCCGGATCATGGCAACATCAATCTCGGCAAGGCCGGTCGCTCGGTCTGGCTGGGTCGCCGCCCGCATGTCCGCGGTGTCGCGATGAACCCGGTCGACCACCCGCACGGCGGTGGTGAGGGCCGCACCTCGGGTGGCCGTCACCCGGTTTCGCCCTGGGGCAAGCCGACCAAGGGCAAGCGCACGCGCTCGAACAAGTCGACCGACAAGTTCATCATGCGCTCGCGCCATCAGCGTAAGAAGTAAGGGTAGTTTGAGATGACACGTTCCGTCTGGAAGGGCCCGTTCGTCGATGGCTACCTTCTGAAGAAGGCCGAGAAGGTCCGCTCCGGTGGCCGCAACGAGGTGATCAAGATCTGGAGCCGCCGCTCCACGATCCTGCCGCAGTTCGTCGGTCTCACCTTCGGCGTCTACAACGGCTCCAAGCACATCCCGGTCTCGGTTTCCGAGGACATGGTCGGACACAAGTTCGGCGAGTTCTCCCCGACCCGCACCTATTACGGCCACGGCGCCGACAAGAAGGCGAAGAGGAAGTAATCATGGGCAAGGCCAAGGCCGAGCGCGTGCTGAAGGACAACGAGGCGAAGGCAGTCGCCCGTACGATCCGCGTCAGCCCGCAGAAACTGAACCTCGTCGCGCAGATGATCCGCGGCAAGAAGGTCGACACGGCGCTCGCCGACCTGACCTTCTCGCGCAAGCGGATCGCCGAGACGGTGAAGAAGACGCTGGAAAGCGCCATCGCGAATGCCGAGAACAACCACGATCTCGATGTCGACGCCCTCGTCGTCGCCGAGGCGTTCGTCGGCAAGTCGATCACGATGAAGCGTTTCCACGCCCGTGGCCGCGGCCGCGCCAGCCGGGTCGAGAAGCCTTTCTCGCACCTGACGATCGTGGTGCGCGAAGTGGCTGAAGAGGAGGCCGCGTAATGGGTCAGAAAGTCAATCCGACCGGTCTGCGGCTCGGCATCAACCGCACCTGGGATTCGCGCTGGTTCGCGAACACCGGCGAGTACGGCAAGCTTCTCCACGAGGACCTGGCGATCCGTCGCTATCTCCTGAACGAGCTGAAACAGGCGGCGGTCTCCAAGATCGTCATCGAGCGCCCGCACAAGAAGTGCCGCGTTTCGATCCACTCGGCGCGTCCGGGCATCGTGATCGGCAAGAAGGGCGCGGACATCGAGAAGCTTCGCAAGAAGCTGACCGCGATGACCAACGCCGAGACGCACATCAACATCGTCGAGGTGCGCAAGCCCGAGACGGACGCGACGCTCGTCGCGCAGTCGATTGCACAGCAGCTCGAGCGTCGTGTGGCTTTCCGCCGCGCGATGAAGCGCGCGGTTCAGTCGGCAATGCGCCTCGGCGCCGAGGGCATCCGCATCAACTGCGGTGGCCGTCTCGGCGGCGCGGAGATCGCGCGCATGGAGTGGTACCGCGAGGGTCGTGTGCCGCTGCACACGCTGCGCGCGGACGTCGATTACGGCACGGCCGAAGCGCACACCGCCTATGGCGTCTGCGGCGTGAAGGTCTGGATCTTCAAGGGCGAGATCCTCGAGCACGATCCCATGGCCTCCGAGCGCCGTGCGGTCGAGGGCGAGGCGTCGGGCGGTGGCGGCCAGCGTCGTCGCGAACGCGAACACGCCTGAGCATATTCGGAGTAGAACGAGATGTTGCAGCCAAAGCGCACGAAGTTCCGCAAGGCGTTCAAGGGCCGGATCCACGGTTCTGCCAAGGGCGGAGCGACGCTCAATTTCGGTGCTTTCGGCCTGAAGGCGCTGGAGCCGGAGCGGGTGACCGCGCGGCAGATCGAGGCGGCTCGCCGCGCGATCACGCGCCAGATGAAGCGCCAGGGGCGCGTGTGGATCCGGATTTTCCCGGACCTGCCCGTCACGGCCAAGCCGACCGAAGTCCGCATGGGTAAGGGCAAGGGTGCGATCGAGTACTGGGCGGCCCGCGTCGCACCGGGTCGCATCATGTTCGAGATCGACGGTGTTGCCGAGGACGTCGCCCGCGAGGCGCTGCGTCTTGGTGCTGCCAAGCTTCCGATCCGTACGCGCTTCATCCAGCGCATCGCCGAGTAAGGAGAGCGAAGATGAAGCCGTCCGATATCAGGACCAAGACCCAGGACGAGCTGAACGACCAGCTCGGTTCGCTGAAGAAGGAGCAGTTCAACCTGCGCTTCCAGCGGGCCACCGGCCAGCTCGAGAACACGGCGCGCGTGAAGGAGATCCGTCGCGACATCGCGCGGATCAAGACCATCGCCCGTCAGAAGACGGCCGAGAACAAGGCCTGAGGGTAGACAACGATGCCAAAGCGCGTTTTGCAGGGGACCGTCGTCTCCGACAAGAATGACAAGACCGTCGTGGTGCTCGTGGAGCGTCGCTTCACGCACCCGCTGTTCAAGAAGACCGTGCGCCGGTCGAAGAAGTACAAGGCGCACGACGAGACGAACCAGTACAAGGTCGGCGACATCGTCTCCATCGAGGAGACCCGTCCGATCTCCAAGGACAAGACCTGGACCGTCGTCGCCAACGAGGCGGCGTCCAACTGAAGACCACCGCCGGGCAGGCGCCGCATGGACGCCGCCCGGATCGCAATGTGAAGGCGGCCTGACATGATTCAGATGCAGACTAACCTCGATGTGGCGGACAATTCCGGCGCCCGTCGTGTCATGTGCATCAAGGTGCTGGGCGGCTCGAAGCGGAAGTACGCCTCGGTCGGCGACGTCATCGTCGTCTCGATCAAGGAAGCCATTCCGCGCGGCCGCGTGAAAAAGGGCGATGTGATGAAGGCCGTGGTGGTGCGTACCGCCAAGGACATCCGTCGCGCCGATGGTTCGGTGATCCGGTTCGACCGCAACGCCGCCGTCCTGATCGACAACAAGAAAGAGCCGGTCGGCACCCGTATCTTCGGCCCGGTTCCCCGCGAGCTTCGCGGTAAGAACCACATGAAGATCATCTCGCTGGCGCCGGAAGTGCTCTGAGGAACCGGACCGATGCAGAAGATTCGCAAAGGCGACACCGTCGTCGTACTCGCCGGCAAGGACAAGGGCCGCACCGGTGAGGTCATCCAGGTGATGCCCAAGGACGATCGCGCGCTCGTGCGCGGCGTCAACATGGTCAAGCGCCACCAGCGCCAGACCGCTTCCCAGGAAGCGGGCATCATCAACAAGGAAGCCTCGATCCACCTATCGAACCTGTCGCTGACCGACAAGAACGGCAAGGCGACGCGGGTCGGGTTCAAGATCGTGGGCGAGGGCGAGAACGCCAAGAAGGTGCGCTTCGCCAAGACCACGGGAGATCAGATCGATGGCTGAGGCCGCTTACGAACCCCGCCTCAAGGCGGTCTATCGCGACGAGATCCGCAAGGCGCTGCTCGAGGAGTTCAAGTACTCCAATCAGATGCAGGTGCCGCGGCTCGAGAAGGTCGTGATCAACATGGGCGTCGGCGAGGCGACGGGTGATTCGAAGAAGCCTTCGGTCGCTGCGGAAGACCTCGCCAAGATCGCCGGCCAGAAGCCGGTGATCACCAAGGCGCGCAATTCCATCGCGGGCTTCAAGGTTCGCGAGGGGATGCCGATCGGCGCGAAGGTCACGCTGCGCCAGGACCGGATGTACGAGTTCGTCGATCGTCTCGTTCAGATCGCCCTGCCGCGCGTGCGCGACTTCCGCGGGCTGAACCCCAAGAGCTTCGATGGCCGCGGCAATTTCGCCATGGGCATCAAGGAACACATCGTGTTCCCCGAGATCAACTACGACAAGGTTGATCAGATGTGGGGCATGGACATCATCGTGTGTACGACGGCGAAGACCGACGAGGAAGCACGGGCCCTTCTGAAGGCGCTCAACTTCCCCTTCCGCCAGTAACGGCAGGCGAAAAGGAACCTTAGACATGGCCAAGAAGAGCGCTGTCGAGAAGAACAAGCGTCGCGAGAAGCTGGTGGCGAAGTACGCTGCGAAGCGCGAGGCGCTGAAGAAGATCACGACCGACCAGAGCGCGAGCATGGAAGACCGTTTCCGTGCGCAGCTCCAGCTCGCCGAACTGCCGCGCAACTCCTCGAAGGTGCGCGTGCGCAACCGCTGCGAAGTGACGGGCCGCCCGCGCGCCTATTACCGCAAGCTCAAGATGAGCCGTATCGCGCTCCGGGACCTCGGCAACAATGGCCAGATTCCCGGCGTCGTGAAGTCGAGCTGGTAAGGAGGGTTTGAAATGGCTTTGTCCGATCCGCTCGGCGATATGCTGACCCGCATCCGCAACGCGGTGCTGCGCAACAAGAACACGGTGGCGACGCCGGCTTCCAAGCTGCGCGCGCGCGTGCTCGACGTCCTGAAGGACGAGGGCTACATCCGCGGCTACACCGAGACGACGTTTGAGAACGGCACCGCCGAGTTCAACATCGAGCTCAAGTACTACGAGGGCCAGCCAGTGATCCGCGAGATCGCCCGCGTCTCCAAGCCCGGCCGCCGCGTCTACGTCTCTTCGAAGACGATCCCGAACGTTGCGAACGGTCTTGGCATCTCGGTGCTCTCCACGCCCAAGGGTGTGATGGCCGACCACAGCGCCCGTGAACAGAATGTCGGCGGCGAGGTCCTCTGCCGCGTCTTCTGACGCGGTAGGGTCGATCTCAGCGCAGACGCGAACCGACAGGTTTTACGATGTCTCGTATTGGTAAGAAGCCGGTCACTGTTCCGGCAGGCGTGACCGCCTCCGTGGACGGTCAGACGGTCAAGGCGAAGGGCCCGAAGGGCGAGCTCTCGTTCGTGGTGAACGACGAGGTGCTGGTCAAGATGGAAGAGGGTGGCGTCAAGGTCGACCCGCGCGATCAGTCGAAGGAGGCACGCTCCAAGTGGGGCATGTCCCGCACGATGATCAATAATATCTTCACGGGCGTGAAGGACGGTTTCGAGAAGCGTCTCGAGATCCAGGGCGTCGGCTACCGCGCCGCCATGCAGGGCAAGAACCTGCAGCTGGCGCTCGGCTTCAGCCACGACGTCGTCTACCAGGTGCCGGAAGGCATCACGGTGGCGGTGCCGCGTCCGACCGAAATCGTCATCACCGGGATCGACAAGCAGCGCGTCGGTCAGGTGGCGGCGGAGATCCGCGAGTATCGCGGGCCCGAGCCGTACAAGGGCAAGGGCGTGCGCTACGCCGGCGAACAGATCGTTCGCAAGGAAGGCAAGAAGAAGTAAGGCACGCGATCATGGCTACACAGAAAGATCTGCTGCGGCGCCGCGCTTCCCGCGTCCGCCGTTCGCTCAAGAAGGTGGCGAACGGGCGTCCGCGCCTCTCGGTCCACCGCACTTCGAAGAACATCTACGTTCAGGTGATCGACGACGTAGAAGGTCGCACCCTCGCGGCCGCCTCGACGCTCGACGTCAAGCTGCGCGGCGACCTGAAGACCGGCGCCGACGTTGCCGCCGCCACGGCGGTGGGCAAGCTCGTTGCCGAGCGCGCGAAGGATGCCGGCGTCACCGACGTCGTCTTCGATCGTGGTTCGTTCATCTATCACGGCCGCGTCAAGGCGCTGGCCGACGCCGCTCGCGAGGGCGGTCTCAACTTCTGAGCCAGTCGGGCCGTCAGGTCCGGCGCTCAAATCGGCATGATTGACCGGCGACGCGGTTTCCCCGCGCGCCGGATCGTGCTTTAAGCCGGGCGTCGTTCGCGAAAGCCAAGCGACGCCCTCCCTGGACGCCTCCGGAAAAGAACAAGGAACAGGATATGGCGCCTCGTAACGAACGGAACGATCGCGAAGATCGCGACGACGGTTTCGTCGACAAGCTCGTTCACATCAACCGCGTCGCCAAGGTGGTGAAGGGCGGCCGACGCTTCGGCTTCGCCGCTCTCGTCGTCGTCGGCGATCTGAAGGGCCGCGTCGGCTTCGGTCATGGCAAGGCACGCGAAGTGCCGGAGGCGATCCGCAAGGCGACGGAAGCCGCCAAGCGCGACCTCATCTTCGTGCCGTTGCGCGAAGCTCGTACGCTGCACCACGACGTTCACGGCCGCCACGGCGCCGGCAAGGTCATTCTTCGAACGGCAGAGGCCGGTACGGGGATCATTGCGGGTGGTCCGATGCGCGCCGTCTTCGAGGTCGTCGGCATGCACGACGTCGTCGCCAAGTCGCTCGGCTCGTCGAACCCGTACAACATGGTGCGCGCGACGTTCGACGCCCTCAAGGGCCAGGCGCATCCGAAGGATGTCGCTGCCCGTCGCGGGATCAAGTACTCCACCCTGCAGGCGCGTCGTCGCGACCTGGTCGGCACCGAGGAGTAGGCGAGGGCTCCGCCTTTCGCCTTCTCATCAACGCCGCTTTTGAAGGAGCCATACGATGGCCGCTCAGAAAGAAAAGACCGGGACGATCACCGTCGAGCAGATCGGCAGCCCGCTTCGCCGCCCGGCCGAACAGCGCCAGACGCTGGTCGGCCTGGGCCTGAACAAGATGCACCGCCAGCGCACGCTGGAAGACACGCCTGCCGTGCGTGGCATGATCGCCAAGGTCAGCCACCTCGTGCGCGTCGTCGACGGCCAGTAAGAGCCGGGAGACTCAGCGATGAAACTTAACGAACTTTCCGACATCGAAGGCGCGACGCATTCGCGCAAGCGCGTCGGTCGCGGTATCGGCTCGGGCTCCGGCAAGACCGGCGGACGCGGCGTGAAGGGTCAGAAGTCCCGTTCGGGCGTGGCGATCAACGGTTTCGAAGGCGGCCAGATGCCGCTCTACCGTCGTCTGCCCAAGCGCGGCTTCGTCAACATCTTCGCCAAGAAGTACAACATCGTGTCGCTCGGCCGCATTGCCAAGGCGATCGAGGACGGCAAGCTGGACGGCAAGGCGACCATCGATGCCGAGGCTCTCAAGGCCGCTGGCATCCTGCGTCGCTCGCGCGACGGCGTCCGTCTGCTGGGCGATGGCGAGATCACCGGCAAGCTGACCATCGCGGTCGACGGTGCTTCGAAGTCGGCCGTCGAGAAGGTCGAGAAGGCTGGCGGGTCGGTCCAGCTTCCTGCTTCGGCAGCTGCCGAAGCCTGAGAATCATGAAGGGGCGGCGACCGTTATCCGTCCCTTCACTTTTGCGCGCGTCTTCACGTCAGGCCGGGAATTGTCGGTCGCACGACGTCATGAGCGTTGTTGTCCGGTGACGGGACGTCCTAGATAGAACGAGCCGAGCGCGCGACCTTGGCGATCGGAATTGCGATTCGGTCCCGCGCGCTCCTGGGGGAAACCCGGAGAGATCGACGATGGCATCGGCCGCCGAACAGCTTGCAGCCAACCTGAACTTTGCCGCCTTCTCGAAGGCGACGGACCTGAAGAAGCGAATCTGGTTCACGCTGGGCGCGCTCCTGGTCTACCGGCTCGGGACCTATATCCCGATGCCCGGGATCAACCCCGAAGCGATGGCGCAGGCGTTCAGCCAGCAGTCGACGGGCATTCTCGGCCTCTTCAACATGTTTGCCGGCGGCGCCGTCGAGCGCATGGCGATCTTTGCCCTCGGCATCATGCCGTACATCTCGGCCTCGATCATCATCCAGCTGATGACTTCGGTCATTCCCTCGCTCGAGACCCTCAAGAAAGAGGGCGAGCAGGGCCGTAAGATCATCAACCAGTACACCCGCTACGGCACGGTGCTGCTCGCCACGATCCAGGCCTACGGCATCGCGATCGGCCTGCAGTCCTCCGGCAATATCGTGACGTCGCCCGGTACGTTCTTCATCGTCTCGGCGGTGATCACGCTCGTCGGCGGCACGATGTTCCTGATGTGGCTCGGCGAGCAGATCACCGCGCGGGGTATCGGCAACGGCATCTCGCTGATCATCTTCGCGGGCATCGTGGCCAATCTGCCGCGTGCCATCGCGCAGATGCTGGAGTTGAGCCGTACGACGCAGGCCTATGGCCTGATCCTACTCGTCGTCGCCGCCTCTCTCGGCTGCATCGTCGTGATCGTCTTCTTCGAGCGTGCCCAGCGCCGGCTTCTGATCCAGTATCCCAAGCGCCAGGTCGGCAACCGGATGTTCCAGGGTGACACGTCACACCTGCCGCTCAAGCTCAATACGGCGGGCGTCATCCCCGCGATCTTCGCGTCTTCGCTCCTGCTCCTGCCGGTCACGATCGCGAACTTCTCCGACACCAGCCAGCTTCCGGGCTGGGCGACAGCGATCGTCGCCGCTCTCGGCCACGGCCAGCCGCTGTACATGCTGTTCTACGCGGGCATGATCGCGTTCTTCGCCTTCTTCTATACGGCGATCGTCTTCAATCCGAAGGACACGGCCGAC
The DNA here is from genome assembly GCF_014058705.1 of Aureimonas mangrovi. NCBI lineage: Bacteria > Pseudomonadati > Pseudomonadota > Alphaproteobacteria > Hyphomicrobiales > Aurantimonadaceae > Aureimonas > Aureimonas mangrovi. Next base: position 1,673,618 of record NZ_CP059692.1, read on the forward strand.
AATCTGAAGAAGCACGGCGGCTTCATCCCGGGCATCCGTCCCGGAGAGCGGACCGCGGAGTATATCGACTACGTGCTGACGCGCATCACGGTGGTGGGCGCCATCTATCTCGTCGCCGTCTGTCTGCTGCCCGAAATCCTGATTTCGACCGCAGGCATTCCCTTCTATCTCGGCGGTACCTCGCTTCTGATCGTGGTTTCGGTCACGATGGACACGGTGGCGCAGATCCAGGGGCATCTGTTGGCGCATCAATACGAAGGCCTCGTCAAGAAGGCGAAGCTGCGTGGGGGAAAACGGGGTAATCGATAGATGAGACTGATACTGCTTGGCCCGCCGGGGGCGGGGAAGGGGACACAAGCGCAACGCCTCATTGAGCGATATGGCATTCCGCAGCTTTCCACCGGCGACATGCTGCGTGCGGCGGTTGCGGCGGGGACGGACGTCGGCAAGCGAGCACAGGCGGTAATGGACGCGGGCGAGCTCGTTTCGGACGAGATCGTCGTCGGGATCGTCGATGAGCGAATCGAGGAGCCCGACGCGAAGAAAGGCTTCGTTCTCGACGGCTTTCCGCGCACTGTTCCGCAGGCCGACGCTCTGGAGAAGATGCTCTCCGAAAAGGGCCTGAAGGTCGACGCGGTTATCGAGTTCCAGGTTGACGAGAAGGTGCTCGTCGGCCGGATCGAGAAGCGCGCCGCCGAGACGGCCGCCAAGGGTCTCCCGATCCGCAAGGACGACAAGCCGGAGGTGTTCCTTCGCCGGCTCGAGGAGTTCAAGGCTGCGACGACAGCCGTCGGCCCGTACTATCGCGAACGCGGCATTCTGCATTCGATTGATGGCATGGCACCGATCGACGAGGTGACGCGCCGCATCGAGGAGATCCTCACGGCCGCGGCGCTCGATTAGGACAACAGACACGGGCGGGCGCCCGGTTGACTTGCGGCGCCCTCTCGATTATCTGCGCACCATCCTTTCAGGTGGAAACGCGGCTGGCCGTCCGAGCAGGGCGTTGCCGGCCTTTCGCCTGTAGGTATCCCGCAAGGGCCGGCCTCCACCGGACGCGGGGTTCTGTCAAACGCGCCGACAGATCGTCGGCCCACATGGAGAGACGAATATGGCCCGTATTGCCGGCGTCAACATTCCGACCAACAAGCGCGTCGTCATCGCGCTGCAGTACATCCACGGCATCGGCCCGCGCTTCGCGCAGGAGATCGTCGAGAAGGTCAACCTCGCTGCCGAGCGTCGCGTGAACGACCTGACGGACGCCGAGATCCTGCAGATCCGCGAGATGATCGACCGTGACTACCGGGTCGAGGGCGATCTTCGTCGCGAGACCTCTATGAACATCAAGCGCCTGATGGACCTTGGCTGCTATCGCGGCCTGCGCCATCGTCGAGGCCTGCCGGTTCGTGGCCAGCGCACGCACACCAATGCGCGCACCCGCAAGGGTCCTGCCAAGGCAATCGCCGGCAAGAAGAAGTAATCTCGGGGAGGGCCATCGGGCTCTCCTCGTTCATGGGTGCGCCGGGCCGGCGCGCCCGGTGTAGCCGCCGGCATTACGGCGGTGTCGATATCCAAGGGAATAGAGAATGGCCAAGGAAGCACAGCGCGTCCGTCGTCGCGAGCGCAAGAACATCACCTCGGGCGTCGCCCACGTGAACTCCTCGTTCAACAACACGCTGATCACCATCACGGACGCGCAGGGCAACGCCATCGCCTGGTCGTCGGCCGGTGCGCAGGGGTTCAAGGGCTCGCGCAAGTCGACGCCGTTTGCTGCGCAGATCGCTGCCGAAGATGCTGCCAAGAAGGCGCAGGAACACGGCATGCGTACCCTCGAAGTCGAGGTCTGCGGACCCGGCTCGGGTCGCGAGTCGGCGCTGCGCGCGCTGCAGGCCGCCGGCTTCACGATCACCTCGATCCGCGATGTGACGCCGATCCCGCACAACGGCGTTCGCCCGCGCAAGAAGCGCCGCGTCTAAGGCCGTCTTCGAAGACTGCACCGCACCGCTTATCCAGCGGTGCGGTTTTGCCCGTTTCGAGAGGGGGGATCCTTCTCATGAGACGCCCGATGCCACGATTGGATGGTGGCCGGGCAGTTGAAAGGCAAAAGCCATGATCGCTAGCAACTGGCAGGACCTGACCAAGCCGAATCAGGTCGTCTTCAAGAGCGGCTCGCGCACGAAGGCCTCGCTCGTCGCTGAGCCGCTGGAGCGCGGCTTCGGCCTGACGCTCGGCAACGCGCTGCGTCGCGTTCTTCTGTCCTCGCTGCAGGGCGCGGCGGTGACTGCGATCCAGATCGACGGCGTTCTCCACGAATTCTCCTCGATCGCCGGTGTGCGCGAGGACGTCACCGACATCGTCCTGAACGTCAAGGAAATCGCCATCGGCATGCAGGGCGAGGGCCCGAAGCGCATGGTCCTGCGCAAGCAGGGCCCAGGCGTCGTCACTGCCGGCGACATCCAGACCGTTGGTGATATCGAGATCCTGAACCCCGAGCATGAGATCTGCACGCTCGACGAGGGCGCAGAGATCCGCATCGAGTTCACCGTGAACACCGGCAAGGGCTATGTGCCGGCCGACCAGAACCGCGCCGAGGATGCGCCGATCGGGCTCGTGCCGGTCGATTCGCTGTTCTCGCCGGTGAAGAAGGTGTCCTACAAGGTCGAGAATACCCGCGAGGGGCAGGACCTGAACAAGGACAAGCTGACGATGGAGATCGAGACCGATGGCTCGATCTCGGGCGAGGACGCCGTGGCCTACGCCGCGCGCATCCTGCAGGATCAGCTTTCGGTGTTCGTGAACTTCGAGGAGCCGCAGCGCGACCAGCGCGGGGCCGCCGACGAGCAGATCGCAGAGCTCGCCTTCAACCCGGCGCTGCTCAAGAAGGTCGACGAACTCGAGCTCTCGGTGCGCTCGGCCAACTGCCTGAAGAACGACAACATCGTCTATATCGGTGATCTGATCCAGAAGACCGAGGCGGAGATGCTGCGCACGCCGAACTTCGGGCGCAAGTCGCTGAACGAGATCAAGGAAGTGCTGGCCTCCATGGGCCTGCATCTCGGCATGGAAGTGAACGCCTGGCCGCCGGAGAACATCGACGATCTGGCCAAGCGCTACGAAGACCAGTACTGAGAACCAACCGCCGCCTCCGGGCGGCGGTCGCATGCCAGACCAATCATTCAAAGGCACATGCGACCCGCTTGAAGGGAACGCGAGGATGCCGTCCCCCGGCGAGAATGCCGGCATTTTTCGAGGAAGAACACGATGCGTCACGCCAATCGGGGCCGCAAGCTCAACCGCACCCACGAGCATCGCAAGGCGATGTTCGCCAACATGGTCGCTTCGCTCATCGAGCACGAGCAGATCGTAACAACCCTGCCGAAGGCGAAGGATCTTCGCCCGATCGTCGAGAAGATGATCACGCTCGGCAAGCGCGGCGACCTGCATGCGCGCCGCCAGGCGATCAGCCAGGTGCGCGACGAGACCGTCATCAAGAAGCTGTTCGATACGCTGGCTCCCCGCTATGCGGACCGCAACGGCGGATACACACGCGTGCTCAAGGCGGGCTTTCGTCGCGGCGACAATGCGCCGATGGCGGTGATCGAGTTCGTCGACCGTGACGTCGATGCGCGCGGCGCGATCGATCGCGCTCGCGTTGAGGCCGAAGGCGAGAACGAGGCCGCCTAAGCCACACAGCGTTGATTTTTGAAGGCGGCGGGTGCGGATTTTCGTGCCTGCCGCCTTTGCTATGGAGGCGCTCCGTCGTATGTCGGGGCAGGGGCGGCGTGTCGCCCCATGAGGCCGGCTTAGCTCAGCGGTAGAGCAGCGGTTTTGTAAACCGAAGGTCGGGGGTTCAATCCCCTCAGCCGGCACCATTCTTGCTGTCCGAGGGCCCAAGAGCCTTCAAGGACAGCGCCGCGAGGGAAGCGGCGACTGATTCGACGTTCTCCCCGCGCTTGCGAACGACGGCGCATTCCCCGACAGTCTGTGCGGCGATTCTGCGGCGGCCTTTCGCCGGGACGGGATGAAAGGGCGTAGGGCGATGGATCTCATTTACGGGCTGTTCTCGGCGATCGAGGACTTCACGTGGGGCTGGGCCCTTATTCCCATCCTGGTGATCTTCGGCGTCTTCATCACCGTGATGAGCGGCTTCGTGCAGTTCGAATATGTCGGGCGGATGTTCCGTGTGCTGTCCGCCAAGAACCAGAGCGGCGATCCCAACGCGATCAGCGCCCGCGAGGCGCTCCTCGTCTCCGTCGGCGGGCGCGTGGGCGGCGGGAACATCGCGGGTGTCGCCGTCGCCATCACCATCGGCGGTCCGGGCGCGGTGTTCTGGATGTGGGCAGTGGCGCTGATCGGCATGGCGACGAGCCTCGTCGAATCGACGCTCGCGCAGGTCTACAAGCGCGCGAACGGTGACGGCACCTATCGCGGCGGCCCCGCCAGCTACATCATCCACGGTCTCGGCGCACAGTATCGATGGCTCGCGATCTTCTACGCCCTGTGCCTGATGGCGGCTTTCGCCTTCGGCTTCAACGCTTTCCAGGGCAATACCTTCGCGGGCGCGGTGAACGATTCGTTCGGCCTCGGTCGCGGCTGGAGCGGCGCATTCCTCGCCGTCCTCACGGGCTTCATCGTCTATGGCGGCATCAAGCGGATCGCCAAGGCATCGGACGTGATCATCCCGATCATGGCGTTCGGCTACATCGGCATGGCGCTCCTAATCATCGTGCTTAACATCACGGACGTGCCGAGCGTCCTCTACTCGATTGTCGCGAACGCGTTCGGCTTCGAGGAGGCCGTCGGCGGGGGCGTCGGGGTCGCGCTAGCGCAGGGGCTGCGTCGCGGCCTGTTCTCCAACGAGGCAGGGCTCGGCTCCGCGCCGAATGTCGCCGCGACGGCCGACGTGCGGCACCCGATCAGCCAGGGGATCACGCAGTCCTTCTCGGTCTTCATCGATACGATCATCATCTGCTCGTGCACGGCCTTCATCATCCTCCTGAGCCCGGTCTATCAGCCGGGCGCCGAGGGCATCGACGGCGTGGTGCTGACCCAGCAGTCGCTTGTCAGCCATGTCGGGGACTGGTCGCAGTACTTCCTGACCTTCGCGATCCTGCTCTTCGCCTTCTCCTCCATCATCTACAACTACTATCTCGGGGAGACGGCGCTTTCGGTGATGACGCAGAACCCGGTGGCGCTGCACGTCCTGCGGCTCGCGATCGTCGCCGTCGTGTTCCTCGGGGCGACGGCGCCCGGGGCGAGCGCGGTGTTCTTCTTCTCCGACCCGCTGATGGGCGTGCTCGCGCTTGTCAACCTGATGGCGATCATGATGCTTTTCCCGATCGCGCTGCGCGTGCTCAACGACTTCCGGGCGCAGTTAAAGGCGGGGGTTTCGCGCCCGGTCTTCGATCCTGAGCGCTTCTCGGACCTTGCGATCGATCCGACCGCCTGGCCGCATGCGCGCAAGGCCGGGGAGGAAGGGGCATCGCGCGATGACAAGCCGACGGCTGGCGCGGCGCCGGCCACGGCGCGCTGACGGGAAAATCGTGCTGGCGACGATTGACTTCCGGCGTGAGACACCGCAGATCGCCGTTGTGGCTGGTTCGTCCAGCCATTCGGAGCGTAGCGCAGCCTGGTAGCGCATCTGGTTTGGGACCAGAGGGTCGCAGGTTCGAATCCTGCCGCTCCGACCAAATGCCAAGTATCGCACCGAACGCCGGTCGGTTCTGTACGGCAGATGGGTGGAATGACGTTTCAGAGCGCTTTCGCGTCCGCATGGGCGTCTGCGCTCCAAAGCCGCCGACGGAGAGTTTCGATGGTCGCCCGCATCTATCGTCCCTCACGCACCGCGATGCAGTCCGGCAAGGGTAAGTCCCACGAGTGGGTGCTCGTTTACGAACCCGCCGAGGCCAAGACGGTTGAGCCGCTGATGGGCTATACGTCCTCCGGCGACATGCGCTCGCAGATCCGCCTGACCTTCGAGACGAAGGAAGAGGCTATCGCCTATTGCGAGCGACAGGAAATCGCCTTCGAGGTGGAGGAGCCGAACGCGCCGCGCTCACGGCCCAAGCTTTCCTATTCCGACAACTTCCGGTACGACCGCGTACAGCCCTGGACGCATTGACCCGCGGCCGGGGTCCGGTGCGGCCCCGTAGCTCAGTGGATAGAGCACCGGCCTTCTAAGCCGATGGTCGCAGGTTCGAATCCTGCCGGGGTCGCCAGTCGTTTGCATGCTTCCCCCGGCCGTTGATCGCCGTCGCGAGTTGATGCCTTAACGTACCGAGGTCAAGAACGCGGCAGAACGGCATCTGCACGATACTCATCACGCAGCATCGAGAGCGACGCTCCGGAACGGATCGTCGCTCGCGGGATTAGCTGCCCATGGGCAAGAGATACACCGTCGAGACGGCTTTCAAGGCCGGCAAGGACGCACACGACCGCGGCGTGCTTCGCGCTCTCGGTCCGCATCGCAGAGGTTCGCCCGACTATGAGGATTGGGTTCGCGGATGGGATGCGGCCCTGCGCGCCGGACGTGGCGATCCGTCGAGGCTGAACGAAAGGCCGGATATTCTCACGCTCAGGGACGCCCGGCTCCAAAGCGCGAACAGCGAGGACCTCAACATTCTCGGCGACCGTCCTCGACCGAGAGCGCGGTGATGTCAGCTCGTGTCTGAGCGCGCTAGCCTGGGCGCTCGCACATTTCGCGGGTCCGGCTCGGCTCGGGCGACTGTGCGGTGTCGATAGCCCGGCGGGCCGCATCAGTAGTTCGCGAGCACCGCGTCATAGGTCGCCATCCGGATGCGGTCATATCCGAAGGGACGCAGGGCCAGCGTGTTGGCGAAGGGGTTCTGCGGATTCCCCATTGTCGGCGGCATGTGCATGATCGGCAGGATCCGGCTCAGGATCCGGCCCGCTGCCGGCACCGCGTTCCAGCCCGAGGTGCGGAAGCCGTGCGTACCCTCAACGGGTTTGGGCTCATCCAGAATCACCAGGAAAAGGTACTTTGGGTCGTTCGCCGGGAGGATGCCCATGAAGGAGGTCATCACGCGCGTGCGCTCGTAACGACCATTGATCACCTTCTCCGCCGTCCCGGTCTTGCCGCCGATATAGTAGCCATCGAGGTTGGCGCCCTTGGCCGAGCCGGTGATGGCGTTCAGGCGCATCAGATAGCGTAGTGCCTCGCCGGATTGCGGCGTCACGACATTGTCCTGAATGATGCGTGAGGCCGGATCGCTGCCCTTCACGAAGGTGGGCCGATAGAGGTGCCCGCCGTTGACGAGCGCGCCGATGCCCATCGCCGCCTGCAGGGGCGTGACGGCAAGGCCGTGCCCGAAGGCGATCGTGGCCGTGTTCACCGGCTGCCAGTTCCGCGGCACGATGGGGCTTGCGCTCTCGGGCAGTTCGGTCGTCAGGCGGTCGAGTTGGCCGAGCTTGCGCAGGAACGCCTGGTGGCCTTCCACGCCGACGCCCATCGCCATGCGGCCGAAGGCGATGTTGGAGGAGTGCAGGAACGCCTCCGGGACGTTGAGCGGCCGGTTTTCGCCGCGGAAGTCGTTGATGCGGAAACGGCCGAAGCTGAGCGGACGGCTGGCGTCCAGCACGGAATGGATGTTGAAGATGCCCGAATCGAGCGCCATCGCCGTCGTCATCGCCTTGAAGGTCGAACCCATCTCGTAGACGCCGACATTGATGCGGTTGATGTTCTCCGGCTTCTGGGCCTGCGTGGCGTCGTTCGGGTCGAAATCCGGGATCGAAACAAGCGAGAGGACCTCGCCGTTCGTCACGTCGAGAACGAGCCCGGCGCCCCCGACGGCCTCGTACTTGTCGATCTCGGCCTTCAGGCTGTCGGTGAAGGCGTGCTGGACCTTCAGATCGACACTGAGCTCGACCGGGGTCAGGCTTTCGCTGGAAAGGTCCATGCCGGCCGTCTGCAGTGCTTCGAGGCCGCTGCGATCGATCCAGCGCTCAATGCCGGCGATGCCCTTGTTGTCGATGTTGACCGCGCCCAGCACCTGAGCGGCCGCGGGCCCGTTGGGATAGAGGCGGCGCGTCTCCCGGCGAAAGCCGACGCCCGGCACGCCCTGCTCCCACATCGCCTGCTGCTGGCGTGGGGTGATGGTGCGCTTGACCCAGGTGAAGCCGCCATTGCCGCTGAGACGCCGATGCAGCGTGCTCGCGTTCAGGTCCGGGAAGATCGCCATGATCTTTTCCACAGCCTCGTCGACGTCCACGATGCGGCGCGGCTCGGCATAGACGGAGAAGGACGGTACGTCGGTTGCCAGGATCTCGCCGTTGCGATCGAGGATATCCGGACGCGCGACAGAGGGCGGGGCGGGGTTGTAGCGCGCAACCGCCTCGTCGACCGCGCCGAACCAGACGAGGCGCGTGAGGATCACACCGTAGACGCCGGCAAAAAGCCCTGCGGCAAGGAGCGCCCGGACACGGTTGCGCGGCGGCTGGCTTGCACGCCTGTTGTGCGGGCTCTTCTGCGTTGCGTCTGCCTGCGTCGATGGCCCGGTCTGTCTTGTCATGCGAACTCGCTGGTGGAGGGCAGGCGAGCGAGGCCATGCCGCAGCAAATTGATGTAAATTCTATGTGCCAAGGTGGTTAAGAACGGGTTGATGGGCCGTCGACTCCGTCTGCGGAGCGGCTGCCGGATCGTCGGTGACCACAGGGTCGGTCGTGGGGTAGGAATGCGCGGACCGTCTCTTTAGGGTTGTGCCCGTTCACAACAGCCGAAGGCGATCGAATGCAGAAAAGACGCTCCACCCTCATCCTCACGGGCGCGGCCCTTCTGGGCTTTGCCGCCGTGCCGCAGGCGAGCGCGCAACCCGGCGGCGAGATCAGGATAGGCATGAAGGAGTGGGCCGAGAACGTCGCCGTCTCCAACATGTGGAAGCAGGTTCTGGAGGAGAAGGGATACAGCGTCAGCCTGACGACGGTGGGCCGGGTCATCTCGTTTGCAAGCATGGCGACCGGCGACCTCGATCTCGACCTTGAGAGCTGGCTGCCTGCGACGGACGCGGAGCTTTTCGAGCGCTACGGTGACGACGTCGAAGCTGGAAGTGCCTGGTATGATGGTGCGCGCCTCGGCCTCGTGGTGCCGAGCTATGCGGACATCGAATCAGTCGATGATCTGCAGGACGCGAACGTCCTGGACAGCGCCTATTCCCAGGACGTCATCGGCATCGAGAGTGGCTCGGCTTTGATGGGCATGGCCGAGAGGGCGATGGGCAGCTACGAGCTTGATCGCGAGCTGATCACCGGTTCCGAGGCTGCGATGATGGCCGTTCTCAACCGCGCCTACGAGACCGAGCAGTCGATTGTCGTCACGCTCTGGAGCCCGCATTGGGCCTTCGCGCAGTATGACCTCAAATATCTGGACGACCCGCAGGGCGTGTTCGGTGACGTGGAGCAGATCCACTATGTGACGCGCTCAGGATTCGCGGAGGATTTTCCGAGGGTCCACGAATGGCTGGAGGCATGGGAGATGGACGATCAGTCCCTCGGCAGCCTGATGGCGGCCGTCGAGGAGGGCGGAGAGGTCGAGGGCGTCTCTCAGTGGATCGACGAGAACCGCGAACTCGTGGACAGCTGGATTGAGTAGCGGGTCGGAATGCCGCCGGCAGGCTTTTACAGAGTCGGCCGGGGCTCTTATGCGCCTCCGCTCGCCTGCGGGTTGAAGACGAGTTCCATGCGCTCCGCCGGAAATCGCGCGCGCTTGGCTTGGATCGGGCGGCCGTCGGGATCGACGTCGACGGCCGTCGATACAAGTACGATTCCATCGGCGGGCAGCAGCAGATGCTCGGCGTCCGCAGGATGCACCCGCTCGGCGGTGATCCGTGTCTCGCCGCGTCGGTAGTCCGAAAGCCCCTGAGCCTTGAAGGCTTCGGTGACGGAGCCCGTCTCGGCGTAGGCCTGCACGATGCCGGGAAAGCGATCGGCCTCGAAATAAGCGGTGGCAAGCGAGAGCGGCAGGCCGTTCGCCACATGCAAAGTCTCCAGGCGGTGGAGCGGCGTGCCGGGCGCGCATTCCAACATCGTTGCCGTGCGCCCGTCCGCGCGAACCGCGTCCGCCCGGATCAGGCGACCCGCGGCGCTGCGCCCGCCGGCCGCAACATTCTCCGAAAAGCGGGTGCGTGAGCCGACCGGATAGGGAAGGCGCGGCACAGGCGCGTTGACGAAGGTGCCGCGACCACGCTCGGCACGCAGAAGCCCCTCCTGCGCCAAAGCCTGTATGGCCCGCCGTACCGTGTGACGGTTGACCCCGTGCTCGTCAGCCAAGACCGCCTCGGGCGGCAAGCGCTCGCCAATCGTACCGTCTCCGATCGCCGTTCGAATGCGATCCGCCACGCGCCGCCAGCGGGTGATCCCGTCATCCAGATCGTTCAAATCCCAACCTCCATCCAAACGTCATCATACAGTCATCGTCGAGCCGCTAGAAACAACATATCAATATAGTTGTCTATACAAATAGACAAATAATGGCTTTGGACCGATGAGCGCGACGCAGACCCATACTAACGATGACGACCGCGCGGATCGGCGCCGGAAGATGCTCGGTACCCTGACCATCATGCCGGTCGCCGCGATGGCCGAACGCTATGCCGCGCTTGGCGCACTCCCACAGGCGCTGCCGGTGCGCGGGCCCGAAATCGGGCTTGTCATGCTCAATGGACGGATGGGTGGGGGCGGTGCGCCGTTCAAACTCGGCGAAGCGAGCGTGACGCGCGCCACCGTACGCATCGAGAGCGGTGAGATCGGTCAGGCGATGGTTCTCGGACGGGAAACGCACAAGGCGCAGATGATCGCCCATCTCGACGCGCTTTGGCAGCACGATGATTGGCGCGGGATCGTCGAGCGCGAGGTCGTCGTCCCCGCGATGGAAATCGAAGAGGCGGCCGTTCGAGACCGTGCGGAAGAGACGGCGGCCACCCGAGTTGACTTCTTCACCCTGGCGCGAGGAGAAGACTGATGGGATCTCCGATGCAGACGGCCGTCGTCGGTGGCCTCGAAGACCCGGTCTTCGGGTCGCAGGCAATCTTCCGGCAGGTGATGAACGCCTTCGCCGCGCCCGGCACGATCGCCGATCTCGGCGATCTGGTTCAGGCTCCCGAGGGCGTCGTGCCGGCAGCTGCGGCCGTTCTTGCCGCGCTTGCCGATCAGGATACGCCGGTGTGGGTGGCGCAGACCGGTGCGACAGTGGGCGCATGGGTCGCGTTCCAGACGGGCGCCGAGGTGACGGATGAGCCACGCCACGCTGTGTTCGCGCTCCTGCCCGCCGGCATGACCGTGGACGACTGGGCCGAGTTTCCCATCGGGACCGCGCAATACCCAGACCGTGGCGCGACATTGATCCTTCCCGTCGAGGCGTTCGAGGGTGGATCGGAACTCCAGTTGACGGGGCCGGGCATCCAGACCGTGCGCTCGATCGCGCCCCGGGGTCTTCCAGCCGGCTTCGTCGCCGCCCGCGCAGCGGATCGCGAGCGGTTCCCGCTCGGCCACGATCATCTTCTCGTCTGTGGAACGCGCGTCATGGCGCTGCCGCGCACGACGCGCATCCAGGAGGTCTGAATCATGTATGTCGCCGTGAAGGGTGGCGAGGCCGCCATCCGCAACGCCCATGCGCTCTTGGCCGACCGTCGCCGCGGCCCGCGCGACGTGCCGGCGCTCACGCTCCAGCAGATCGTCGGGCAGCTTTCGCTCGGTGTCGACCGCGTCATGGCCGAGGGCTCGCTCTACGACGCGGAACTGGCCGCGATGGCCGTGCGCCAGGCACGGGGTGACCTGATCGAAGCGATCTTCCTCATCCGCGCCTATCGCACCACGCTGCCGCGCTTCGGCGAGGCGCTACCGTTAGACACGGCGGCGATGAGCATCGAGCGCCGTGTGTCGGCGACCTACAAGGATCTGCCGGGCGGCCAGCTTCTCGGGCCGACCTTCGACTATACCCATCGCCTGATCGACCCGGCGATGGCCGGTGACGAGCCGGTCGACGCCCCCGAAAAACGCGACGCCGAGGCGATGCAGCGCGTGCCGCGCGTGACCGACATCCTCGGCGACGAGGCGCTGATCGAGCCCGATGGAGACGGCGAGGGGCCGGCCGGCGACCTGACCCGCGATCCGCTAGAATTCCCGGCCGACAGAAGTCTCAGGATGCAGGCGCTTGCGCGCGGCGACGAGGGCTTCCTCCTCGCGCTCGGCTATTCCACGCAGCGTGGCTACGGGCGGACGCATCCCTTCGTCGGCGAGGTCCGCATGGGCCTCGTGGATGTCGAGGTCGAACTTCCGGATGTGGGGGCGGTCCGGATCGGACAGGTCCGCGTCACCGAATGCCAGATGGTCTCCCAGTTCAAGGGCGCGACCGGCGAGGCTCCGCGTTTTACAAGGGGTTACGGTCTCGTCTTCGGCCAGTCCGAACGCAAGGCGATGGCAATGAGCCTCGTTGATCGCGCCCTGCGGGCCGACGAGTTCGGCGAGGAGCGCCTTGCGCCCGCGCAGGACGAGGAATTCGTGCTGGAGCACTGCGACAATGTCGCGGCCACCGGTTTCGTCGAGCACCTGAAACTGCCGCACTATGTCGACTTCCAGGCCGAGCTCGACCTCCTGCGCAAGCTGCGCGCGGAGTTCGAGGACAGGGCAGGCGACGGGGACGCGCTGAAGGAGGCCGCCGAATGAGCGCCACCGCCGAACTGCCAGCCTACAACTTCGCCTATCTCGACGAAGGCACCAAGCGGATGATCCGCCGCGCGATCCTGAAAGGCATCGCGATCCCGGGCTACCAGGTGCCCTTCGCCAGCCGCGAGATGCCCATGCCCTACGGCTGGGGCACGGGCGGTGTGCAGGTGACGGCCGCGATCCTCGGGCCGGACGATGTCCTGAAGGTCATCGATCAGGGCGCCGACGACACCACCAACGCGGTTTCCATCCGCGCCTTCTTCGAGAAGACGGCGGGCGTCTCCACCACGACGAAGACGGGCGAGGCGACGATCATCCAGACCCGCCACCGCATCCCCGAGGCGCCGCTGACGGCCGGCCAGACACTCGTCTATCAGGTGCCGATCCCCGAGCCGCTGCGCTTCCTGGAGCCGCGCGAAAGCGAGACGCGCACCATGCACGCGCTCGAGGAATACGGGCTGATGCACGTGAAACTCTACGAGGACATTGCGCATCACGGCCATATCGCGACTACCTACGCCTATCCGGTCAAGGTCGAGGGCCGCTACGTGATGGACCCTTCGCCCATCCCGAAATTCGACAATCCGAAGATGCACCGCTCACCGGCGCTGCAACTCTTCGGTGCCGGCCGCGAGAAGCGCATCTACGCGCTGCCACCCTTTACGGATGTCGCGAGCCTTGACTTCGAGGACCATCCCTTCGCGGTCCAGCAGTTCTCCCAAGCCTGCGCGCTCTGTGGCGCAAGGGCCGTATATCTCGACGAGGTCGTCACGGACGACAGGGGCGGGCGGATGTTCGTGTGCTCGGACACCGACCATTGCGAAACGCGCCGCGCCGAAGGGCATGTCGGCGCCGACCTCGAGCGCGATAAGGAGAACGCCTCGTGACCGATCTCCCCATCCTTTCGGTGCGTGGTCTCGAGAAACGCTACGGCGCCCGGATCGGCTGCACCGGCGTGACCTTCGACCTGTGGCCTGGTGAGGTTCTGGCCGTCGTCGGCGAATCCGGCTCGGGCAAGACGACGATGCTCAACTGCATCTCGGCGCGCTTGGAGCGCTCGGCCGGCAGCGTCCGCTACCGGATGCGCGACGGCGAGATGCGCGACCTCAGTGATCTGAGCGAGGCCGAACGCCGCTTCCTGATGCGCACCGACTGGGGCTTCGTCCACCAGAACCCGATCGACGGGCTGCGCATGCGCGTCTCGGCCGGTGCCAATGTCGGCGAGCGGCTGATGGCCGTCGGCGAACGACACTATGGGTCGATTCGCGAGACGGCGAGCGAGTGGCTGGGGCGCGTGGAGATCGCGCAGACCCGCATCGACGACCAGCCCGTCGCCTTCTCGGGCGGCATGCGCCAGCGCCTCCAGATCGCCCGCAACCTCGTCACCCATCCGCGGCTCGTATTCATGGACGAGCCGACCGGCGGCCTCGACGTCTCGGTCCAGGCGCGTGTTCTCGATCTCCTGCGCGGGCTCGTCGCCGATCTCGGCCTCGCGGTGGTGATCGTCACCCACGACCTCGCCGTGGCGCGACTCCTCTCCCAGCGGATGATCGTCATGAAGGACGGCCGCGTCATCGAGGAGGGGCTGACGGACCGGGTGCTCGACGATCCGCGCCACGCCTACACCCAACTCCTCGTCGCATCGATCCCGGAGTCCTGAGCCATGTCTTCCGACAAGAGCGTCAGCCTCGCCGTGTCCGGCGTCGCCAAATCCTTCCGGATGCATCTGCGCGGTGGTGTCGAGCTGCCCGTCGTCTCAAACGTCGATTTTGATGTCCATGCCGGTGAATGCGTCGTCCTCGGCGGGCCTTCGGGCGTCGGCAAGTCCTCGATCCTGCGCATGGTCTACGGCAATTACGGCATTGATGGCGGTCGCATCGAGGTGAGGGACCGCGAGAGCGGCGTCATGCTCGACCTCGGCGCCGGCGATCCGCGTCTCGTGCTCGCGCTCCGCCGCACCAGTATCGCCTATGTGAGCCAGTTCCTGCGGGCCGTGCCGCGCGTTTCGGCGCTGGACGTCGTCGCAGAGCCGCTGACGATCCGGGGCGTCGAGCGGGACGAGGCGCGCGAGCGTGCGAACGCCATGCTGCGACGCCTCAACCTGCCGGCCGCGCTCTTCGACCTGCCGCCCGCGACGTTCTCGGGCGGCGAGAAGCAGCGCGTGAATATAGCGCGCGGCCTCCTGACCGATCATCCGGTGCTGCTGCTCGACGAGCCGACGGCTTCGCTCGACGCGGCCAATCGCGAGGTCGTGGTGGAGATGATCGGCGAGAAGCTTGCCGCTGGCGTCGCAATCCTCGGTATCTTCCACGATGAGGTCGTGCGCGACCGCGTCGCGAGCCGCATCGTCGATGTCTCGGCCTTTTCGGCGCGGGAGGCGGCGTGATGGCCAAGCTCAGCGAAAACACGCCGCTCGTCCATCCGACCGCCGAGGCGAGCGACACGACCCTCGGTCGCTACACCGAAGTGGAGGCGCGCTCGCGCATCTCGGAAAGCGAACTCGGCGATTACTCCTACGTGATGCAGGACTGCCAGATCTGGGCGTCGCGCATTGGCAAGTTCGTCAACATCGCCAGCCATGTGAGGCTCAACGCCACCAATCACCCGACGTGGCGCGCGACGCTTCACCACTTCACCTACCGCGCCGGCGACTATTTCGATGGTGCGTCGGACGAGGCCTCGTTCTTCGACTGGCGGCGCGAGAATGCCGTCACGATCGGCCACGACGTGTGGATCGGCCACGGCGCGACGGTGCTGCCGGGCGTGTCCGTCGGCAATGGTGCGGTGATCGGCTCCGGCGCTGTCGTCTCGAAGGATGTTGCGCCCTACACGATCGTCGGCGGCGTTCCGGCCAAGCTGATCAGGGAGCGCTTCGGCCCTGGCATCGGCGAGAGAATGGACGCGCTCGCGTGGTGGGACTGGCCGCACGATCAGCTCTTTCAAGCACTTGAGGACTTTCGCGGCCTCGATGCCGAGGCCTTCCTCGAACGCTACGCCGCCTGACGCGTGAGCGTCATCCAACCTTCATCGGATCATCATCCCGCACACATGGCTCATGCCTAGATGGATGGTTCGGGAGCCCGCAGCATGGACGGAGACATCTCGATGACTGCGATCAAAGTCGCCAATCTTTCCAAACACTTCGGCCAGACGCAGGCGTTGAAGCATGTCGGGCTCGAGATCGCCGCGGGCGAGATGGTCGCCCTGATCGGCGCATCCGGCTCGGGCAAGTCGACGCTCATCCGCCACATCGCCGGTCTGGAGCTCGGCGAGCGCGAGGGCGGGCGGATAGAGATCTTCGGCCGCCTCTTGCAGGAGGGCGGCCGGCACGGCGCGGCCGCGCGGGAACTGCGCGGCGAGGTTTCAGTAATCTTCCAGCAGTTCAATCTCGTCGGTCGGCTGTCCGTTCTGACCAATGTCCTCGTCGGACTGCTGGGACGTATCCCTCGCTGGCGAGGCACCTTCGGCCTTTTTGCGCGCTCCGAGCGCAGCGACGCCCAGCATGCGCTTTCGCGCGTCGGCATTCCGCAGGTCGCGCGTCAGCGGGCCTCGACGCTTTCCGGCGGCCAGCAGCAGCGCGCCGCGATCGCCAGGACCCTCGTCCAGAAGGCTCGTATCCTGATAGCCGACGAACCGATCGCCTCGCTCGACCCGGCGTCGGCGCGGCGCGTGATGGACGTCCTGTCGAGCATCAACCGGGACGAGGGGATCACCGTCCTCGTCTCGCTGCATCAGGTCGAGTTCGCCAAGGCCTACTGCCCGCGGACCATCGCCATGCGTGACGGCGAGGTCGTGTACGACGGCCCTTCAGCGGCGCTCACCAACGAATTCCTGTCGGGCCTCTACGGCGCGGCATCGGAGGAACTGATCCTGCCGGATGGGCCGGCGGAGCATGCCGAACGGGCGCTTCCCGCCTGGACGGAAAAAAAGACCGCGACGCTTCAGACCGCCTGAGGCGCCGGCAACCTTACTATCGGAGACGACATGAACGCTTTTCTCGTCAGAATGGCGGCGCTTTCGCTCGCCTCGACTTTCGCCACCGGCGCCTACGCGCAGGAGACCATCAACTTCGGCATCATCTCCACCGAGTCGCAGCAGAACCTGCGCACGCTGTGGGAGCCGTTCCTCGACGACATGGAAGAGAAGACCGGCCTGACGGTCGAGCCGTTCTTCGCGTCCGACTATGCGGGCGTCGTGGAGGCGATGCGTTTCGGCCAGGTCCAGATGGCCTGGTACGGCAACGCCTCTGCCATGCAGGCTGTCGACCGCGCCGATGGCGAGGTGTTCGTGCAGACGGTCGCGGCCGATGGCAGCCCAGGCTACTGGTCGGTGCTCATCGCTCCGGTCGATTCTGAGCTGACGAGCCTCGAGGACGTGCTGGTGTGCGACCAGACGCTCGACTTCGGCATCGGAGACGTAAACTCGACCTCCGGCTATCTCGTGCCGATGACCTTCGTTTTCTCGGCCAACGACGTCAATCCGCGCGACTGCTTTGCCAACGTCACCAATGCCAACCACGAGACCAACGCCATGGCGGTCGCCAACGGCCAGGTCGATGTTGCGGCGAACAACACTGAATCGATGGCCCGCATCGAGCAGAACGACCCGGAAGCCTTCGCCCGGATCAAGGAAATCTGGCGCTCGCCGCTGATCCCGTCCGATCCGATCGTCTGGCGCACCGACCTGCCGGACGAGACGAAGGAGACCCTCCGCGACTTCTTCCTGACCTACGGGACCGACGAGTCCGACGGCGACGTTGAAGCCGAGCGCGAGAAGCTCGCCGCTCTGTCCTGGTCGAACTTCCGCGCCTCGTCAAACGATCAGCTTCTGCCGATCCGCATCATGGAGGCGACGCGCCAGATGAGCGGCCTCGAGACCGATACCACCATGTCGGACGAGGCCAAGGAGGCGCGTCGCGCCGAGCTGCAGGCCCAGATCGACGAGTACCAGGCCGCACTCGACGCCCAGCCGCAGGGCTGAGGCCGAAGACGGAGCTGCGGCGGCGGGACCCAGCGCCCTGCCGCCGCCTCCGGCACACCTTCCATGAACGATGTCGTCCGCCGTCGGCGGAGACGAGACGGTAAGGACAGACCCATGACCACTGCGACGCAGAGCCAGCCGGCCGCTGCTCGGCCGGGCGACTCGGGACGGATGTTCTACAATGGCCTGATCTGGGCGGTCATCGTCGCGCTGCTCGTCTGGAGCTGGGGGCCGGCGCAGATGTGGCGGATCCCAATGCTGGGCTCCAATGCCGGCAACATGGCGGAATACGCTTCGGGCTTCGCCAGCCCCGACTTCTCCCACTGGCGATTCTATCTGGAAGAGATGATCGTCACGATCCAGATCGCGATCTGGGGGACCTTCCTGGCCGTTGTCTTCTCGGTGCCGTTCGGTATCCTGTCGGCGCACAACATGGCGCCTGGCTGGGTCCTTCAGCCGGTGCGCCGTCTGATGGATCTCTTCCGCGCCATCCACGAGATCGTCTTCGCGGTGCTTTTCGTCGTGGCCGTCGGCCTCGGCCCCTTCGCCGGCGTCATGGCCCTGTTCATCCACACGACGGGCGTTCTCGCAAAGCTCTTCTCCGAAGCCGTCGAGGCGATCGATCCCCGGCCGGTGGAGGCGCTGCGCACGACCGGGGCGTCCCGCGTGCAGCAGGTGATCTTCGGCGTTATCCCGCAGGTCATCCCGCTCTGGATTTCCTTCTCGCTCTATCGGCTGGAATCCAATATCCGTTCGGCGACCGTCCTCGGCCTGATCGGGGCCGGTGGCATCGGCCAGGTGATGTTCGAGAACATTCGCGGGTTCTACTATGAGGAGTCGGCCGCCATCCTGATCATCGTCGTCCTCACCGTCTCGCTGATGGACCTTCTGTCCCAGCAGATCCGCCGCCGCGTCATCTGATGCGCGCGGCGATCTACTACGCCCCGGCGCCCGGCACGGAGATCGCAGGCACTGCTGCCGAATGGCTCGGGCGCGATGCCTTCTCGGGAGAGGCGACCCGCGAGGCGGACGGCGGCATCGATCCACTGGTCGCCGAGCCGGCACGCTACGGCTTCCATGCAACGATGAAGGCACCGTTCCGGCTTGCCGATGGCTGCAATCTCGAAGTGCTGTCCGAGGCGCTGGCCGCTTTTACGGCGCGTCGCGACAGCGTGACGATCAACACACTCGCCCTGCAGCAGATCGACGGGTTCTTCGCGCTCGTTCCCGCGGATGCCGAACCGGAGCTGGATGCGCTTGCGGCAGAGACGGTCGAGGCCTTCGAGCCGTTCCGTGCGCCGCTGACGAGCGCCGAGCGAGACCGCCGCCGGCCGGAACGTCTGTCCGAGCGGGAGCGCGAGCTTCTCGACCGATACGGCTACCCGTATGTGCTCGACGCGTTCCGCTTCCACATGACGCTGACGGGGCGGATCGGGGACGGCGCCGAGGACGTCGGCCGCATCCTGTCCTCGCGCTTTGCCTTCGTCATCGACAGGCCCCTGCCCATCGACGCTCTCACGCTGTTCGTCGAGCCTGAGCCTGGCGCCCCCTTCCGCGCCCACGCCCGCCACGCATTCCAGTCCCCTGCATCCGAGCCTTCAGCCCCATGACCGAGACCCTCTTCAAGAACGCCTCCATCGTCCTGCCTGATGAGGTCATCCACGGCAGCCTGCTCGTGCGTGACGGTGTCATCGCCGATATCGCGTCTGGGGCTGCGGCCGGCGGGGGCGAGGACATGGGCGGCGACACGCTCATTCCCGGTCTCGTGGAACTGCACACCGACCATATAGAAGGCCACTATCTGCCGCGCCCGCGCGTGCGCTGGAACATGATGGCGGCGCTCCAGGCGCACGATGCGCAGATCGCGGCCTCCGGCATCACGACGGTCTTCGACGCCCTGCGCGTCGGCATGGACGAGGATGCCCAGCTCGGGTCCGAGGACATGCGGGCGATGGCCGACACGATCGAGGCCGCGAGCGAAGAGGGGAGGTTGCGCGCCGACCACTTCATCCACCTGCGCTGTGAGGTCTCTGCGCCCGACGTGACAGAGAGCTTCGAGGTGATCTCGGGCGGAAAGCGCGTTCGCCTGGCCTCGCTCATGGATCACGCGCCCGGCCAGCGGCAGTTCGTCGATCTCGACACGTACCGCACCTACTACCAGCGCAAGATGAAGATGACGGATGTCGAGTTCGAGGCGTTCTGCCACCGGCGCGTCGCTGAATCCGAGGCCAATTCGGCGCCGAACCGCCGCGCGATCGCGCAAGCGTGTCTTTCGGCCGGCATCGCCATTGCCTCGCACGACGACGCGACAGCCGAGCACGTGCGCGAAGGGGCCGAACTCGGTATCACACTGGCTGAATTTCCGACCACGGCCGAGGCGGCCGAGCATTCGGTGAAGGCCGGTATGCTGGTGCTGATGGGCGCACCCAATATCGTGCGTGGCGGCTCGCATTCGGGCAATATCTCGGCGGCCGCTCTTCTCGACAACGGCACGCTCGACATCCTCTCCTCGGACTATGTTCCGTTCAGCCTCGTCCAGGCGGCGTTCCATCTCGTGGAGAGCGGCAGCCTCGATCTTCCGGCGGCGATCCACCTCGTCTCGACCAATCCCGCGAAGGCGGCGCGTCTCGACGACCGTGGCGCCATCGCCATCGGCCGGCGCGCCGACCTCGTTCGCGTTCGCCGCGCCCCGGGGATGCCGCCGCTCGTAGCAGGCGTTTGGCGGGAGGGCGCCCGTGTCGCCTGAGCCTCGGCCGCAAGACGCGGACAGTCCGGCCGCCGGATGCCTCGTGGCGGTGGTCGGGCCGAGCGGCGCGGGCAAGGACACGCTGATCGCTGGGGCAATCGCCGAGCTGGCGGGGGAGGACTGGGTGCGTTTCGCCCGCCGCGTCGTCACGCGCCCTGCGCACGCGGCCTCGGAGGACCACGACAGCCTCGACGACGATGCCTTCGCGCGGGCCGAGGCGGCCGGCACCTTCGCCCTGACGTGGCGGGCACACGGCCTGCGATACGGGCTGCCGAGCGCCATCGTGAGCGAGGTCCATAGCGGGCGGGTCGTCGTCGCCAATCTCTCGCGCCGCGCGCTGCCGGCGGCGGCCGCCTCCTTCGAGCGCATCAGCGTGGTCGAGATCACGGCCGAGCCGGAGGTTCTCGTTGCACGTATCCTGGCGCGGGGCCGCGAGGACGAGGCAGCGGCTCGCAGGCGGGTGGCCCGCCGTGTCGACGTGATCCTGCCCGAGCGATGCTGCTGCGTTCAGCGCATCGACAATTCCGGTGGCATCGAGGAGGCTCTCGGCGCGTTCGTGCGGCATTTGCGACAGGCGGGCGGACAAGGCTGACACGCGGCGCCTTCAAGAAGGCGACGCCGCAACAATTCGACATCGAAAGACGCCGTGCGAGGGCTTTCGGGCGTCTATCACCGGAGGCATCACGCGGTGTCCGATCCGGCCCGCCTCCACCGATGCGGGAGCCCGTCATGTCGCAAACCGCCCTTCTTCGACGCGATCTCGGCAGGGTGCAGTCGCAGCGCAAGACGACCATTCGGCTTCTCGTCCTCCTTGCCCTGCCGCTTTTCGTTCTGGCTACTGGCAACGCGCCGGCAGGCTCGTTGCAACGCGATACGACGGAGGCGATCGGGCTCGCCCTCGTGTTTCTCGCGATCCTCGGGCGGGCCTGGTGCACGCTCTACATCGGCGGGCGCAAGATCGACCGCCTGGTCGTGACCGGACCGTACTCGATGATGCGCAACCCGCTCTACGGATTTTCCTTTATGGGGGCGGCCGGCCTCGGGGCGCAGACCGGCAGCGTCATGCTTGCCTGCGGTTTCGCACTCGCGGCTTATCTGGTTTTCCTGCCGGTGGTGCGCCACGAGGAGCGCGCGCTTCATCGCATGTACGGCTCGACCTACGGCGACTACTGCCGCAACGTTCCGCGCTTCCTGCCGAAGCCGAGCCTGTGGCTGGAGGAGCGCTCGCTCGACATCGATCCCGTCCGCTGGCGCCAGACAGTGGTCGACGCGCTGCTCTTCCTGCTCCTCGTGCCAGCCGTACGTGGCCTCGCAGAGCTTCAGGCGGCATTGCCGGGCCTCACGCTCCTGCGTCTGCCTTGATTCTTAGAGCGATGCGCCGTCAGTTGGCGGGGCAGGCCGTATCCGGACGACGAAGCCATCCGACCTGAAGCGCCTCGTCGAGCGTGAAGACACCGAGAGAGCACAGCTCATCCTGCGGTGGTGTGAAGCTGATCGAGAAGCCCGAATGGCCGGTCTCACGACCCAATGCGGCGTTCACATCTTCACGTAGAATGGAGGGCTCGGAGATGGCCAGCAACTGTCCACCGTGCCAGACGCCCACGAATGCGAGCTGTTTCTCCTCATCGCTCGGAACAGCCCAACCAGATATCGTCCCTCGGCTCGCACTGGTTGTGAGAGTGTCGACGTTTCCGAGGATCTGATAGTCGGCCGCAGGGAGGGTGATCCTGTCAGGACCACCGCTGTTGCCTGCAAGATGCCCGGCAAGTTGCGAAGGCTGGATCCGGTAGGCCGGCGCGAGTTGTGCCGGGTCAGCGCCTGCTGCCAGCATGACAAGCCGCATCGCCGGTATCTGCGATAAATCAGCGGGAACCGCTAGCATCGATCGGATGCCGACGACGTTGGCAACCGCCATGATTGCGACGATGACGACCATGCCGACCACGAGAAGGCCCCTGTTCATGCGAGTTTCCCCCGCAGTGAGGCATCGGGCTCATATGGTGGGCGCCGCCGTCCGAATAGCGAGGCGAATAGGAAGAGCGCGAATGGAAAGATCACGTAGAGATATCGTCCCTGCGGCTGCGGCAGGAGAGATTGCGAGCCGATGATGTTCAAAAGGATGACAGCGACTGACATGCTCCAGAACAAAACGGTGATCAACGGGACCCAAAGCGCCGCCAGACCGTCTGCCCGCACTCTGACAAGCTCGCGCACCGATATCGCGATGCTGAAGAGGAAGAGCGCCGCAACCAGCGGGAAGAAGAATACCTCGTAGGCAACGTCGGGCAGAAAGACGTTCATCCACCCGAGGCCAAAGAAAAAGCTCTTCGAAGCGGTCGAGAGCCACCAGAGGAGGTTCTGGGTCTCGATCAGTGCGGAGGAGCAGTAAATGAAGCAGGGCGTTGTCTGATCCCCGATATGCATTTCGGTGAAGAGGATCTGCCCCTGAATGCCCGTGAACTCCCCGAAGTGAGCGTAGGTCGTACCCAAGGCTGGTATGGCGACAGCGAGTGCCCCGACCAGAGTAAGCGTCAGAAGACGAACGATCGGGAAGCACCTGACCGTGAGCCATTGGAACCCGATCAAAGCGGCGAAGAAGACCAGCGCAGGGTAGAAATATATCTTCGATGACACGAGGAGGCCGCAGCTGAGGCCGAAGAACAGCATGGTGTCCGTGCGGGGATTCGCGAGCGCCTTCAGGAGCAAGGCGAGCGACAGTGCCGTCACCGTCAACGCGAAAGCGTCGGCATTGAAGTAGCTGAAGAGGAAGGTCGCCTGCGGGACAAGCAGGAACGCGACCGGGGCGAGATAGGCGAGAGCGCCACGAAGCCCCGCTGCACGAGCCGTGACAAGGAGCGCCACCGCGAAAACGGGCGCGAGAAGCCAGTTGAAGGCCCGCGCGGCGATGTAGCCGTAATTTTGCGGCAGGATGTCGGCGAACAATGCGGACAGTCCGGCCGCTCCCAGCGAATTGAGATAAGGCAGGCCGAAGTACCAGAACTGGTCTTTCGTCACCGGCCAGCCGCTCAGATCGCCTATGAACGGTTCTGCCGGGTCGACGCCCGGTGTCGGAACCGCTCCGAATCTGTAGAGATACTCCACCAGATACAGGTGCGTCCGCTCGTCAGGGGCACCGTGGAAAGGAATGACGAGCGACCACGCTACCACGAGGATGAAGAAGCAAGCCGCAACGATTGCGTATGGCACCGCACGCGCGTTGAAGGCCGGCGCGTTCGCTGCGGGCTGCGCCTCGACAATTCTGACTGGCGGAGAGCTTTCCACTGATCTCAACTTTCACTTGGATGGCTTAGCGGCGTAGCAGCAGGCGTCCGACGATGAAGTTCGCGGCGGTCGTCGCGACCATCACCACGAGGATGCCGAGGCGCGGGGCGACGCCCGCGTAGGTCAACGCTTCCAGAAGAGCCAGGCCGAAGAGGAACATTCCGGCATAGCTCGCGCCGAGCGCGATGCGGTCGGACATCCCCGTGCGACCCCGCGGGAAAACGCGCGAGGGATAGACGATCATCACGAAGGCGATGCCGCTGGCCCATGCGAGCGCATAGGCCGCCTGATGCGGCACTACGAACAGAAGCGCTTGGTAGACGACGAGAGTGAGGAGCGTATTCAGGCCCCCTGCTACGAGGAAGCGGGCGGCATCCGCCCCGAAAGACGTCCTCAGGCGGTGGAGCGGGCCCCCGCTCAACGGCCTCGCCCTTCCTCCACGAGACGACGGAACTCGCTATAGTCGCGGATATAGTCCTCGCCCTCGTAGGGGCGCGAGGCTGCGACCATCAGGACGCTCTCGGGATCGAATTTGTACTGTACCCCCCAGACCATCGGCGCGAGATAGAGACCCATCGTCTGGTTCTCGAGGCGCACCTCGCGGCGATGCGTCCCGTCGTCCACGACCACCGACACGCTGCCATGCGCGGGCACGAGGAACTGTTCGCAGCGGTGATGAGCGTGTTCGCCGCGCACATGATGGCTGGCGACACCATAAACGAGGAAGACGCGGGCCGGCGTGAAAGGGAGGCCGCGGCCCATCTCAAGAGGCGTCAGGCTGCCGCGCATGTCCGTGAAATGCGGCAGGCGCTCCACGAAGCAGCGTCCGACGCCGAGCTCCAGGCGGCTGCCGATCGCACCACCCAGCGCGTTGCCCGCGATCGCCTCATCTTTTGCGCGCGGCGCCTCGCTGACGGCATTGTCCTGATAGCCGACGATCTTCGCCGGGTTGCCGACCACCGTGGCATTGGCTGGAACGTTGCGCGTGACGACGGCGCCTGCTCCGACCATCGCGCCGCGCCCGATCCGCACCCCCGGCAGGATCGTGGCATTGGCGCCGATCGAGGCGTCGTCCTCCACGACGGTCTGCAGGAACGCTTCCGGGTATTGCCGGGAGCGCGGGAAGCGGTCGTTCGTGAAGGTGACGTTCGGCCCGATGAACACACGGTCGCCCACGCGAGTGCCGTCCCAGAGCTGCACACCGCACTTCACCGTCACGCCGTCGCCGACGACGACGTCGTTCTCGATGAAGACATGGTCGCAGATGTTGCAGTCGGCGCCGATCCGCGCGCCCGGCAGCACATGCGCGAAGGCCCAGACGCGCGTGCCCGCGCCGACGGTCTCGCTTTCGCAGAGCCCCCGCGGATGAACGAAGGGGCGGGTATCAGAAGCGGTGGACAAACCGGTCTCTCCTTCGGTCACGATTGCGGGTCGGAGGCAGCCTCGACGACACGGCTGATGATGCGCAGCGGGCGACGCTTGGTGTTCTCGAAGGTCCGCCAGAGATAAGAGCCGAGAATACCCTGTACGGCGAGGAGCGCCGAGGCGGAGAAGGTCATCAGTACGGCCAGCGCCGCATAGCCCGGCTCCGTCACGAAGCCGAAAATGCGCGCGAAGGCGATCACGAGGCCGACGGCGAGGCTCAGAAGGCAACCGAAGACGCCGAACCACAGGACGAACAGGATCGGCAGGTCCGAGAAGGAGAAGATGCTGTCCATCATGTAGCGCATGCGACGCGAGAAGTTCCAGGCGCTGGTGCCCTTCAAGCGTTCGCGCCGCTCATAGGGCACGAACCGGCGGCGGAAGCCGATCCAGAAGAGCTGGGCGATCAGGGAACTGTTCGGCTCCTCGAACTGGAGGACCGCATCGGCGGCCTGCCGGTTGCAGGCGAAGATATCGACGCCGCCCTTCGGCACATCCTTGATGACGAGCTTTCGATAGAGCCACCAGAAGCCGTTCGACAACGCATCGCGAAGCGGTGAGTCATGACGGCCGGCGCGCTGCCCGAACACCACGTCCGCCTCGTCCCGCTCGAGCATGGCGAAGAACTCGCGGATCAACTCGGGCGGCTCCTGCAGGTCCGCCGCCATCACAGCCACGACCTGACCGCCCGCGAGCTCCATGCCGGTGCGGATGGCGGTGAAGGAGCCGAAATTGCGGCTGTGGAAGGCGATCTTGGCGGAGAACGCCATGTCGTCGCGCGCGGCCAGCAGGAGCTCGCCCGAGCGATCCGGCGAGCCGTCGACGACAAAGACGACTTCCATTCCCCCCACGTCGCGATCCAGCGCGTTCAGAGCCTCGACGAGGTCGTCGATGTTCTCCTCGTTGCGATAGACCGGGATGACGAGCGAGCGGGCCGGCAGCACAGCCGGTTCGGCGAGCATGGTCGGCGAGGGGGCGGTCAGCTCTGCCACGAACCCAGCGCCTCGCAGACATGGGAAATCTCGTCCTCGCGCATGCCGGGAAAGCAGGGCAGCGTCAGGAGGCGCGGCACGCTCGCCCGCGCGACAGGCACGCCGCCCGGTGCCTCGCGATACGGCAGGTCGCGCCAGCCGGGCTGGTCGAGGTCAAGGACCGGGTAGTGAATATCGGTACCTACGCCCTTCTCGGTCAAGTGGCGCCGCAGCGCGTCCCGCTCGTCGGACAGGACCACAGCGAGATGAGCGACTGTGTCCGTGGACGCGCGCACCAGCGTTACGCCAGCGGGCGCCGCCGCCTCATAACGCTCAAGGACCGCCACACGGCGGGCGTTGGCTTCGTCGAGTTTGGGCAGGAGGACGGAGAGGATCGCGGCCTGCACCTCGTCGAGCCGTGAATTGCGGCCGAAGGGCTGGCCGATCGTGTATTTCGAACTCCAGCCATACTGGCGCAGCGAGTTCGCAGCCGCTGTCAGCTCGGCGTCGGCCGAGACGATGGCGCCGGCATCGCCGAACGCGCCGAGATTCTTAGTCGGGTAGAAGCTGAAGGTCGCGATGTCGCCGAGACTGCCGACCCTGCGCCCCCCGACGCGCGCCCCATGTGCCTGTGCGCAATCCTCCAGGATCGCAACGTCCCTATGGCCGGCGTCGTCGAGGCGACGGCGCAGCTCAGGCACATCCACCGCACCGCCGTAGAGATGCGTCGTCACCACGAAGGCGGTGTCCGGGCCGACGCAGGACAGGATCGAATCGAGCGAGGCGAGCTGGCTCGCCTCCTCGATGTCCGCGTAGACGGGAACCAGACCCGTCAGATGGCAGGCGATCGCCGAGTAACCGCCGGCGTTCGGCACCGTCACCACCTCGCGGCCACGCGGCTTGCGCACCTCGACGAGCGCCCGGAAGGCAATCTCCAAAGCGTCCGAGCCGTTGGCGACACCGATGCACTGGCCCGCCCCGACATAGGCGGCGAACTCGGCACAGAAGGCTTCCGTCTTCTTGCCGTTCAGCCACCAGCCGGACGCGAGGGTCTCCTGCGCCGCGCGCAGCAACGGCTCGCCGCCGGACTCCAGAATGCGCTTCAGGTCATTGATGGGGATGTTCGTCATCTTCAAAATCCGGTTGCGGCTCGAAAACGGGTGCCGGCGCTGGCCCGGTCCGTCGACAGCCGGACTTGCCGTAGACAATCCGGCGCGCTGAGGGCAGGGCGGCGATGCATCATGCAAGTGTTTTTCGGCTGGACATTACAGGTGCTCAAGGGCGGCTGCCTCGGCTTGCCGATCTGGTTGCTTGCGTGCGAAACGTCCGATCCGCGGCGGGAATGCCGGAGAGTAGTCTGTGTAGCTGATCGACAGATTGACCGAATAATACGGGTCTCGCCGGATCAGAGCCGGCCATGTCGTCAGCATGTACTCGATCTCTCGATTGAAGCGCGCAATCTTTTCAGGGCTGTCCTCGCGACCGCGCGAGACGCTTTCCAGATGGTAGAGTTCGGCGAAGGGCGTGAAGACGTTGCGATAACCCTTCGTCATCACTTTCAGACAGAAGTCGACGTCGTTGAAGGCGACAGCGAGGTCGCGCTCGTTCAGGCCGCCGACCTCCTCGTAGATCGACCGGGATACCAGAAGACAGGCCGCGGTGACGGCCGAGCAGTTGTGGTGAACGCGTAGGCGACCGAAATATCCGTCGCGATCACGATGAAGGCGAAGGTGCGAATGGTTGGCAACGCCGCCGACGCCCAGCACTACGCCGCCGTGCTGGATGGTATCGTCCGCGTAGTAGAGCTTGGCGCCAACGCAGCCGATTTCGGGTTGAGCGGCGAAGGAGACCATTTCGCCGAGCCAGCCGGGCGCGATCACCTCGATGTCGTTGTTGACGAGGCCGACGATCGAGCCTTTTGCTTCGCGCACCCCGAAGTTGTTGATCGCCGAATAGTTGAAAGGCTGGTCGTAGCGAAGAACGCGCACCTGCGGATGGTCGGCAAAGCTCTCGAACCAGGCAAGTGACTCCGGCTCAACCGAACCGTTATCGATGATCAGAATCTCGAAGGAACGATAGGTGGTCCGTTCGAGGATGGAACCGACGCAGTTGCGGATCAGTTCTAGGCGATCCCGCGTCGGGATGATCAGTGAAACCAGCGGCTCGGGAGAAGGGATTGCTGGCCTGTAGCGATAGAACGGCAGGCCCGCGACAGCTTCGACGGACGCACCGTCTTCGCAACGTGCGGCATGCTCCTGCAGAGCCTTCAAGCCGGCGTGGTAGGCATAGCCCTTCTCGTCACCCGAGGAGGCGGTCGAGCCCTCCACCGCACGCCAGTGGTAGAGCACCTTCGGGATATGGCGGATCTGTTCGCGCTGCAGGCGCTCCACCACCCTTAGGTTCAGGTCGTAGTCCTGGCTGCCTTCGAAGCCGCGGCGCCAACCGCCGACTTCGCGCACCAGATCCGCGCGATGGACGGTGAGGTGGTTGAAATAGTTCTGCGCGCGAAGCTGTTCGAGCGAGAAGTCCGGCTTGAAGAAGGCGTCGTAGCGCTCGCCGGTGCCGTTGATCTTGTCCTCGTCGGAGTAGATGAGACCGGCATCGGGATGGGCCTCGATTTCCTGCGCAACCTCGAGGAGCGCGTGCGGGCGCAGAAGATCGTCGTGATCCAGCAGCGCGATCCATTCGCCTTTCACGAGTTCGAGCGCGCTGTTCGAGGCTTCGGAGATATGACCGTTCTTCGAGCGGTGCGCGACTGCGATGCGAGGTTCGCGCGCGGCATACTCGTCCAGCACCCTGCGCACAGCGGGATCGGTCGAGGCATCGTTGGCGATGCAGAGCTGCCAGTTGTCGTAGACTTGCGTCAACACACTGTCGATCGCCTCGCGAAGGAGCTTTTCGGGTGTGTTGTAGACCGGCATGAGCACTGAGATCAGCGGACGAATCGACAATGCTGCGGACTGTTCTGCGAACGCCGCAAGCTCCAAGGGCGTGATCTCGTCGTAAAGCGAGATCCATTCAGCATAACTGCGAACCATCGCACCTGCGCCATGGTCGACGGACCACTTCCGCATGGCTGTGCGAAGGCCGCGTATGCCTTCGCGGCGCAGCACTCCGCTCGCGCGGCCAGCCAGATGCAGAGCGTGGCCCGGCGAACGAACGCGATCGCGACCCAGGGTGACGAGCTCTCGGATCTGATGGTATCGGCGCGGCACGCGCACGATCGACACGCTCCCGAGGACGACCTCTCCGGGCCCATCGCTGGGGTCGAAGCGGAGGCGCAGGGCGCCCTTCGGCAGTTCGAATACGGCGATCGACAGGCGCTCTCCGTTGAAGCGCAGATCGACGGTCTCGCCTTCGTTGAAGTCGTTTCCGCTGTCCACGTAGAGAACAGGCCGATGCATTGCCTTGCGGCCCTGCGGGGTTTCGACCCGCAGGACATAGACCCCTGCTGGATAGCTCGCAACGCCCTCCATGAGGAACGCGGGATCATTGTCCGTCATTCGCCAGGCAATGAAGCGTCCCTGCTCATGACCCTTTTCGACGTGGCTCAGCGGGTTCAGGACAAGATTGCGCTTCGTGAACACTATGCTTACCTCGCCATCCGAGCGGCAAACCGCGCGACGCCGTTCTGCCAATGAGGCAGGGCGTGCCCGAAGACGCGCTCGAAGCGTGTGTTGTCCAGACGAGAATTGGCCGGGCGCCGCGCAGGTGTCGGATAGTCTGCCGTGGTGATCGGCTCTACATCCGCTGAGGCGCCACCCTGTGTCTTCGAATGGTCGAACACGGCCTCGGCAAAACCTGCCCAGGTCGTCTCGCCGCCTCCAGTCATGTGAAAGACCCCCCGCCAGTCTTGGGATGCGGGCGCCTTCGTGACGACCCGGGCCACGGCGATCACCGCCTCGGCGATGTCGGGAGCATAGGTCGGCGTGCCTTGCTGGTCCGCGACGACGCGCACGAGATCACGATCCATCGCCAAACGAAGCATCGTGCGCGCGAAATTGTGGCCCCAGGGTGCATAGACCCATGCCGTTCGCAGGATGACGTGCGCCGGGTTGGCCGCCTCGACGGCTTTCTCCCCCGCGAGTTTCGACGCGCCATAGACACCTTGCGGGTCCGTCGGATCCGTCTCGGTGTAAGGGGCCGTCTTGTCGCCGGCGAAGACATAGTCGGTCGAGAAATGGATCACGGGCAGTCCGAGGTCGGCGGCGGCAGCTGCGACATGCCCGGCGCCGTCTCGGTTGATCGCGAAGGCGAGATCCCGTTCGCTCTCCGCTTTGTCGACGGCGGTGTAGGCGGCCGGGTTGACCACGACGTCCGGCTTGTGGGTCGCGATCGCGCGGCGGATCGTTTCCGGCTCGCCGAGGTCGAGTTCGGGGCGGCCTATGCACATGACGGTGACGTCGTCGCCGGCATATTGCGCCAACGCCTGCGCGACTTGGCCCTCGCGGCCTGTCACGAACAGCTTGATGGCCATCTCAGCCGGCCTGTCCAAGGCGTTCTCCGCCATAGGCCTTCTCGCGGATCGGGCGCCACCAGGCCTCGTTGGCCAGATACCAGTCGATGGTCTTGGCGATACCGCTGTCGAAGTTTTCGCGTGGCTGCCAGCCGAGTTCGCGATCGATCTTCGTTGCGTCGATGGCGTAGCGCCGATCGTGGCCGGGCCGGTCGCGGACGAACTCGATAAGATCTCGATGGCTGGCGCCGCCCATGCGCGGCCGCTTTGCGTCGAGGAGGTCGCAGATCGTCTCCACCACCGAGAGATTGGTGCGCTCGGCGCGCCCGCCGATATTGTAGCTCTCGCCGGGAACGCCGGCGGTGGCAACAAGCTCGAGTGCTCTGGCGTGATCCTCCACGAACAGCCAGTCGCGAACGTTCGCCCCCTCGCCGTAGACGGGCAGGGGCTTCTCATGCAGCGCATTGAGGATCACGAGCGGGATAAGCTTTTCGGGGAAGTGATATGGCCCGTAATTGTTCGAGCAGTTGGATATGACTGTCGGTAGTCCGTAAGTGTGATGCCACGCCCGGACGAGGTGATCGGAGCCGGCCTTCGATGCCGAGTAGGGCGAGGAGGGGGCGTAGGGCGTCGTCTCGGTGAAGATGCCGCTGTCGAAGGGCAGATCACCGAACACCTCATCCGTCGAGATGTGCTGGAAGCGGAAGGCGTCGCGTGCCGCCCCCGGCAGCTCGCGCCAGTAGGCGAGCGCGGCGTTGAGAAGCTTGAATGTGCCGACGAGATTGGTCTCGATGAAAGCGCCGGGCCCGTCGATCGAACGATCGACATGGCTCTCGGCGGCCAGGTGCATCACGTGGGTGATCGCCTCCTTACGCATGATCTCCAGCATCCGCGCATCGTCGCAGATGTCGTCCTGGTAGAAGCGGTAGCGCGACGAGCCCTCGGCCACGGCGACGGACGCCGGATTGCCGGCATAGGTCAGCTTGTCGACATTGACGACGGTGACGTCCTCGCGCCCGATCAGGTGCCGCACGACAGCCGAGCCGATGAAGCCTGCGCCGCCTGTGATCATGATACGCATTGAAATTCCGTGTCCTGCTTGCGTGTGAGGCGCTCTGGATGCCCTGCGAGTACAAGTCGATCGGCCTTCCGCACGAAGCTGCGGTAAAGGGCCGTCTGGTTCAGTCGAAAAGGTCCGCCTCGGCCATCGGGCGTGCTTCCGCGTCCTTCTTCGACAACTGAAGGTCCTGCGCCGCCAGCGGCCATTCGATGGCGAGCTGCGGGTCGTCGTAGCGGATGTTGCGGTCGTGCTCGGGAGAGTAGAGATCCGTTACTTTGTAGACGACCTCGGTGCCGGGCTCGAGCGTCACGAACCCGTGCGCGAAGCCCTTGGGCACGAGAATCTGGTTCCATTTGGCTGCCGAGACTTCCAGCCCCACCCAGCGGCCGAAGGTTGGCGAGCCCTTCCTGATGTCGACGGCCACATCGAAAATCGATCCGCGCACCACGCGTACCAGCTTGTCCTGCGCGCGTGGGGCGAGCTGGTAGTGCAGCCCGCGCAGAACCCCCTTCGCAGCGGACAGGGAATGATTGTCCTGCACGAAGACGAGGTCGATGCCGGCCTCGGCCATCTTCTGCGCGTTGAAGGTCTCGGAAAAGAAGCCGCGTTCATCACCGAACTTTGCGGGTACGATCTCGAGCACGTCCGGGATGGCGAGTGGCCTGACTTCAACCACGCGGGGCCTCCGTCAGGCGGCGCAGATACGAGGCGTATTCCGTCTTGCCGAGCTGCGCCGCACGTTCCACGAGATGTGCATCGTCGACGTAGCCGAGTTCGTACGCGATCTCTTCCAGGCACATGACCTTGCCGCCTTGGCGATGCTCGATCGTGCGCACGAAGGAGGAGGCCTCGTGCAGGCTGTCGTGCGTTCCGGTATCGAGCCAGGCATAGCCGCGCCCGAGCCGCGCGACGTTCAACGTGCCGCGTTCCAGATAGGTGTTGTTGACGTCGGTGATCTCGAGCTCGCCGCGTGCCGAAGGCTGGACGGACGCGGCGATGTCGAGAACGTCGTTGTCGTAGAAGTAGAGACCTGTGACCGCCCAGTTTGATTTCGGCGCGGCGGGTTTCTCTTCGATGGCGAGCGCGCGGCCCGTCTCCTGGTCGAAGCTCACGACGCCGTAGCGCTGCGGATCGCTCACCCAGTAGGAGAAGACGGTAGCTCCGATCTCGCGCTCTCGTGCCTGGCGGCAGAGGGCGGAGAGCCCGGCTCCGTGGAAGATGTTGTCACCCAGGATCAGAGCGACCGGATCGTTGCCGACGAACTCGCGCCCGATGATGAACGCCTCGGCCAGACCGTTGGGTTCGGCCTGCTCGGCGTAGGAGAGCGAGATGCCGAACGCGCTGCCGTCGCCGAGAAGCGCCTGGAAAGTCGGTAGATCCCGAGGGGTGGAGATGATGAGAACCTCGCGGATACCCGCCAGCATCAAGACCCCCAGCGGGTAGTAGATCATGGGCTTATCGTAGATCGGGAGGAGCTGCTTGGAGACAGCCAGAGTCAGAGGATAGAGGCGCGTACCGCTGCCGCCCGCCAGAATGATTCCCTTCACGCGTCGCTCCTAGAAGTTGTCGCGGCGTGGCTGGTGGTGCCTTGGGGGAAGTTTGTCAACGTCGGTCTCCGGATGCGGCCTTGGATGCCCAAGTGCCTGCAATCCGGGCCTTTAAGCCCGCGATATGGACGAAATCAGACAGTCGAACGCAACCGAGCGTTGGGTCCGCCTCTTGCCTTCTATGTCGAATTTGAGCGAGGGTCGCGGAGAGCGCTTAAACCCAACGCGGGCA
The DNA here is from genome assembly GCF_014058705.1 of Aureimonas mangrovi. Taxonomy (NCBI): domain Bacteria; kingdom Pseudomonadati; phylum Pseudomonadota; class Alphaproteobacteria; order Hyphomicrobiales; family Aurantimonadaceae; genus Aureimonas; species Aureimonas mangrovi. The sequence goes on from NZ_CP059692.1 coordinate 1,706,989, forward strand.
TCACAAAGCTGCGTCGAAGCCGGCCCTTTGAGACCACGCGCCGTGCGTGTTCCGATATGTCGGTTTTTGGTCACGATGTTGCATTCGAGCAACGCGGCGCTCCGTTAATCGGCATCTTCGCCTAGACGTGGAGGAGCAAAAAAGAGCGAGGAAGCCATATCCGAAACGGTGGCTTTCCATATTTTGACCATCCGGATCGTGATCGGAGAGGCTGGGAATCTGCAGCGCGCCGATGATTCGCCGTCGGGGCGAACGCCTCGGCGGGCTCCGCTGGCTTGTAAGGTTAGAGCCGCTCCAATAACAACGGCGCTCCTCGTTTGCTGAACGGACGTGAATGACGACTTTACTTCAAAACGCGCCGCTGACGCTCAAGCTGGCGCGGCGCGAGTTCGATCAGCGATTTCGGGGATCCATGCTCGGCTGGTTCTGGGCGCTGATTGCTCCGCTCGCCATGCTCGCGGTGTTCTCGCTCGTCTTCGGGGTGATCTTCCAGTCGCGCTGGCAGCGGCCGGGCACCGAGATGCAGGCGGAATTCGCCTTTCCGCTGCTCCTTTTCTCCGGGCTCATCCTCTTCAATTTCTTCGCTGACCAGTTCAACCGTGCGCCGACGCTGATGATGGAGAACGTCTCCTACATCAAGAAGGTGGTGTTCCCGCTGGAGATCATGCCGATCGTCAGCATGCTGACGGCGCTCGCGACGGCCGCGATCTCGTTCATCGCCTTCCTCGTGATCTACGTGATCATGCATGGGGTTCCGCCCCTGACCATCCTGCTGCTTCCGTTCGCGGTTCTTCCGCTGGCTCTTCTCAGCCTCGGAATCAGTTACTTCCTGTCCTCGCTCGGGGTCTTCCTGCGGGATCTGAAACACGTCACGCCGCCCCTTTCGACGGCGCTCTTGTTCCTCTCGGCCGTATTCTACCAGCCGGAGAACCTGCCCAAGCCCTACGACGCTATCGTCTGGATGAATCCGCTCACGCCCGCAGTCACGTACATGCGCGATCTGGTGTTCTGGGGGCGGTTGCCGGACCCCTTCGCCTACATCGCCTATCTCCTTTTCTCGATGATCGTGTTCATGCTCGGTTTTGCCTGGTTCAAGCGCACGCAAAAGGCCTTCGCCGATGTCATCTGAAGCCGTGATAGAGGCGAAGGGGCTGGGCAAGGCCTATCTCATCTACGCCAAACCTCAGGATCGCCTGAAGCAGATGATCTTCCGCTCGCGTCGGTTCTTCACCGAATACTGGGCTGTGCAGAACGTCGATCTGTCCATCTCGCGCGGCGAAACGGTGGCGATCGTCGGCCGCAACGGATCCGGCAAGTCGACGCTCCTTCAGATGATTGCCGGCACGCTCCAGCCGAATTCGGGAGCCCTCCGCGTGGAAGGCCGGGTCGCGCCGCTGCTCGAACTCGGCGCCGGCTTCAATCCCGAGTTCACCGGGCGCGAGAACATCCGCCTGTCAGCCGCGATCCTCGGCCTTTCCGGCGAGCAGATCGCGGCCCGCGAGCCGGACATCATCGCCTTCGCCGGCATCGGAGACTTCGTCGACCAGCCGGTGAAGACCTTCTCGTCGGGCATGTATGCACGCCTCGCCTTCGCGGTCGCCGCCCATGTCGATGCCGACATCCTGATCGTCGACGAGATTCTGGCTGTCGGCGACGCTGCCTTCACCCAGAAATGCATGCGCTACATTCACGATTTCAAGAAGCGGGGGACGATCCTGTTCGTCTCGCACGACACGGGTTCGGTGAACGCCTTGTGCGACCGCGCGATCTGGATGGAGAACGGCCAGGTGCGGGCCGAGGGAGAGGCGCGCGACATCACGCTGGCCTATCAGGCCGCACTCCACGGGGAGGCGGACGGCCAGACCTTCTCGATCGAAGGGCGGCGCCGTGACGCGCCGCGCCAGCGCCAGGACGTGCGGCATGAGCTGATCAGTTCATCCGTGAAGCGCAACGACATCGAAGTCTTCGAATTCGATGCGCGAACGCCGTCATACGGGGCTGGGGGCGGACGCGTCGTCGACGTGACCCTGAGTTCCCTCGACGGGAGCAGCGGCGTGCTCGAGGGCGGCGCGGAGGTCCAACTGACGGTGGAGGCAGTAGCGGATCAAGCGATGTTCAGCCCGATCGTTGGCTTCTTCGTGCGCGATCGCCTCGGCCAGAACCTCTTTGGTGACAATACCTATATCACGAACGCGCGCGCGCCACTCTCCCTCGAGGCGGGCGAGAGTTGCCGCGCTCGCTTCGTTTTCCGGCTGCCTTATCTGCCTGATGGCGATTATTCGGTCACTGTCGCCTTTGCCGCTGGCACCCAGGCCGAGCACGTTCAGCATCACTGGATTGACGAAGCGCTGACTTTCCGCGCCGTCGGCGGCGCTCACCAACAAGGATTGCTTGGTATCCCCATGCACGACATCGAGATCATGGCCACGGGAGGTCGCGCCGCGTGAATTTCGCCACCAGGGCAGCCTTCATGAAACCTCGACGGATCGTCGAGCCCGGACCCTGGATTGGGCTCGTTCCATTCGCGTTCTGGCTCGTTGAGGCCGCTCGTCCGCGCACGATCGTGGAACTGGGTACACATACCGGCAATTCTTTCTGCGCGTTTCTCCAGGCGGCGGAGGCTGAGGGCCTCGATACGAAGGTTTTTGCCGTCGACCACTGGATGGGTGACGAGCATTCGGGGCATTACGGCGACGACGTGTATACGGAACTTCAAGCCTACGTAGACGCGGTCTACCCAGGTCGAGCGACGATGATCCGTTCATCTTTCGATGACGCGCTCGACGGCTTCGAGAACGGAAGCATCGACATCCTGCACATCGACGGCATGCACACTTACGATGCCGTTCGGAAGGATTTTGACAGCTGGCTTCCGAAGGTGGCGCCGAACGGCCTCGTGCTCCTTCATGATACGGCCGTCAGGGCTCGCGACTTCGGCGTCTGGAAACTGCTCGAGGAAGTATCGGCAGATCACCGGACGGCGCAGCTTCACAACTCCCACGGGCTCGGGATCGTCGCACTTGGAGAACAGCCGGCGCCGATTTCCGCTCTCCTTGACGGAAGTCGGGACCAGGCCGGTCTTTCATCGGACGAGGTCTTCGCGCCGCTCGGCGACGCCGTGATGGATGCGTTTCATCTGACGAAGTTTCTTGCCTACTCCGACCCCGGAGCGCCGGCGGCTAGCCTCAAACGGTCGCTGATGGAGCACGAGAGTCCGCAAAGCGTTCTCGCCGATATCTTCAGACAGGAAGCCCATCTGCGGTCGACCATCCGTTCGCAATATGTCGAAACAGGCCGGGTCCGGGACCTGCTGATACCTCAAATCCTGGCCACTCCTTTCTTCGTTCCGGCGCATTATGCAAGCCAGCGCGGCAGCGAGGGGATCTCGGCCTGGTCGCTCTGCGACGATTATCTTGTCGAGGGTGAGAGGGAGGGGCACTCGCCTTCGCCGCTTTTCGACCCGGCATACTACCGAAGCTCGAACGCGGATGTCGCGGCTTCGGATTTCGGCATGTTGGAGCATTTCATCCTTCACGGGCTGAGAGAAGGACGACCGCCGCTCCCACCTCAGGGATCGGTCTTCGACGAGGAAACCGGCCAGTGGATTGAAAGGGTGGCCGAACCTGAAGAGGACGGGCAGGTCGCGATCGGGCGCGAGCGGATTTAACCGAACGGCGCGCCTAGCGCGCCCGCTCCAGGATCGACACATAGTTGGCGACGGCAGCGCCGCCCATGTTGAAGACACCAGCACGTGTGGCGCCGTCGATCTGCATGTCGCCGGCATCGCCACAGAGCTGCATCGCCGCCATCACGTGCATCGATACGCCGGTCGCGCCGATCGGGTGGCCCTTCGACTTCAGCCCGCCGGACGGGTTGACCGGCAGGCGGCCGTCCTTGTGCGTCGTTCCCTCCCGCGCCACGCGCCAGCCTTCGCCCGGCGCCGCCAGCCCCATCGCCTCGTATTCGATCATTTCGGCGATGGTGAAGCAGTCATGCGTTTCCACAAGGTCGAGATCGTAGAGGTCGAGGCCGGATGCCTCAAGCGCGGCCGCCCAGGCGCGGCGTGCCCCATCGAAGGCGATCGGGTCGCGGCGCGATAGGGCCAGCACGTCGTTGGCTTGCGAGCGCGCACGGAAGGCCACGGCCCGGTTCAGCGTCGCGGCCGTCTCGGCATCTGCCAGAACGAGCGCGGCCGCGCCATCGGAGATCAGCGAGCAGTCCGTTCGTCGCAGCGGTGCTGCGACGTAAGGATTCTTGTTCGAGACCGTGTTGCAGAACTGCTGCGAGAAATCCTTGCGCATGTGAGCATAGGGATTGGCCAGGCCGTTGCGATGGTTCTTGGAGGCGATCATCGCCAGTTCCTCGGAGCGGTCTCCGTAGCGCTGGAAGTAGCCCTGCGCGATCCGCCCGAACAGGCCGGCAAAACCGCCGTCGACGCCAGCTTCCTCTTCACGGTAGGAAGCCGAAAGGAGGATGTCGCCGGCCCGCGCGGTCGCAACGCCGGTCATCTTCTCGGCGCCGACAACCAGTGCGATGCGTCCCCGGCCTGCCGCGATGAAGTCCATCGCGGCGTGGAGCGCCGCCGAACCCGTCGCGCAGGCGTTCTCCATGCGAACCGCCGGTTTGCGCGCCAGCGCGTCCGCCCCCATGCCGACGAGAGCGCCTTGGAAGTCCTGCCCAGTGAAGCCGTTGTTGAAGACGCCGACGAACAGCGCGTCGACATCTTCCGGCGGTACGCCCGCGTGCTCGAGGGCGGGCAGGGCGACTTCGCCCATCAGCGCCTGCGTGTCCTTCGCCCCGGACTTGCCAAAATGCGAATGCGCCCACCCGACGATCTGCGGCTCGGACATGATCGTTCCTCCCAGAACATACGGCCTGCGGTCCGCTTCAACATATAACATGGGGGATCAAGAGCGACGAATGATGGGAACGAAGTCCGCCGCCATGAATTTGATGCCCGAAGGCGGCATATGATGAACGAACTCCACAGACAAATCCGCAAGCTCGCGACCAACGAGAGCAATCGGCGCACTCTGCGTTCGCAGGCGCAATTTGCCGTGCCGCGCCAGGATGCGCAGGATCGGTTCGCCATACTCCTCCACCGTTTGGATAAGGCTGAAGCCTGCCAGAATGGGGCGGAACTGAACCGCGAGGCCTGAGCCCGACCGCGCGAGGCTTCAAAAGATTCATGTGGTGAAGCGCCCGGGGAGATAGTCGTCAAAGCTGTTATGACACGTCGCCTGCCGGCGGGCGGCAAAGGCGAAGCCGTTGCCGCAGGTATGTTTAGGCGACCGGGGTGTTCCCGTTTTCGGTTCAATAGCGGCTGAACCTGATCGTTGTTGACCAAGGCGCTACGCTGTCGGGTTCGATCTGCTGACGATTTCGGGCGTGTATAACGCTGATGAGCGAGGCGCGTGATGTGCCGCCTTGCGACAATTCGGCAATTGTTTGCAGCAATTTCGTACAATTTCGGACGCCTCGGGCAACGGCGTGCGACAACGCCCTGCCATCCTGTCCTCGTCGAAACAGTGTCGGTCGCTCACAAGCGACGGAGACGGAACCGAGGACAATACGATGACTATGAAGACCCTTCTCATCTTGACCGCTTCGCTTGCCGCGGTTGCGCCTGCTGCTGCCGAGACGACCTACTACGGCACGTCCGAGCGCATGCCAGTCGCTCGCCAGCAGAACAATGCCGATGCCGCCGCTACGGCGCAGTCTGCTTCGAATGACGCGCGTTTGAGCGGCATGAGCGAGGTTCGTTCCTTCGGCTATCCGGGGGCGCTGACGGCGGCCGGCGCGGGCCGTTCGGACACCGCTAACGGCTTCACCGGCACGCGCTGGCGCACCGACGACAACGCCGATGACAACATGGGCTGAGCCTCGCCTCCAGGGGCTGCCGACGACGTCGGCGGCCTCTCCTCCCGCAGGAACACCAGACAAGGAGGTCGCCATGAGCGACGGAGAAATTTTCGATCGCGGCGGGGGCGGCCTCACCTGCGGCACGGAACCGGGCACCAGCGGCGGTGCCACCATCATGACCATTCTCCCGCTGGAACTGCGCGTGACGCGCGCGCGGCCTATAGCGGGGCCCGTATCCGGGCCGATCGTCCGGACAGAATTCACGGTCAATGGCGAGACGTTCACGCTGGATGTTGATGCCCTGGTTTCACTGCTCAACCTCTTGAGTGAAAGGCTCGGCCAGACAGACATGAGGAACGGCGATCCCCGCAGGCGCGAGGCGTGCATCATGCATCTGGACGGCCCCACGGCGGTCTCCTGCCTTGGACTCGCGGCCGAGATCGAGGGGCGCACCGTCACGACCATCGAAGCCGTCGGCCACCGGAGGCGAATTGCAGCCCGTGCAGGTCGCGTTCACCGAGCACGGTGCCCATGATGGGACGAGTGCGCATCCTGAACCCTTCCAGCCAAGGAGTGGCCACGATGAACCCTCTCGCCAGCCTCGCCCCGCAGTTGTTCAGCATCCTGCGGATCGTCACCGCCGCAACCTTCTTCACGCATGGAACGATGAAGATCTTCGCCTGGCCCGCGCCATTCCCGTACCCGATGGGGCTGATGCTCTACACGGCCGGCGTGCTCGAGGTCGTTGGCGGCCTGCTTCTGATGGCAGGGCTCTTCTCGCGCCCGACCGCCTTCCTCATGTCAGGCCTCATGGCTTTCGCCTATTTCATTGGCCATGGTTCGGAAAGTTTCTTTCCGATCCTCAACGGGGGCGAGGCCGCTTTGATGTTCTGTTTTCTGTTTCTTTACGTCGCAGCGGCCGGGCCCGGACCCTGGAGCGTCGATGCGCTCTATTCGAACGGCGAGGAGCCGGAGTCGGCACTTTCACCGCGCTGAAGGATGAGTTCGAACGTACAATTTGTTACATTTTTGCGCGTGGAAGGCGTGGGGCGCTGGCGTAGGATCGCAAGAAAAGGAACGAGCCGATGCCGGACGCAGCGCATGTCGTGGTGGTCGACGATCACAGCGAGATCCGAGATCTCGTTCGACAATATCTCGAACAGCAGGGCTATCGTATCAGCGTGGCCAAGGATGGCGCCGAACTGAAGCGCATTCTCGAGCGCAAGGCGGTCGATCTGATCGTTCTCGATATCATGATGCCGGGAGAGGACGGGATTACGCTCTGCCGACAGATTCGGGCGGCTTCCGAGACGCCGATCATCTTCCTGACCGCCATGTCGGAGGATGCCGACCGGATCGTCGGGCTGGAGCTGGGGGCCGATGATTATTTGGTCAAACCCTTCAACCCACGCGAGCTTCTGGCGCGCATTCGCGCCGTGCTGCGCCGCTCCTCGGCAACGCCGAGCGTTCAAGCCGCGCAGCGCAGCAAGACGGTTCGCATCGGCCAATGGCGGGTGAACATGAGCCAGCAGGAACTGTCCGGCGAGAACGGCATCGGCGTGCCTCTCAGCACCGCGGAATTCCGGCTGCTGAAGGTGCTGATCGAGCGGCCCGGCTCGGTGTTGAGCCGGGAGCAGCTCCTCGACCTGACCGTCGGCCGCACGGCCGACATCTTCGACCGCAGCATCGATAATCAGATATCGCGGCTGCGCAAGAAGATCGAGGAAGACCCGAAGAACCCCTCGATCATCAAGACCCATTGGGGCGGCGGCTATAGTCTCTGCGCGGAAGTGAGCTTCGAATAATGAGCCTTTGGAAGCGCAGCCTCGCGACTCAACTCGTCGCCTTCCTGCTGACGGCGCTCGTCGTCTCGCAGGGGTTGACTTTTCTCATCTACTGGCAGGACCATTCCAAGGCGCTGGACGACGCGGCCAAGAGCGAGTTCTTCAGTCGGGCGCGCACGATGACGCTTCTGATGGAGACGATGCCGGCCCCGTTCCGCGAGCAGGCGCTGCTGGCAAGCGAGACGCGCGATTCGCGATTCTGGGTGACGCGGGAGGACACGCGCGACCCGGCAGCTTGGCGCCAGAGCGCGGTTCAGCAGTTCTCCCGCCCGCTCGAAAATTTCGTGGATCTGGGCCAGTTCTACAACGGTGGCCCCGCCGCGCAGCAATTGCCGGACGCACAGGCGGTCGCGGCCAAGAATGTCGGGGAGGGCTGGGAGGTGCCGTTCCAGAGCCTTTGGGCGTTGCCGCAGCCGGTGCGCTACGCCTATTTCGAGGGCACGCGCGGCTACGGTTTCGTCATCCGCCTCGACGACGGAAGCTGGCTGAACGCCGCCTTCTACTTCCGCGAACCAGGCGGCTGGTGGACCTCGACCTCACTTGCTTCACTGGGACTGACGGCCTTGGTGCTGGCGCTCATCGCCGTCCTCTCGGCCAACCACATTGCCCGCCCGCTGCGGCATCTGGCGCGTTCGGCGGAGGCGCTCGGCCGTGGGGAGAACCTGCCGCCGCTCGTCGAAGAGGGGCCGACCGAGGTCCGGCGTACGGCCGAAGCCTTCAACCTGATGCGGGACCGGCTGCAGCGTTTCGTGCAGGATCGCACCAAGATGCTGGCGGCGATCGGCCATGACCTTCGCACGCCGCTGACGACGCTGCGCCTGCGCGCCGAGTTCGTCGAGGACCGCGAAGTCCAGAGTCGGATGCTCTCCACCATCGACGAGATGCGTGGGATGACAGAGGCTGCCATCGCATTCGCACGCGGCGAAACGGCGGACGAGCCCACGCGGGAAATCCAGCTCGACGCGCTCGTCGCCAGTGTCTGCGACGATCTTCAGGACCTTGGCTACCCGGTTTCATGCGTCGAGGTCGCCGCCGTCAGCCATCGCTGCCGTCCCGACAGCCTGCGACGGGCGCTGAGGAACATCGTCGAGAACGCCGTGCGCTACGGAGGCGAGGCGCGAGTCCGACTGCGGCACACGCCGAGCTTTGTCGAGATCGTCGTGGAGGATAGCGGGCCGGGGATTCCCGAAGCGATGCAGGAGATGGTCTTCGCGCCCTTTTTCCGCCTCGAAAGCTCGCGCAACCGCGATACCGGCGGCATCGGGCTCGGACTTTCCATCGCGCGTTCGGCGGCGCGCCGGCACGGAGGAGATATCGCCTTCGTGAACGGGGCGGGCGGCATGCAGGCGATCATTTCGCTGCCTCGCCAGGCCGAGGCCGCCAGACCTGTGCCGCGCTCGCGCCTGTTTGACCGGCGGAGTGAGGCGCCGGCGGCCCTCGTCCGTCCGGCGCTATCGCGCCGACTGAACTGAGGTCGCACTTGCGCGTCCGGGGCACGACCTCGGTCGATGCGCTGTATGCGGCTCAGCCGAAGGCCTGTATGCCGGTCTGCGCCCTGCCGAGGATAAGGGCGTGGACGTCGTGGGTGCCCTCGTAGGTGTTGACCGTCTCGAGGTTCTGCGAATGCCGGATGACGTGGTACTCGCCCATGATGCCGTTGCCGCCGTGCATGTCGCGCGCCATGCGCGCGATGTCGAGCGCCTTGCCGCAATTGTTGCGCTTGACGAGGCTGATCATCTCCGGCGCGGCCTTGTTCTCGTCGAGGAGGCGGCCGACGCGCAGCGAGCCCTGCAGGCCAAGCGCGATCTCGGTCTGCATGTCGGCGAGCTTCTTCTGAACGAGCTGGGTCGCGGCCAGCGGCTTGCCGAACTGCTTGCGCTCCAGCGTGTAGGCGCGGGCGCGGTGCCAGCAGTCCTCGGCAGCGCCCATCGATCCCCACGAAATGCCGTAGCGCGCCCGGTTGAGGCAACCGAATGGGCCGGACAGGCCGGAGACGTGCGGCAGGACATGCTCCTCGCCGACCTCGACGTTATCCATCACGATCTCGCCGGTGATCGAGGCGCGTAAGCTGAGCTTGCCCTCGACCTTGGGTGCCGACAGGCCCTTCATGCCCTTTTCGAGGACGAAGCCGCGGATCTTGCCGTCATGCGCCTCCGACTTCGCCCAGACGACGAAGACCTCCGCGATCGGGGCGTTGGAGATCCACATCTTGGCGCCGGACAGGCGATAGCCGCCATCGGTCTTGACCGCCTTCGTCACCATGCCTCCGGGATCGGAGCCGGCGTCGGGCTCGGTCAGGCCGAAGCAGCCGATCCACTCTCCGGAGGCGAGCTTGGGCAGGTACTTCCGGCGCTGCTCCTCCGAGCCGTAGGTGTAGATCGGGAACATCACCAGCGAGGACTGGACGCTCATCATCGAGCGGTAGCCGGAATCGACACGCTCGACCGCGCGGGCCGCAAGGCCGTAGGAGACGTAGGAGGCGCCGGCGCAGCCGTATTCCTCCGGCAGCGTCACGCCGAGAAGGCCAAGTTCGCCCATCTCTGCGAAGATCGAGCGGTCGGTCGTCTCGTTCTCATAGGCGTCCATCACGCGCGGTAGGAGCTTTTCCTGCGCATAGGCCGACGCCGTCTCGAAGATCAGTCGCTCATCCTCGGTGAGCTGCTCGTCCAGAAGGAATGGATCGGCCCAGTCGAACCGCGCCATCTTTGGCGCCTCGCCGGGCGCATGGCCGTGGGAGTGCGAATGATCGGAAGCGCGCGCGTGAGACATGGGAGTTTTCCGTCGTTTTCCTGCGTGGCCCATTTTTCGGTGAAATGCGCTGTGCGCGCAAGGACGCCGTAAGGGAGCGGTGGCCTCCGGTTGACGCAGACATCGCGCCCTGCCAGCGTATCGCGAACCCACGAAGTGATCGCTTTCAGGGATCGTGCGCTGGCAATGGTGGAGAGCCATGAGATCCAGTGCGTCGCATAGGCCCGGTCTCGTCCACGGAATGCCGCCGGAAGCGGCTCACCGGATCCCGCCCGTCAACGCTTATTGGCCGCCGTACCGGTTGTCGCGCAGTGCCCGCCGCAGCCGCTGGCTCGCCTCGCGGCCCTCGCGGGTGTCGAAGGCGTTCTGCGCCGCCTCGTGCTTTCGCAGGTATTCGCGCGTTGCCGCATTCACGGCACGCTCCATCGCCGCGCAGTTGCGTCGCGGCTTCAGAACGCGCAGACCGCTTTCCATCCGTGCCAACCATTCCTTGGCGATCTCGGCGTGTTCCTGCTCGTGGCGGCGAATGTCGCGCTCGAGCGTACGCCAGATCAACGCCGTCTCGGCGCTGGCGCGGAACCGCGAACGCCAGCGCGGCAGCGTCATCTCAAGGTCGAGCGAGAGATGCGTCTCATCGACCTTGCACCAGCCATCGCCCGCCTCGTAGGTGACGTGACCGTCGAAGCGCACGCTCGTGGCGCCGGGATGGCGCGAGGCGCCGCCGATCGATGGCCCGCGCTCCTGCAACTGGCGATCCAACTCTTCCAAGGTCGAGCCCTGCACCATGAAGTAGGTCGTGCGCTCGCGTATCTCGGTGGCCGAGGCGGGCAGGGCGCAGGCGAGCGCTGCGAGGACTGCTGTCACGGCAAGACGCGGCATCGACTTCCTTCCGTCTAGCGCTTGCAAGATCGTGACGAGACGCTATCGGGTTGGTTTCGCAAGAGATAGCCCTGGACGGTCAAAGCCTGAGCAATCTTTGGCGCTCGGCATCACGAACGCGGCATTCATCATGCACATTCAATCGTTTCCTACGCGCATCTGGCGCCTTGCACATGGCCGCAGTCTCGAACTCGGCACGAGGACCGCCGTCATGGGTATCTTGAACGTGACGCCCGACAGCTTTTCGGATGGTGGCGCCTATGCCGGCTCGATCGAGGCGGCGGTCGCGCGTGCCGAAGCCATGATGGCGCAAGGGGCGGACATCATCGACATCGGCGGGGAATCGACACGCCCCGGCGCGGTCGCCGTGAGCGCGGCCGAGGAGCAGCGCCGTGTCCTGCCGGTGATCGAGGCACTGGCCAGTATGAAAGACGTGCTGATCTCGGTGGACACCTACCGCGCGGAAACAGCGAACCTCGCGATCCGGGCCGGCGCCCATATCGTCAACGATGTCTGGGGTGCGCAGAGGGAGCCGGATATCGCGAGAGTCGCGGCGGAAACGGGCGCCGGTCTGTGTCTGATGCACACGGGCCGCGAGCGTGAGAAGCAGGCGGACGTCATCAAGGATCAACTCGCTTTTCTGCGGCACTCCCTAGCGATCGTGGCGGAAGCCGGCGTGATGGCGGAGGCGATCGTTCTGGATCCGGGTTTCGGCTTCGCCAAGGATGTGAGCGAGAACGTGGAACTGATGGTCCGCCTGCCTGAACTTCTGGCTCTTGGCCATCCGCTTCTGGTCGGCACGTCCCGCAAGCGTTTCCTGCGCGCGCTCGCAGGTCGCGAGGATCTGTGGCTCGACATTGCGACGGCGACAACGAGCGCCCTCTTACGTGAGCGAGGCGCCTCCATCGTGCGGGTTCACGACGTCGCGGCCAGCCGCGAGGCCTTGTCGGTCATCGATGCGATGCTAAGCGCCCGCGATGGAGGGCAGCCGGCGTGACGACCGGCTATCTCGGCCTCGGCGGCAATATTGGCGATCCGGCCGCGACGATGGCCAAGGCGCTGCGGGCGCTCTCGCGCGACGGTGCGATCCAGATCGCGGCCGTCTCGCGGCTCTACCGAACTCCGCCTTGGGGGAAGCTCGACCAGCCGGCATTCCTGAACGCCTGTGCGCGCATCGAGACCGACCTTTCGCCCGAACCGCTGCTGGAGCGCTGCCTCGCGACCGAACATGCGCTCAAGCGCGAGCGGATCGAGCGCTGGGGGCCACGCACGATCGATATCGACATCCTGCTTCTGGGGACAGCGCGCTTTTCGTCCGCACGGCTCACGCTCCCCCACCCGCGGATCACCGAGCGTGCCTTCGTGCTCATCCCTCTGGCCGAGATCGCGCCCGATCTCGTCGTGGAACGATGGCCGCTCCCGGTCTGGCTAGAGGGGCTCGATACGGCAGGGATCGTGCCGCTCGATGGCGACGCCGGCTGGTGGAAGGATTGAGGCCTCCGGCTTCAGTTCTCGAGCGCCGTCTGGCGCACGGCCGCGCCCTCGCGCTTGAGGTTCATGCCGATCACCGGGACGAGCTCTGAACCGACCTGAACCGATACGGTGACAGCGAGCTGATCCCTTTCGGCGAAACGCGCCACCATCGCCCCGTTGAGTTGCTTGCGGTCGAGCGCGAAGACCATGCGGTCACCTTCGAGTGCGCCCGAGGTTACGTCGAGGCCGGCGCCGCTCGCACCGTCTAGGAAGGCGCCGACGAGTCGGCCGTCCTGGCGGGTGATCTTCGCCGTCATGCGCTGGCCGAACAGGCCGACGCGGCACGAGCCGTCAAGCGACATGCCGACCATCTCGGTCGGCCCGCCCGAAAGGTCGCAGACGAATTTGGTGCCTTTATACTTTCCGGCGACGATTTCCCCCGGCCCGACCCATCGCCCGGCAACGCTCTGGAAGAAGGCGGCCTCGGGATCGGCGGCGGCTGGCGCAGCGGCGCCGAGATAGAGAGCGGAAGCTGCGGCGAGGGCGGCGACTGAGCGGATCATGGACGAGCTTTCCGATCGGGGAGGCGAGGGGCCGAGCCGCCCGCCGACCAACACACTATCGCTCGTGAGGGTTAACCGATTCTTGCGATGGTGCGCGGGCGGCCTTGCCACCATCTCCCTGCGACGCTGCCAAGCGCGTGAGATCGCTCACGAAATCTCCCGCGGTCGGGCGCTTGACCGCAAGGAACGGCATCGGTCGGCACAGGTCCATCGCCGCGATGCCGACGCGCGCTGTCAGGAGGCCATTGACCACGCCTTCGCCGAGTTTGGCGGACAGGCGCGAGGCAAGGCCGTGGCCGATGACCTGCTGCACGAGACCGTCGCCGATCGCGATCGAGCCGGTGACGGCGAGGTGCGCCAGAACGTCGCGCGTCAGCCGGATGAGGCCCACGGTGCCAGGTCTTGCGCCGTAGAGTTCCGAGATGCGTCGGATGAGCCGCACGGTCTCGAACAGAACGAAAATCAGATCCACCGCGGCGCGCGGGCTCAGTGCCGTCACGAGCGAGACGCGCTTGGCGGAAGCGAGCACCAACGCGCGGCCCTTCGCATCGAGCGGCAGAAGGAGGTCACGTTCGGCGACGACCATCCTGTCGCGACCGTCCATCACGTCGTCCTTGAGCGCGTCGAACGCTTTCAGGCGCGCGTCGAGCTCGGGCTTGCCTGCGAGGATCGACCGCAAACCGGCGATGGCCGCTGCGGCTTTCTCGTCGCTGTTGGTTTCGAAAGCCTCGGCGCTCGCCCGTCTTTCGGCCTCCACCGCGCGCAGGCGAAACAGCGCCAGCATTTCGCGCCCGACCAGCCCGAGGACGCTGATGACGAGCAGGACGGTGGCGGCGAGCGCCACCCAGCCCAGCCATTCCGCACGCTGGAAGAGGTCGCGGATGAGGCTGTCGATCGCAAGGCCGATGCCGAGCGAGACGAGGGCACCGGCCGCTGCCATGAAGATGCCGCCGAAGGTCCAGCCACGCCGCTTCGGCCTGCGGCGCGCTGGTGCGGCGTCGAGCTCTTCCAACGCCTCGCGCTCCAGCGCGTCGTCTGGCTCGATGGCGACGCGTTCCAGTTCGCCGATGGCACGCGGTGCGCGCGAGAGTGGGGGGGCGGCTGCCGCAGGCTGGGCGCTGGGGAAAGCGCGTGGGGCTCTCGGCTCGTCGCTCATGCCAGCCGGTCTCCGATCAGGAACTGCATGGCACGGTCGAGCCGGATGTGCGGCAGGGACAAGGTCAGACCTTCCGCTGTGCGTTCGAGGCGCGGCGGCCGGAAGCGAACGAAATTGATGGGTACGGCGTCGTTCGCCTCACCGGAACGCTTGAAGAGCTCTCCGGGATCGTCCGGCAGGTCTCCGGGGAAGATCGCGGTCTCCGCAATGCCGTCGAAGGTCTCGCCGCCGATCCTCTCGCCGGCCATCGGCGTTCCGACGATGACCGGCAGGCGCTCGCCCTTGTCCTCGACGCTCGCCTCGCGCGTCGCGCGCACGGCCGCCATTGCCACGACATCGACGTCCGCCCCCGAGAACTCCGCGCGGCGCACGGCGTCGTCCACCAGCCGGCGCACGATCGCCTCGAGCTTGCGATGGCTCTCGCGATGAAGATGGTCGGCCTTCGTCGCAGCCACGAGGATGCGGTCGATGCGCCGTGAGAGCAGGCTGCCGAGCCAGCTCGCGCGGCCCGGGCGAAAGCAGGTGAGAATGTCGGCGAGGGCGGTTTCGAGGTCTCGCACGGCTTCCGGGCCGGCATTGATCGCCTGCATGGCGTCGACCAGCAGAATCTGTCGGTCGAGCCGGGCGAAATGGTCGCGGAAGAAGGGCTTCACCACGACCGATTTGTAAGCCTCGTAACGACGCGCGTGAACGGCGGCAAAGCTGCCTTTCACAGCCAGCGCTTCCTTCGATGCAGCGAGCGGAGCGAAGGTCAGCGCCGGCGAGCCCTCCAGGTCTCCTGGCATCAGGAAGCGGCCCGGGGGCAGGGTAGAAAGGGCTGTCGTGTCCTCGCGTCCGCGCCGCAGATATTCGGTGAAGGTCGCGGCAAGGCGCTGGCTCGTCGGCTCGTCGGCGGGCGCCGCAGGATCGACAGATCCGAGCGCTGCAAGGAAATCGCCCGCGATCGCGGCACGGGCTGGCAAGCGTGCGCGTTCGATGGCCTCGGCGCTGAAGGCGGCGAAATCCTTATCGAGAAGCGGCAGGTCGAGAAGCCATTCGCCGGGATAGTCGACGATGTCGAGCGAGATGCGCCCGGCCGAGAAGAGCCGCGACCAGCCCGATGCCGAATCGAACTCGATGGTCAGCCTCAGTTCGGAGATGGCACGCGTGGAGGCGGGCCAGAGCCGCTCCTCCACCATCTTGCGCACGTGATCCTCATACTGGAAACGCGGAACGGCGTCGTCCGGCTGTTCCTCCAGATAGGTCCGGGTGATTCGTCCGCCGGCCTGCGCGGCGAAAAGCGGAAGGCGCCCGCCGTGCAGAAGATTGTGGACGAGCGCGGTGATGAAGACCGTCTTGCCGGCGCGCGAGAGCCCGGCGACACCGAGACGGAGCGTCGGATGCAGAATTCCGGTCGCGCGATCGGTCAGATTGTCGAGGGCGATGCGGGCTTCGTCGGCAAGGGATGTCATGAGCCCGTCGCGGTCTCCGATCTAAGGCGTGCCCGGCCGATATAGGCGCATGGCCGTGCCCGTGACAGGGCCGGCGCTCAAGTGGAGAAGGGCGGCTCGATGAGCTCTTTCAACACGAAGCGGGGGGAGGCCGCCTTTTCCTCCGTGACGATCGCCAGTGCGCATTTTCGCAATCCACGAGCGAAATCACCATTTGCAGCGGACGGCTGGACGAGCGTTAGCACGAAGTCGGAGATCATCGGGTTATGGCCGACGATGAGAAGATCGTCGTCGCCATATCGATCAGCAACCGCACGGTATCGGTCGGTTTTGCCGTGATAGAGATCGTCATCGGTTGCGGGATTGATCCCAAAGCCGCCTGCGACCAGCGCATCGCAGGTCTGCCGCGTGCGCAGGGCTCCCGACGTCACCGTTCGCCGGACATGCATTTCCCGATCGCGCATCAGGCGGCCAAGGGCCTTGCCGTCTTCCCAGCCGCGCGCGTCGAGGGCGCGGTCGTAATCGCGCTGGCCGGGGAGCGGGGCGGTGGCGCGTGCATGGCGAAGGATGAAGAGCGTGCGCGTGATCATGCCCGAGGCGTAGCCGGAGCCGCTGCGATGGGCAATTGGGAACTTACCGGCCGGCTCGCTTTACGCGCGCCCGGACAACAGTTGGATCGCCTGCCTCGGCCGTTTCACCGCTCTCTGCCTTATTCTGAGGCAAATGAAAAAAGTGAAGTCACCATGGGGAGTTACTTATGCCGCGACTGTGTGCGTAGCGGCATGGAACGCGTCTTGTGGCTCCCCGCAACCGCCGTTATAAGCACCGCCACTCGCGGTTAAGGAGGACTTGGGATGAGCGAAACCCTGCCGTTTGGCGATCATCTCAGCGAGGATGGGCCGTTCATGAATGACGGCCAGCGCGACTATTTCCGGCGAAAGCTTCTCGCCTGGAAAAGCGACATCCTGCGTGAGGCGCGCGAGACGCTGGAGGGCTTGGCGAGGGAGAACGCCAATCTCGCCGATGCGGCGGATCGAGCGTCCTCGGAGACGGACAGGGCGATCGAGCTGCGGGCTCGTGATCGCCAGCGGAAGCTGATTGCCAAGATCGATGCCGCTCTCGAGCGTATCGAAGAGGGTACCTACGGCTTTTGTGAGGAGACGGGAGAGCCCATCAGCCTCAAGCGGCTGGATGCGCGCCCCATCGCGACGCTGTCGCTCGAGGCGCAGGAGCGGCACGAACGCCGAGAGAAGATCTACCGTGACGAATAGACAAGGCGCCGGCGGCTGATCCCGCCGGCGTTTTCGTATTCCGGTTGAGACCGACGGTATCTATCGTCCGCTTCGGCCAAGAGCTGGAAGGTGCCGCGGAAAGGCGAGGTGATCTTGTCCGCCGTGTCGCAGCCAAGGAGGAGTAGGCGATGCAGCGTCTTACCTTAATATCTGCAGTCATGACGATGGTTCTGGCCCAGCCCTTGCAAGCCCAGACCGACGCTCCGGATCTGTCGCCCGAGCCAGCGCCGGCGGGTACCTCCGAGGAGGCTGGTAGGCTGCGCGACGCCATCGCGCAGGTCACGACCCAGGCAGCCTTCGAGAACGGCCTTCTGCGCGTCCAACCGGCCGCCGCGGGCTATCGTGTCACGTTCGATCCGACCGATCTTCTCTCCGATGCCCTGGGGATGGAACTCGGCTTCGCGCCGCTCTCGATCCTCGTCAGTGCGCGGGAGGATGGCGACTGGAACGTATTCTTCGACGACCCGATCGAGTTCTCCTACAGCATGGAGGAGGACGGCGTGCGCGAAGAGGAGTTCTACCGTCAGGACGACAACCGGATGAAGGGCGTATGGTCGCCCAGCCTCGCGACCTTCCTCATCGCCGAGGCGGTGGCGGGCCGGGCCGTCAGCCGCTCAAAGTACGACTTCCAGGAGGCGAGCACCATCGTTGACGAAACGGTCACGTCGATGGAAACGCGGCCCGGCGCCGCAGGGGGCGCCGACATCGAGTTCCGGCAGGTTTCCCGAGGCTATTCGCAGAGTATGGCGATGGAGATGCCCGGTTCGCCCGGCGTTCCACCTGTGTCGCTCGACTTCGAAGCGGTCGCGGAAAGCATCGAGGCCGATGGCGCGATGAGCGGTGTGCAGTCCAAGGCGCTGCTTGACCTTCTGGCATTTGCCTTCGCCAATATCGACGTTCTGGAGAACGGCACCGATGCGCCTCTCGACGAGGAACGCTCGCACGAACTTGTTGAGCGTCTGCGCGCGGCCATGCCGCTCTGGACGCTCGTCGATGGTGGGGCGCTCGCGCGGGGGATGGCCGTTTCATCGTCCTATGGGAATCTTTCCATCGAAGAGGCTGCGCAGACGATCCGCATGACCGGCATCACAGAAGAGGCGCTTGTCGAAATGAATGTCGTTCTCAGCGGCATGAGCGTCTCGAGCCCGATGATCCCGCAATGGTCGCAGTCGCTGCTCCCGAACTTCGTGGAGATCGGTCTTTCGATGACGGGCGGCGACCTCGCGCGTCCGATGGAGATTACGCTCGACGAACTCGATTTTTCGGCCGAGCAACCGCTGTCCGACGCTGCGCAGGAGCGCATCGCGGCCTCCTTCGAGCTGGACCGCATCGATGTACGGCTTACGCCGAGCCGCATACGTGCGCAGGAGCTCGATATCGCCTTCAGCGGTGACATCCCGTTCCACGGCAATCCACGCGATGCCTCGATCGCGGTCGATGCGAGCGGGCTTGACGAGGCCATCGCCACGCTGCAAGCCGATGCGAACGCTGATATGAACGCGTTGTCGGCCGTGGGCATGATGCAGATCGCCAAGGGCATGGCCCGCACGCGTGACGACGGACGGCTCGAATGGCTGGTCGATGTGGGAGCGGACGGATCGGTGGCGCTCAACGGAAACGTCATCGTGCAACCGACGCCGCCTTCCGGCCCACAGTCTCTGCCCGTCGAGTGATCGGCAGCCGCCCGTCAAGTTACGGCAAGTCGCGCGCAATCCCCTGACGGGCGGGGAACGCGCAAGGCGCGGCCCGCGTTTCGCCCCGACGATCAGAGGGGGCGAAATTGACCAAGACTTCCAACAGTGAACCGACTGAAAAGGCGACGGTGGTCGCGCCCAATATCGGTCTCGTCAACCGTCAGGTGTTCCAGGTCGGCCCGCGCTGGGCCGTCATCGGTATCTTCGTGATGATGCTCGGGGGCTCGCTCTATCTGACAGCGAGTTTCACCCTTCCGGTCGTGTTCGCCTTTGTCTTCGCGCTTGTGCTCTCCCCGATCGTCCGGTTCGCCCGCCGAAGGCTGAAGGTCTGGGAGCCGATCTCGGCTGCCGTCCTCGTCGTCGGTACGCTGATCGTCATCATCTCCGCCTTCTACGCCTTGAGCGGGCCGATCACGCAGATCGCGATGAACGCACCGGAATATACGCAGGCCGTGGAGCGGCAGGTGAACGCTGTTCGCGATCGGTTTTCCCGGCTGTCCGAGCGCTCCGTGGAAAGGTCGCCGGAAGAGGCCGCGGCGGCGCAGGTGGGACGCGCGGAGGACGAGCCCGAGGTGCCCGTCGAAGACGACCAGTCACAGGAGGTGGTGGTGCGCAGCCCGAGCCTCCTCGATAATGCCGCCTCGACCGTCCCTCAGCTCGGCGCAGCGGTCCTCTTCGCACTCATCTTCCTCTATTTCCTGCTGTCGTCCGGCTCGCTCTTCCACCAGAAGCTGATCGAGACGATGCCGACGTTCAGCGACAAGAAACGCGCGCTCGTGATCGCTCACGAGATCGAGCGGGAATTGTCGCGCTATCTCTTCACGATCACGGTCATCAATGCCGGCCTCGGCATCGTCATAGGCTTCGCCCTGTGGTGGGCGCAGATGCCGACGCCCGCGGTCTTCGGAGCCCTGGCCTTCATATTCAACTTCATTCCCTATATCGGCGCGATCGTTGGCATCGCCCTCGTCGGGGTCATCGCGCTCGCCGAGTTCGGGACGCTCGGCCAGGCCCTGATACCTGTCGCGCTTTATCTGGCCTGCACGAGCATCGAAGGGCAGCTCATCACGCCGATGGTCGTCGGGCGGCGTCTCGAGATGAACGCCGCCGCAGTCTTCCTGGCCGTGGCGTTCTGGGGTTGGATCTGGGGCGTCGTCGGCATGTTCCTCGCCGTGCCTATCATGGTCGGGGTGAAGATCCTGTCAAACTATGTCGACGGTCTCAGCACGTTTGGAAATTTCATCTCCTCCGAGCGCTCGCATGTGCCGGAAGATGACGCCGCCGCGAAGTAGGCGTACCTAAACAGAACGACCTCCTGAAACGAAGACGGCGACACCATATGGTGTCGCCGTCTTTCACTTGTTGGGCCGGAGTTGTTCGCGCGTCAGTTGGCCTGTGCGCTCACGACCGGCTTCACCAGCGCCGTGATGCGACGAAGCGTAACGCGCCGATTCTCGGCGTTGGGCTCCTGGGTATCCACCTTCAGGTATTCCTCGCCATAGCCCTGCGTAACGAGGTTCTCCGGCGGAATGTCGAAGTAGTCCGTCAGCGCGATCGCCACGGCTTCGGCGCGGCGATCCGAGAGGGCAAGGTTTGCCGCGTTCGAGCCGACCGCATCCGTGTGACCTTCTAGGAGGAAGGTTTCGTCCGGATTTTCTTCGATCACCTGCGCGATCGCATCGGCCAGCGCCTGCAGATTCTCCACCTGGCCCTGATCGATGTCGGCCGAGCCAAAGGCGAAGTTGACCGTGTTCAGATCGATCCGCCGCACTTTGTCTCGGATGCGTTCCGAACGACGAACCTCGTCGATCGAGTAGATGCGCTCCACCGTTTCGACCGGCGGGGCGACGATCGTGTCGTAGTAGAGCCGCTCGTCCGGCTGCGCGACATCCACGATGTAGCGGTCGCGCGGGATGGTGAGGTTGAGCGGCGGCAGGTCGGCGCCGACGTCGTAATAGTAGTTCGGGTCAGCCGCATCCTCGAGATACGGGTCGTAGAAGAGCACGACTTCTCGCCCGTCGGGCAGGATGCGGGAGCGTTGCACGACGTCGCCGTACTCGTTGTAGATGGTGACGACCTGCACGCCGTTGTCTCGCACGATGGTCTCGCGCGTCTGGCGGCGGGGCAGTTCCTCGACATAGAACTCCTGCGAATTTTCGCGCAGGCGCTCATTGTCGTTCGACTTGATGAAGTAAGTGGCTGCGGCACCTGCCGCAGCGCCGGCCAACGCCGCTCCGGCGTAAGTCAGGATGTCGCGATTGCCGACCCGCTCGATCACCTGCACGTCCGGCGGCAGCACCGCGGCAGGCGCGGCCTCGATGCGGTTGCCCTCAATGTTGGTGACGGAATTGATGGTCACGCTCTGATCGATGTTCTGAACGCGCGCATCGCTGGCCGCGACACCGCCCGGCTGGACGGCCTCGAGCTGGATGGCCTCGTCCACCGGCTGCGGGGCCTCCAGCGGTTCGGGCGGCGCAGCAAAGGACTGTGCGGGCGCTGCTTCGCCTTCGGGCGCGGGTGCTTCTGCACCGGTCGTGGGATCGACCGGCTGGCTCGTCCCTTCGTCGATGGGCGGCTGGGGCGGGGTCACATCGGGGGCAGCGGGCGATTCCTCGCTCGTGCCGTCCGGAGCCGGGGTCACCGCATCGGGCGCGACCTCCGGCGCGGGCGCGGCAGGCGCCTCGCCTTCGACGGGTGCACCGGTGGAGTCCTCGCCTACCGGTGGCTCCTCGGCCGGCGTGCTCGGGGCAGCTTCCGCCGGGGTTTGCGGTGCTGGGTCGGGCGCGGTCGGCGCTTCTCCCGCAGGCGGCGTCAAGGCCGGCTCTTCTGCAGCAGGCGCCTCTGGAGCAGGTGCGTCACTCGCCGTTCCCTCGTCGGTCGGGAGTTCCTCCGGCTGGCCAACGGGCGCGTCTTCGACCGGTGCGGTATCCTCCGGAGCGGGAACGGCGCTCTCGGCTTCGGGCGGCTGGACGGGCTCCGGCGCCGGTTCGGGAGCGGGCTCTGGCTCAGGTTCGGGCTCCGCAGGGACGTCGAGAGCAGGTTCAGGGCTAGGCTCAGGCTCCGCTGCTGGCTCTGGCTCGGGTGCCGCTTCAGGCTCCGCTGCTGGTTCTGGTGCCGCTTCGGGCTCAGGTGCAGGTTCCGGCGCCGCCTGCGGCTCGGGAGGCGCCTCGGGCGCCGGCGCTGGAACCTCCTCGGAGGTCGGCGCCTCGGGGGCTGGCTGCTCGGGAGCTTGTGCCAGCCGAACGGGGCTGTCGGCGTCCTGCGCGTAGGCGGCGAGCGGCCCGCTGAGAGCCGTCGAGGTGGCCAGCGCGGCGACCGACAGGAACCTGCCTGTCCGGGTAAGTTTCGTCATGTTTCGACCTTTTCATCTGTCCCTTGCAGACTCGGTCGGCACACAGTCCATGACGATGCGTCAGGTATGCGGGCCGTGCGGCCGGTTTGCCAGCCGTCTTGGGGCGATGAACTAGGCCTTGCGCACGCCAGTTCAAAGGCGCGTGACGAAAATCGAACCGGTACAGGCGTCAGGGGCGCCAGTCGTAGAGCCAGGAGAGGTCGGCGGCCAACGATTCGCGCGAGCGCATCGCGAGGGCCGCATTGCGGGCCCAGCCGAGCGTGCGGGGCAGGTGGTAGACGCGATCGTGGAAGGCCACACGCTTTCGAAGACGTTCGAGCCGGGGCAGACGCTCGGCCTCAAATCGTGCCAACGCGACGCGCATGTCCGGTTCGAACGCGAGTTCTCGCGCAAGAACATGCGCATCCTCGATTGCCATCGCGGCGCCCTGCGCCGCGAAGGGCATCATCGCGTGGGCGGCATCGCCGATGAGGCAGACGGCGCCGTGAACCAGCCGGCGATCCGGCTCGGTTTCGCGCAATGTCCACGCTCCGGCGTAGTTACCCCGCGCGAGCATGACCTGCAGGCGCGCGTCCCAACCGGCGAATTGCGCTGCCGGGCTTTCGGTCGCTGAGGCTGCGCGCGACAGAAGCACCAGATTGATCCGTTCGCCGCCACTGATCGGATAGGCAACGGCGTGGGCCGCGGGCCCGAGCCATGCTTCGACGGGCCGGCCCTCAGCTTCCCCAGCGTCCGCATTCAGCAAGTACCGGTAAGCGACGACACCGGTTTCCCGGGCGGCTGGAAGCTCCAGCGATCGTGCCACCGTGGAATGAACACCATCCGCGCCGATCACCAGCCAGTTGCTGCGCAGTGCCTTCTCTCCGTTCTCGGAAAGACAGGCCACCACTTCGTTCGTACCCGGCGTCAGGCCCTCCAGCGCCACGTCAAGGCGCAGCGCGATGAGAGGCTCTGCCTCGACGGCTTTCATCAGCGCGCCCTGCAGGGCGGCCCGGTGCAGAACGAGGTAGCCCATGCCGTCATCGGCCGTGACGGGTACTTCGGCAATCTGCCTGCCTGTTCGCCCGTCGCGCAGCGTCACGCGGTCGGCCGCGACGGCCTGCTCGCGCAGCGCCGCCAGGACACCGACCCGATCAAGGACACGCAGCGCATTGGGGGACAACTGAATACCCGCGCCGGTCTCTTCGAGCTTCGATGCGCGCTCGACGATCTCGACCTCGAAACCGGCACGCACAAGGCTGAGCGCGGCACAGAGCCCGGCGATGCCGGCCCCCACGACGAGGATGGGGCCGCGTTTGCTTGTCATCGCACCTGGTCCGCCGCGGCCCTCAAGCCGCTCGATCGAGGAAGATGCAGCCGGCCGGGATCGTCTCGTCGGCGGCGAGAGAGCGGTTCAGGCGGTACAGCGTGGAACAGTAGGGGCAGACCTTCTCCGCATCGTCGCCGAGGTCCAGGAACACGTGCGGGTGGTCGAACGGCGGATTGGCTCCGACGCACATGAACTCGGTGACGCCGATCTCGATCAGCGGATGACCGGCGTCGTTCTGGAAATGGGGGGTGCTCGTAGCGGCCATGCGGACCGTCTCCATCGCAGTGTTCTCGAAAGGCCGCGGCACGATAGAGGCGCGCGGCACGGAAGAACAGGGTGGTTCCTATGCCGCCATTTGCGCTAAAGCACGGCCGACGACAAGGACCGAGATCACGCGACAATGCCGACTTTCGAGACAGAGGGCTTCGAACTCTTCTATATGGACGAAGGGCCACGCGATGGCCCGCCGATCCTTCTCGTTCATGGTTTCGCGTCCAATATCATGGTCAACTGGGTCGATCCGGGCTGGTTTTCGACGCTGACCGGCGCCGGCTACCGCGTTCTCGCCTTCGATCATCGCGGCCACGGCCGCTCCGATAAGCCCCATGATAGCGCGCTCTATACCCCGCAAGCGATGGCGCGCGACGCCTTCGCGCTTCTCGACCATGCCGGCGTTCAGCAGGCCGTGTTCTTCGGCTACTCGATGGGCGCGCGTGTCAGCGCCTTCGCTGCGCTGGCAAGGCCCGAGCGCGTGCCGGCGCTCATTTTAGGCGGCCTCGGCATGGGGCTGGTCGAGGGCGTCGGCGATTGGGACCCGATCGCCGAGGCTCTTCTGGCATCCTCGATCGATGATGTGAGCGACGAGCGGGGACGCATGTTCCGGAACTTCGCCGATCGCACCAACAGCGATCGCGAGGCGCTGGCCGCCTGCATCAAGCATTCGCGGGACGAACTGAGCGAGGAGGAGATCGCGCAGATCGACCAGCCGGTTCTCGTCGGCGTTGGCACCAAAGACGAGATCGCCGGCTCGGCCGAGGGGCTGGCGGCGCTTCTGCCGCACGGCAGGGCCTTTGCCATCGATCGCCGCGATCATATGCTGGCGGTCGGCGACCGGTCCTTCAAGGCCGCGGTTCTGGCATTCCTCGCCGAGGTTGACGGCTGAACTTGCGGCAGAGCGGGTTTCGCCCCGCCTGACGCGCATTATCTGAGAACTTATCCGCCACCGGGCAACGAGGCCCGCGTCGGCGAGTACGCAGGAACGAGGAACTTCTCCATGACCGTTCTCGGGCGGACCAACAGCGAGCGGCTCGAAAGCGTCGATCCGATCTGGCAATCGCTGCGCGAAGAAGCGCAGGCCGCTGCCGACAGGGAGCCGGCGCTCAGTGGCTTCCTCTATTCCACGATCCTGCATCATCCGTCGCTGGAGGACGCGGTGATCCACAGGATCGCTCAGCGTCTCGACCATGGAGACATCCCGGCCGCGCTGATCGAACAGAGTTTCTCGCAGATGCAGGAAGCGACCGACGATTGGGGTGCGATCCTGCGCACCGATCTCCAGGCCGTCTTCGACCGCGACCCGGCCTGCGAGCGATTCATCGAGCCTCTGCTCTACTTCAAGGGCTTCCACGCCATTCAGACGCACCGGCTGGCGCATTGGCTCTGGAGCGCGGGGCGTCGCGATTTCGCGCTGTACCTTCAGTCGCGCTCGTCCTCGGTCTTTCAGACGGACATTCACCCCGCCGCCCGCATGGGCCGTGGCATCTTTCTGGATCACGCGACGGGGCTTGTCGTCGGCGTGACGGCGACGATCGGCGACAACGTATCCATCCTGCAGGACGTGACGCTCGGCGGCACCGGCAAGGAATTCGGCGACCGGCATCCGAAGATCTCGGATGGCGTCCTCATCGGGGCCGGCGCGA
This sequence comes from Aureimonas mangrovi, assembly GCF_014058705.1. Taxonomy (NCBI): domain Bacteria; kingdom Pseudomonadati; phylum Pseudomonadota; class Alphaproteobacteria; order Hyphomicrobiales; family Aurantimonadaceae; genus Aureimonas; species Aureimonas mangrovi. Next base: position 1,732,510 of record NZ_CP059692.1, read on the forward strand.
AGATTCTCGGCAACATCCGTGTGGGACGTTGCTCAAAGGTGGCATCCGGCTCCGTCGTCCTGCACGAGGTTCCGGCCAACTCGACCGTCGCGGGCATCCCGGCCAAGATCATCGGGTCTTCCGGCTGCGAGGAGCCGGCTCGTGCGATGGACCAGTGTTTCGGGCGCGACGACTGACCGCGACGTCTTTTTCGGCGCGGCCTCCTGCGTCTCGGCGCTTCCATAATGGCGCTGGGCGCTCTAGCTACGCCCCCACGACCAACCAGGAGATTCCCGTGAAGGGCGACGAAATCCGCAAGCTCGAGACCTATCTCAAGACGACCCTGAAGAGCGCCGATGTCGAGGTGCGTGCAATGCCGCGCAAGAACGACACGGCGGAGGTCTACCTGTCTGGAGATTTCGCCGGGCTGATCTCGAAGGACACCGACGAGGGCGAACTGTCCTACCACTTCACGATGACGATCCTCGACATCGACCTCGAATAGCTGGTTCCACTTTCGATCATGCAACGAGAAAGGCCGGCGCTTTGGCGCCGGCCTTTCTCGTTTCAGCTAGACTAGCGTCTCTCAGCGCACGCTACCCACCAGGACATCCCGATCGTCGGCGATCCCGACCCACTGACCCCAATGGGCCTCGGCCTGGCGCTTCAGGAAGCGATACGGCGTGTCCTGCCAATCGAGGACGCGGTCCTCCAGGTTGTCGAGCACGAAGTCCCCACGATCGGTGCGCACGGTCAGGACGGCATGGCCGTCACCGTTCGGCTGACGGACGACGGTGATCAGGAGCGCGGAGCGCGGCAGGCCCGAGCGCTCCAGCATATACTGCTTGAGTAGCGCGTAGTCCTCGCAGTCGCCTTCGGTGGTGGGATAGGACCAGAGCTCGGGGACGCCATGCATTTCCATGTCGGTGCGCGGGAAGATGGCGACGTTCACGGCGTTGTTGATCTCGACGATCGTCTGCCAGGTGGCATCACTCATGCGCACAACGCCGACGGCGTCGTTCGACGTGCACTGGTCGGCGTAGGTCTTGCAGAACTCGTAGTGGCCGATCGGCTGCGAGGTCGCGCCGAGCGTCGGCATCTGCGCCTGGGCCGCGACGGCGGAAAAGCCCATCGCCGCTACCACTGCTGCTGCCCGCACCGCCTGAAAGATCATGTCGCGCATTGCCGTGTCCCCTTTGACGGGATCGACAATGGCAGGCGCGTTTTACCTCAAATCCAAGTCGGGAAGCGCAATTTTCATCGAATAATCTCCGGCCTGTTCACGCTCTATCCTTGCAATCATACGGCCGTGATCGGTTGAATTCGAACGGCTGCATTAGCATATCGTCAACCATGCGAGGGCTGCGATTCACGTTGCTTTCCGGGCATCACGCCGAGGTTGCTAGGGCTCGGGGCCATTCGTTAACGCGAGAGGGTATGTCGGAGCCCGGCGCGTTAACCAAGAGGCGCTCTCTTGGATTCGGGCGGATCCGAGCGACCGCCACACAGGTTAACGAGGCGCGAGAATCGGGTTAACGCGACGCTGGGAAAGTGCCCTTCGCTGCCGTCGACCTCGTGAAATTTTTTCGAGAATTTTTTCATGCGGCGCCGAGAATGGGCGCCGAACGGGTCAGTCTGTCCGGCTGGCGAGGGCTTCCCCGTCGCCGACGCGGGCGAATTCGACCGCAATCCCGTCTTCGAGATGGCGCACCACGCGGCCGAGCGTCGTGCCGAGCATGATGCGCGTGCCGATGGCCGGCCGAACCTGGCACGAAACCGCCGCGCCCGAGAGCGAGAGATCGATGATCGTCGCACGGTAGCGGCGCTCGTCCTCGAGGGCGAGTTCCACGACCGGGTTGCGCGGCGCCATGCGCTCGTGTCGGCGATCCTCGGGCAGATTCAACTCGTGGCGGTTGGCGAGCCAGGTCAGCTGGGCGGCGAGCTTCTCGCGCTTGCGGTCGGAGGCTCTTACCGTGGCGGCAAAGCCGCCGGCGAAGAGACGCGATACGGCCGCCTCGATCCGCCCAACGTGATCGACGTAGAGTATCACCCGCTCCCCGACGCGCGGCGAGACGGGCGAGAGGGCTGCCAGATCGCCCGGAGACATGTTTTCAATGCGGCAAGGGTACTCGGCGCGGTTCTCCAGCATGAAGCGACCGAGGAGATCGACGTTCACGCGCTGGAAATGGCGACGTTCGTCGAAGGCTGCCGGTCGGTCGAGGAGCGTTTCGCTGGCCTGCATGGGTGTCGTCTGGTCGCCCGCAAGGCCAGGATGGCCGGTGGACAAATCGTAACCGGGGAAGATTAACGTTCGGTGTGCGGTGCGAGAGCATGGTGGTACGGCGGGCTTCCTGCGATACATCCCCAGAATTGCCGAGGACTGCTGCCGCATGGAAAACCGCGCCGAAACCTACCGACAGCCGCCGCGCGCCCAGCAGCCCGCCTTCAACGCGCCGACCGTCATCGTCGTCTCGATCGCGGTTCTCGCGGCATTGCATCTGTTGCGAACGCAGTTTCTCGGGCGCGAGGCGAACATAGACGTCCTTCTCAATTTCTCTTTCATCTCGGAGTGCTACAGCGCGCCGCCTGTCGACGTGTGCGCACTTCGCATACCCGGCACGGGGTTCTGGTCGCCGCTGTCGCACGCCTTTCTCCACGCGGACTGGATGCATCTGGCTGCCAACTGCCTGTGGCTTCTGGCCTTCGGTACGCCCGTCGCGCGGCGGCTCGGGCTCGCGCCGTTCCTGATCTTCATGGCGATCGGAGCCATCGCCGGGGCGGGCCTCTTCTACCTCTTCAACCCGACGCTTCTTGCGCCGATGATCGGGGCGTCCGGTGTCGTGTCGGCATTGATGGGGGGCGCTGCGCGCTTCGCGCTCGGCGCTCCGGGGCGCATCGGACGCAGGGACGTCGCCTACGCGCCGCGCCTGTCTATCGCAGAAGCGCTCGCGGATCGCACGGTCATCATCTTCGTCGCCGTGTTCTTCCTCACCAATATCGCGCTCGGCTCGGGCTTCGGCGGCATCGCGATCGCCTGGGAGGCGCATCTGGGCGGCTTCGCCTTCGGCTTCCTCTGCTTCGGGGCGTTCGATCGCGGGGCACCGCGTCGTCCGCGCTTCGAGGATGGGGGCTTGCCGCCGCGCGCCGCCTGACACACCATCACTCACGGCGTCGTCAGCGATTGACCGCACTGCGGGGCCGGACAGGGAAAAGGACGGGAGGCAGGTCGATGACGATCCGGCACATATTGGAGGCGAAGGGCAGGGACGTCTTCACAACGACCGCGGACACGCCGATGGAGACGGTGGCCGCGCTTCTGGTGCAGCAGAAAATCGGTGCGATCGTGGTCACCGACGATCAGGGCGGCGTTGCAGGCATCGTGTCGGAGCGAGACGTGGTGCGGCTGGTCGTTTCCGAAGGCGCGGCCGGGCTTTCGATGCCCGTCTTCGAGCGCATGACGCGCGAAGTCGTCAAAGGCGAAGAGGACATGAGCCTCGACGAGGCGATGGAACTCATGACGCGCGGGCGGTTTCGCCACCTCCCGATTTGCCAGGGCAAACACCTCGTTGGCATCATCTCGATCGGCGATGCGGTGAAGCGGCGGCTGGAGCAGGTCCAGCAGGAGGCCGAGGAGATGCGCACCTATATCCACACCGCCTGATCAGCGGCGCATGGCCGCTTCCTGAAGGCGGTTGATTTCCTCGATCCGGTGCATCGTCTCCGCGTAGCCGAGTGCGATCGTTTCCTCGGCGCGGAAGAATTCCGACAAGCCGATTTCACGTACGCGCGGCTGAAGCGTCATGTCCGGGGGATCGCCTGCCAGACGTGAGCGGGAAATCCGCTCCTGAACGATATTGAAGGCGTCGACCATCGAGCGGCCGATGCCGACCTTCTCGTGCCGGACGCGCGGATCGCGCGTCGCGCCGTCATCCTCCTCGTCTTCATCGTGGTGGACGGGCCCGTCCTCGGCTGCCTTGAGGCGCAGGACGGCGGCGCGGCCGAAGAGATCGTAGTTCAGATTGACCGCGACGACGAGTGGCGCCTCGTAGGCTCGGCACACGGAGACGGGCACCGGGTTGACCAACGCCCCGTCGATGAGCCGTCGCCCGTTGCACTGGACGGGGAGGAACACGCCGGGCAGTGCGTAGGAAGCGCGCATGGCCAGCACCATCGATCCGCTGTCGATCCAGACTTCGTGGCCTTTGCGCGCCTCGGTGGCGATGCAGACGAAAGGCCGGTCGAGACCCTCGATCGTCTTGTCCTTCAAGACGTTGAGCAACCGCCGGTTCAGCCGCATCCCCCCGATGAGGCCCGCACCCGTCATGGAGAAGTCGAGAAGCCGCAGGATGCCGCGGCGCGTCAGCGAGCGGGCGAAATCCTCCAGTTCGTCGAGCCGCCCCGCGAGGTAGCAGCCGCCGACGAGCGCCCCGATCGACGTTCCGGCGATCATGGAGACGGGCACGCCGGCCTCGTCGAGAGCGCGCAGGACTCCGATATGGGCCCAGCCACGCGCGGCCCCGCCTCCGAGCGCCAACGCGATACCGGGGCGATGATGAACGTTCCGCCTTGTCGCGGACGCGGACGCGGCTTCGGCCTGCCTGACGGTGGGCCTGGAAAGGCGATGAACCAGATCCAGCATGTCGTTCAACTCCTACGCGACCCTTTTGCGTCGAAGTCCGACAATACAATTAGGACGTTGCGGAGGAGGTATCGCATGTGTGGCCGCTGTCCATATCGACCACGAGCCGCGCGCTCCCATTTTCCCCGACGATACGCCGATAGAAGCAACTGCCGCGCCCGGTGTGGCAGGTGTCCTCGGGCTTGGCGACATCCACCTTCAGCCAGATCGCGTCCTGATCGCAATCGATGCGCATCTCCACCACGCTCTGCAGCGCTCCGGAGGTTTCTCCCTTCTTCCAGAGCGTCTTGCGCGAACGACTCCAGTAGTGGGCAATCCCGCTTTCGATGGTGAGGCGCAGCGCCTCGTCATTCATGTGCGCGACCATCAGGAGCCCGCCGGCGCGCGCATCGGTGACGACGGCCGTCACCAGGCCCTGCGCATCGAAGCGCGGGGACAGGGTCGAGCCTTCCTCCAGCGCGGCTTTCGCAGCGGAAGGATTTGGAAAGCCGGACACCTCAGGGCCGTCCCAACAGCGCGTGGAAGCGCATGCGCTCGCTCGCATCGTCACCGAAGACGCCGCGATAGGCGGTTGTGATGGTCATCGCACCCTTCTTATGAACGCCGCGCATCGACATGCATAGATGCTCAGCCTCGATCAGCACGGCGACGCCCCGGGCGTCGAGCGCGCCGGCCATCGCGTCGGCGATCTCCTGTGTCATCGCTTCCTGCGTGCGCAGGCGCCTTGCGAAGACATCGACGAGACGGCCGATCTTCGAGAGCCCCACGACATGCCCGTTCGGCAGATACGCGATATGGGCGCGACCGATCACAGGCACCATGTGGTGTTCGCAGTGGGAGCTGAACTCGATGTCGCGCACCAGCACGATATCGTCGTAACCGGCCACCTCCTCGAAGGTGCGCGACAGGATCTGCTCGGCATTCTGGCCATAGCCGGAGAACATCTCGTCATAGGCCCGCACGACGCGCGCGGGCGTCTCGCGCAGGCCCTCGCGATGCGGATCCTCGCCGATATAGCGAAGCAACGTCTCGACGGCGGCTTCGGCTTCGGTGCGGGTCGGACGCCGCGTGGCATCCGCGAGACGAGCAATGGTCGTGGCCATGGGGGACCTTTCGCAACAGGGCGCCGGGCGACTTTCGCGCGCGCTCCGGCGTGCCTATATATCGCGTTCGGACGAGGGGCTGTTTAGAGGGCCGCCCGTCGAATTGGAAGCGACACCGCCATGATCGACGACGTCTACAACACGCGCATCCTCGACCTTGCAGGCAATATCCCGCGTATCGGACGACTGGAAGCGCCGGATGCGACGGCCACGGCCCACTCCAAGCTGTGCGGCTCGACCGTTACGATCGACCTGAAGGTAAAAGACTGCAAGGTGGTCGATTTCGCCCATGACGTGCGCGCCTGCGCGCTCGGGCAGGCGTCGTCTTCGATCATGGCGGCCAACATCATCGGTGCGGACGCGCAGGAGCTTCGCACGGTGCGCGCGCAGATGCTGGCGATGCTAAAGGAGAACGGCCCGCCGCCGCAGGGCCGCTTCGCGGACCTGAAGTTCCTCGAGCCGGTGCGCGACTACAAGGCGCGCCATGCGTCCACCATGCTGACCTTCGACGCCGTGGTGGATGCGCTCGACCAGATCGAGCGCCGGCAGAGCGTGGCCGCTTGAGAAGGGCGGGCCGCAACTATGTGGGTCTGTGGCCGAAGACGCCCGGCCGTCTTCTCGGCATCGGCGCCGTCCGGCTCTACCAGTTGACGCTGTCGCCGCTCGTCGGCGGCCATTGTCGGCATGTGCCGACCTGCTCGGAATACGCCTACGAGGCCGTCGCGGTCCACGGCCTGCTCAAGGGCGCCGTGCTCGCGGGCCGGCGGGTGGCGCGTTGCGGGCCCTTCGGCAAGGCCGGACACGACCCGGTTCCCCCACGTACGCCCTGAGCGCGAGCGCCACTTGCGCTGACGTTCGGCAATGGTAGAACGCGCCCCTGCGCGGGCCGAAGGCTGCCTTGCGCCCTCGATCGAAAAAGCTTCCCCGCATGGTAGGCGGGAGTGAGCGGAAAGGACAAACGATGATCGACCTTCGCTTCCCCGACGAATCCGTCCGCTCCTACGAGGCCGAGGCCACCGGCGCCGAGATTGCCGCTGGCATCTCTAAGTCGCTCGCCAAGAAGGCGGTCGCCTACGCGCTCGACGGCGAGCTGCGCGATCTGTCCGATCCGGTCGGGCGCTCCGGCTCGATCGAGATCGTCACGCGCGACGATCCGCGCGCCCTGGAGCTGATCCGCCACGACGCCGCGCACGTCATGGCAGAGGCCGTGCAGGAGCTCTGGCCGGGAACGCAGGTGACGATCGGCCCGGTCATCGAGAACGGCTTCTACTACGACTTCGCTCGCGACACGCCCTTCACGCCCGACGACCTGCCGGTCATCGAGAAAAAGATGGCGGAGATCGTGCGCCGCAACGCGCCCTTCCGGAAAGAAGTCTGGACGCGTGACAAGGCCCGCTCGGTCTTCGAGGCGAAGGGCGAGGCCTACAAGGTCGAGCTTCTGGACGCGATCCCCGAGGGCGACGATGTCAAGATCTACAGCCAGGGTGACTGGTTCGACCTGTGCCGCGGGCCGCACATGGCCTCCACGGGGCAGGTGGGCGAAGCCTTCAAGCTGATGAAGGTGGCCGGCGCCTACTGGCGCGGCGATTCCAACAATCCGATGCTGACGCGCATCTACGGGACGGCCTGGCAGACGCCGGAGCAGCTCAAGGCCTATGTCCACATGCTGGAAGAGGCCGAGAAGCGCGACCATCGCCGCCTCGGCCGCGAGATGGACCTGTTCCATTTCCAGGAGGAAGGACCGGGTGTCGTATTCTGGCACGCCGGTGGCTGGCGCATGTTCCAGCAGCTCGTCTCCTACATGCGTCGACGGCTCGACGGAGTCTACGACGAGGTGAACGCGCCGCAGATCCTGGACAAGAGCCTGTGGGAGACCTCCGGGCACTGGGGCTGGTATCAGGAGAACATGTTCGCGGTGAAGTCGGCGCACGCCTTCACGCATCCCGACGACGAGGAAGCCGATCACCGCGTCTTCGCCATCAAGCCGATGAACTGCCCCGGGCATGTGCAGATCTTCAAGCACGGTCTGAAGAGTTATCGCGATCTTCCTATTCGGTATGCAGAATTCGGTACGGTCCATCGCTACGAGCCGTCCGGCGCCCTGCACGGTCTGATGCGCGTGCGCGGCTTCACCCAGGACGACGCTCACGTCTTCTGCACTGAAGACCAGATGGCCGCGGAGTGCCTGCGCATCAACGAGCTTATCCTCTCGACATACGCCGATTTCGGTTTCGAGGAGATCACAATCAAGCTCTCTACGCGCCCCGACAAGCGCGTCGGCTCCGACGAGAGCTGGGACCATGCGGAAGAGATCATGCGCGGGGTGCTGGAGGAGATCGAACGCCGGTCGAACGGCAAGATCAAGACGGGCACCCTGCCGGGCGAAGGTGCGTTCTACGGCCCAAAGTTCGAATACACGCTGCGTGACGCTATCGGACGCGAATGGCAGTGCGGCACGACGCAGGTGGACTTCAACCTGCCAGAGCGCTTCGGCGCCTTCTATATCGACAAGGAGTCCGACAAGAAGACGCCCGTCATGATCCACCGCGCCATCTGCGGCTCGATGGAGCGGTTTCTCGGCATACTGATCGAGAATTTCGCCGGCCACATGCCCCTGTGGTTCGCGCCGGTGCAGGTCGTGGTCGCGACGATCACCTCCGATGCCGACGACTACGCCACCGAAGTCGCCGCTTCGCTGAAGCGCGCGGGGCTGCAGGTCGAGACCGATCTTCGCAACGAGAAGATCAACTACAAGGTTCGCGAGCATTCGCTGGCCAAGGTCCCCGTTATCCTCGTTTGCGGCAAGCGCGAGGGGGAAGAGCGCACGGTCAACATGCGCCGCCTCGGCTCGCGCGACGGGCAGTCGCTCGGTCTGGAGGAGGCCGTGGCGCTTCTGGCCGAAGAGGCCGTGCCGCCGGACCTTCGCCGTGCGCGAGCGGACCAGGCCTCGGCCTGAGGTGGCTCGGCGTCCGGGAGAAGCGACATGACCGTGGACCCTCTGCTCGTCGGCGTCGATGGCGGCGGGACGAATTGCCGGGCGCGGATCGTCACCATCGGTGGCGATCCCGTGGGTGAGGCCAAGGGCGGCAGCGCCAATATCTTCACCGATCTCGAAGGCGCGTGCGCGACGATCGTCGCCACCGTGCGCGAAGCGTTGGAGGCGGGCGGCCTGAATGAAGGCGATCTTGCGCGGTGCCATGCCGGGCTCGGTCTGGCCGGCGCCAACATCCCCGATGTCGGGCGGCGGTTTGCCGAAATCGCCATGCCCTTCGCGGCCTGCCGTTTGGCGAGCGATGCCATCACCGGGTGCCTCGGGGCCCATGACGGCGCCGATGGCGGTATCGCGATCCTGGGCACCGGGGCGGCTTATGTCTCGCAAGTGGGCGGGACGTTCTCTGTCTTCGGCGGATGGGGCACTACGGTTTCCGATCAGGGCAGCGGGGCCGATGTCGGACGCGCGGCGCTTCGCGCGACCTTGCTTGCCCATGACGGCGTCTTCGAGGGTAGCGAGTTCACGGAGGCGGTTCTCGCTCGCTTCGATGGCGATCCCTCGCGGCTGGCGGGCTATGCCGGCACCGCTCGTGCTCGTGACTTCGGCATCTTCGCGCCGCTCGTCTTCGATGCGGCCGAGGCTGGCGACGTTGTGGCGGGGCGAATCGTCACCGAAGCCTTCGTGGTGGTGGAGGCCTCTCTCCGCAGGCTTGAGGCGCTGGGTGCCGGGCGCATCGCGCTTCTCGGCGGCGCGGCGGAGCGCTATCGCCGGCTGATGCCAAGAGACCTTGCGGCCCTCCTCGTTCAGCCGAAGGGCAGCGCGCTCGACGGCGCGCTGATCCTCGCCCGACAGACGGTTCAGTAGGCGCCTTCTCTTTTGAAGAGGCTGATGGGAGTGATCGCGAGGATATAGAGGTCGAGGAAGATCGACCAGTTCTCGATGTAGTGCAGATCGTATTCGAAGCGCTTCTTCAGCTTTGCCGGATCGTCGATCTCGCCGCGCCATCCGTTGACCTGCGCCCAGCCCGTGATTCCGGGCTTCACCTTATGGCGACCGAAATATCCGTCCACGATCTCGACGAAGGCCTCGTTCATGCTGGACTTGGCATAGACGGCATGTGGCCGGGGGCCTACGAGCGAGAGTTCCCCGCGCACCACGTTGATGAGCTGCGGAAGTTCGTCGATGGAGGTTCGGCGAATGAACTTTCCGACGCGCGTGACGCGCTTGTCGCCCTTCGTCACGATCCGGCTGGCCGTCGGATCGGCCATCGCGTGATGCAGCGAGCGAAACTTGATGACGTCGATTTCCTGATTATTGAAGCCGTGCCGCTTCTGGCGGAAGAAGATGGGGCCCGGGCTGTCCAGCTTGATGGCGATGGCCGTCGCGATCATCAGCGGCGATAGCGCCACGAGCGCCAGGATTGCGATCAGGACGTCGAAGCCGCGCTTGGCGATCCAGTCCCATTCCGCCAGCGGCTTGTCGACGACGTCAATGAACGGGACGGTACCAACATAGGAATAAGTACGCGGGCGGAAGGCGAGGTCGGAGGACTGCGTCGAGAGGCGAATATCAAGCGGCAGCACCCATAGATCCTTCAGCATCTTCTGGATGCGTTGCTCGGCCGATAGCGGCAGCGTCACGATCAGCATGTCGATGCGGGCGATGCGGGCGAACTGGACGAGCTGGCGCACGCTGCCGAGCTTGGGGTAGCCGGCGACGAGCGGCGGCGAGCGTGCATCGTCGCGGTCGTCGAAGATGCCGCAGATTCGGATGTCGCTGTCGCGCTGCGCTTCGAGGGCACGGATCAGCTTTTCGGCCGCGGTGCCGCCGCCCACGAGCACGGCGCGGCGCTCCATGAAGCCGTTGCGCGCCCAGTGCCGAAGCCGGGCGCCGAGGATCACCCGGCATACGAAGAGGACGGAGAAGCCTATTGCGAACCAGGCGGCCAGCCAGATCCGCGAATAATCGTCCTGAAGTCGCGCGAAGAAGAGGACCAGTGCGAGCGCGCCGACGGCGCCGACCATGCCGCCTGTCAGCGCGCCTGTCTGGCGCAGGCGCGAGCGAAGGTTGAGGAGATTGTAGCCGCCGAATACCGAGATCAGGAAGGTGGCGCTCGCCGCCGCCACGAGGCTGGAAAAGAAATAGCGTACAAAGAAGGGCCACGAGTGCCCGACATAGAGGAAGTAGAGCGTCATCCCGACGGCGAAGAGGATGCAGAACTCGCTGGCCCGGTAGATGCCGACGAGGAGGCGAGGGGAGATGATGCTACGCTTCAGCTGCTCGGCAACGCGCAGGGCGGCGGGGTCAAGGCCGCCGTTCCCGCTGTCCCGCTTCTGGAAGATCGGGACGACGGCGGCCGTCTCGTCCTGCCCGCCTTGCGGACCCTTCGGGCCGTTCGTGGTCATCGCCTGTCCCGTCTCACTCCACCGCCCGGCATAATCGAGGCGGTTCGTTGCGTTTCACTTAGCGCGACGGGGAGGGGCGGTCAGACCGAACAGCCCGCAGGCTCAGAAAAGGCGCTCGCGCACATAGATCGTATCGCCGGGCACGATCGGATCGGAAGTCAGGACGCGGCCGGTAATCACCTGGCCGGCGACCTGGCGGGTGATGTCGACGCTCTTCTGGTTGGCGCGCGAGGAGAAGCCGCCCGCGACCGCAATGGCGTTCTGTACAGTCATGCCCGGCACATAGGAATACTGGCCGCCCGTCTGCACCTCGCCCATGATGAAGAAGGGGCGATACTGCTCGACTTCGACCGAGACGTCCGGATCCCGTAGGAAGCCTTGCCGCAACTGACCGGCGACGGCGGCCTGGAGCTCACGCGTCGTCTTGCCACGGGCGGGCACGGTGCCGACGAGCGGCAGCGAAAGATAGCCCGCCTGGTCCACCGAATAGCTGTTGGTGATGCCTTCCTCCTCGAAGACTGTCACGCGCACGCGATCGCCGGTGTCGAGATGGTAAGGCCCGCTCAGTCCCTCGTGGAAGGCCTGCGGTACCGGCTCGTAACTCATGCAGCCCGAAACGACGCAGGAAGCGAGCAAGGCCACGATGGAAAATCGTAAAGTCTTTGCTGTCACGTTCTTGGCCGATCGTCTTGCGAGGGACACGCTGTGGTATACCGTCGTTAAGGTTAAGCGGCGGTAAAGCACGCCCGATTCTGTCGCTCAGACGGAGGCGGGAATGGAAGGCACAGAACTGTGAGCAGGTGGACATGACGCGGCGGGCGGGAGGCGAGAGGGCGCGCAGGCGCGGTGGTGCTGCGTGGTTCATCGTCGCCAGCGGCCTGACCTTCGCAGTCGCCGCCGGGTTGGCGGCTTCGCTCATTGAGCCCCGGTACGAGGCGAAAGCGGTGGTTGAGTTCGTGGAGACCGCGGACGCGCAGGCCGCAGCCGAGCGCCTCGGTGCGGACGGCCCGGCGCAGGCGGCGTGGCGCCGGCTCGAGGGTGCCATCGAGAACCCGTCGATCCTGGCCGAGGGCAGCGGGGCAGCGCCTTTCGAGGCGCTGAACGCGAGCGTTTCCGGTTCGCGGCTCGAAATCTCAGTTCGAGCGGAAGATCCGCAGGTCGCGCAGCGCGTGGCGGACGAGGCGGCGCTGGCCGCACGGAACGCGGGTGGTGCCGTCCGCGCACTGACCGTTGCAGGCGAGGGACGGCGCCTGGCCTCGCCCATCCCGGCCGCCGCCTTCTTCGCCGGAATCCTCGGTCTTGTGGTCGGTGCGCTCGCCGTGATGCTGTCGCGTCTTGTAGCCCGCCGCCTCGAGCGCTTCTCTTCGCCCAAGCCGAAAGCGCGCCCGCAGCGCACGGTCGCGCGCGCCGCCTCGCCGCGCGAGAGCATCTCACCGCATACGCGCCGGATGCCCGCCACCGCGCCCGCTGCAGTCCGGCCCGCCGACGCCCCGGTCGATCGCGCCCAGACGGAGATGACGATTGCCGAGCCGGAACGGGTAACGCTCGCCGATCTTGCAGCCGTTCTTCGCTCGACGCCCGTCTCGCGGCTTCTCGTCGCGGCCGTCGTCGGACGAGATGGAGCGGAAGGCGCCAGCAGCCGGCTCGCACGGATGCTGGCCGCAGAGGGCGCGCCGGTGCTGCTCGTCGCGCCGCACGCGCCGGCCGCCGCGCAGGAGGTCCGCATCACCCATGCCGCGCCCGACACCTTTCCGGACGGTGCCTCTCTTGAGGCCGTGCGGCAGACGTTCGAGCACATCATCGTGGACTGCACGACCCATAGCGCGGAGGAAATCGTGGCGCTGGCCGACGAGGAGTGCGCTGTGGTGTTGAGCTGCGCGGACGCAAATGAGCAGGCAGTTTCCGCCCGGATGCGTGAACTCGGCGATGCCGGGCTCGAAAGCGTCATTCTCGTGCGCGACTGAACGCCGCGCGAGCGGCTTCAACGCTTGGGTTCGCGCTCCATCCAGCGGATCAGCATCATCGCCGGCAGCACCCATAGGAGGCCGCTCAGCGCGAAATAGAGAAGGTGGACGAGGCCTCCCGCATCCGCGAGATAGGTCGTCGCGATGGCTGTCGCCAGAACCGCGTAGATCACGACGATCAGGACGAGGACGACCGTTCCCACGAGCTTCTTGATCCTGACCGGCATCACCCGCAAACCTCTCGTATTCGTTTGCCCGCACCGCTCCCATGCGGCGAGCGGCGCCTTGCAGTCGGCGCCATTTGCGTTCACATGACGCGCGAGAAGCGCCTGCGCAAGCCTTTGGTGCCAGACCTTTTTGCCGAAGAACGGGGCGGGGCGCTGCCCGCCCGAGGACGAGAGCCATGACGACCCTGCCGCTGATCGGCATCGAGCGCGAGCCCGCGCTGAGCGCCAACGACATTGAAAACAGGCGCCTGATCCGCCGCTGGCTTTATGTAGTCGCCGCGATGATCTTCGCGATAGTGCTCGTGGGCGGAGCGACGCGGCTTGTCGAGGCTGGTCTTTCGATCACCGAGTGGAAGCCGATCCACGGCATCATCCCGCCGCTCTCGGCGCAGGAATGGCAGGAGGAGTTCGACCTCTACCGCCAGATTCCGCAGTACCAGCTCATCAATCGCGGCATGAGCCTGGACGAGTTCAAGGTCATCTTCTGGTGGGAGTGGGCGCACCGCTTCCTGGCGCGCGCCGTCGGCTTCGTCTTCGCGATCCCCCTCGCTTTCTTCTGGCTGACGGGCCGCGTGGAAAGCCGGCTGAAGCCGCGCCTTCTGGCGCTTCTGGCGCTTGGCGGCCTGCAGGGCGCCGTCGGCTGGTGGATGGTCGCCTCGGGGCTCGTCGAACGCACCGACGTCAGCCAGTACCGGCTTGCCATCCACCTGACGCTCGCTTGCATCATCTTCGCGGCCGTCGTCTGGGTGGCGCGCGGTCTGGTCACCCGGCCGCGCGAAGCACCGCCGACACGCTGGTCGGCGATGGCGGGCGGGGCCATCGTCCTGCTGGCGCTCGTACAGATCTATCTCGGCGGTCTCGTTGCCGGCCTCAATGCCGGGCTCACCTTCAACACTTGGCCGCTGATGGACGGGCAATGGGTGCCGGACAACCTCCTGCGCATGTCGCCAGTGTGGGTGAACTTCTTCGAAAACGTTATGACCGTTCAGTTCGTCCACCGCACCGGCGCCTACGTGCTTCTAGCTGTGGTGGCCCTGCATGCCGCGATGGCCTACGCGATCGCGCCGGGCACGAAGCATGCGAAGGGCGCAGGAATCCTTTTGATCCTCGTGCTGGTGCAGGCGGTGATCGGCATCGCGACGCTTCTGATGGCGGTGCCGATCGATCTGGCCCTCATGCATCAGGGCGGAGCGATCGTCGTGCTGGCGGCAGCCGTTGCCCACGCACGCGCGCTCGTCGGCTCCTACGCGCCGCCTTCGAACGCCTGACGCCGAAAGATTTGCGGCCTCCCGAAAACCACTGAAGGATTTCGGGGTCGCCTCAGGCTGCGAGCATCAAGTCCATGTTCTGGACGGCAGCGCCGGAGGCACCCTTGCCGAGATTGTCGAGCAGGGCAACGAGGTTGATCCGCCCACCGACCTTGGACCCGAAGACGAAGAGCTTCATCCGGTCGGTGCCGGCGAGCTGCGTCGGGTCGAGGCGCTTGAGGGCAGTGGTCTCGTCCGACGACGCCACCTCGACCACATCCTGCCCCGCATAGTGGGCCTGAAGGGCGGCCCGCAGGTCGTCGGCCGAAACGTCATCGAGTTGCAGCGGCACCTGCACGATCATGCCTTGCGCGAAACGCCCGACCGACGGAGCAAAGATCGGCTCACGCGTGAGAAGGCCGTGAACCTGCATTTCGGGGAGATGCTTGTGCGAGAGGTCGAGCCCGTAAAGGAAATGCGGCGCGGCGATGTGATCCTCGCGGCCTGCGTCCTCCATTTGCGCAATCATCTGCTTGCCGCCGCCCGAATAACCGGACACTGCGTTGACCGAGACCGGGTAGCTTTCCGGCAGCAGCCCAGCGGCGCGTAGCGGGCGCAGGAGGCCGATCGCGCCCGTCGGATAGCAGCCCGGATTGGCGACGTGGCGTGCATCGCGGATGCGCTCGCTCTGAGCCAGGTCCATCTCGGCGAAGCCGTAGACCCAGGAAGCGTCGGTCCGATAGGCGGTGGACGTATCTACGATGCGCGTCGAATTGTTGCCGCCGAGCATCGCGACGGCCTCTCGCGAGGCCTCGTCGGGCAGGCACAGGATCGCGATGTCCGCCTCGTTCAGAAGGTCCTCGCGCATTGCCGCGTTGCGCCGCTCGGCCTCCGGGATGGACAGAAGCTCCAGATCGCTTCGATCGCCGACGCGGCTGCGGATCTGCAGGCCCGTCGTGCCGTGTTCGCCATCGATGAAGATCCTGGGTTTCATGATCGTCTTTCCCGCTGAAAGGTCAGGTGCTTACGCGCCGCGCCTTGCAGAATGATTCCGCCTCGGCGCGTGCCGGTCGTGCGCTCGATATGGTTGCCGAGGAGATACATCGCCACGCTGGCTCCGGCGATGGCCGTCATATCAGCGTGGTCGTAAGGCGGCGATACCTCCACGACATCCGCGCCGACGACCTGAAGGTTCTTCAGGTGTCGCAGCACGGCCAGCATCTTCGCGCTGGACGGACCGCCCGCGACCGGCGTTCCCGTGCCCGGCGCAAAGGCAACGTCGAGGCAGTCGATGTCGAAGGTGAGGTACACATTGGCGCCGCCGGTGCGCGCGTAGATGCGTTCCGCGATGGCGGTTGAACTCATGTCCTCCACCGCGTCGCCGTGGATGATCTCGACGCCGCAGGTCTCCGGCGCGTGAGTGCGGATGCCGATCTGGATGGAGCGGCCTGCGTCGATCAGTCCGTCATTGGCGGCGGCCAGCAGGAAGGAGCCGTGATCGACGCGGCGCTCGCCGCTCGGACTCTCGGCCAGCGGCCATGTGTCCTGATGGGCGTCGAAATGGACGAGCGCCGTCGGCCCGTGGCGCTCCGCATGGGCGGCGAGGAGCGGGAAGGTGATCGAATGGTCGCCGCCAAGCGTCAGGAGAAAGGCCCCTTGTGCGAGAATCTGGGCCGCCTGCGCTTTGATCGCTTCATGCGCCGTCTCCGGCAGACGGTAGTCGAGCAGGCAATCGCCGTAGTCGACGACCTTCGCGGTTTCGAAGAGATCGAAGCCGAACGGGTATTGCGGATCGTTGTCGAAGATCGCCGAGGCGCGGCGGATGGCTTGCGGCCCGAAGCGCGTGCCCGGGCGGTTGGAGACGGAGGCGTCGAAGGGGACGCCCCAGACGACCGCATCCGCGCCCGACACATCCTTCGAGAACGCGCGGCGCATGAAGGAGAGTGCACCCGCATAGGTCGGATCGCTTGCCGCGCCGGCGAGGGAGGTTGCGGTGAAGGCGTTGTCGATGCTCTTTCCGGCCATCTGCTCTCTCAGTGTTTTCGAGGCGAAACAGGGCCTATCACAGCCATCCCTTCGCTTTGAAGAAGGCAAAGGGGAGGATCGCGAAGAGAAGCATCAGGATCAGCGCGTAGGGGTAGCCGAAGGCCCATGACAGCTCGGGCATACGCTCGAAGTTCATCCCGTAGGTGGAAGCGACGAGGGTCGGCATGAACACCACGGCGACGATCGAGAAGATCTTCATGATCTTGTTCTGCTCGATCGAGATCAGGCCAAGGGTCGCGTCGAGCAGGAATGTGACCTTGTCGACAAGGGACATCGCATATTCGCTGAGTGAATCGAGATCGCGCTGGATCATCTTCAGCCGCTTTCGTCCGTCGCGCGGACCCTTGCCCTGCTCGGGCTCAATGGCAGAGAGGAAGCTGGCCGCGCGCGACAGCGAAACCATGCTCTCCTGGATCAGTGCCACGAGTTCGCCGTTGCGTCCGATGACGCCGATCAGCGATTCGAGGTCACGCCCCTGCGCCTTTTCCCGGCCACGTCTTTTCCGGAAGACCTCACGGGAAAGCGTATCAACGCTGTTGGCGGCCGATTCGAGCCCGTCGGCGAGGCGGTCGACGATGGTCTCGAACAGGCCAAGCATCACTTGCACGCCCGTCTCGCAGTGAGTGGCTCGGGGCTTGGCAGCGCGCGTCAGGAACGTATCGAAGGGTCGCGGGCGCGCGCGGCGAACGGTGACGAGGAGCCGGTCCTTGAGCACGAACGTCACGAGCGTCTTCTGAGGTGGGTCCTCGTCGAGTCGGAACAGCGACATGATGGTCATGAAGAGGGCGCCGTCCTCCTCGTAAAGGCGCGAGGACAGTTCGATCTCCTGCATCTCGGCCTCGGTCGGCACCTCGATGCCGAACCGGCTCTCGACCGCCAGTTCCTCCTCGCGCGTCGGGTCGAGCAGGTCGATCCACACCGTCGCAGCGCTTTCCTCGGGAAGCGTCCCTTGCGGCGCGGCGATCAGGCGGCTGTCGGCGTAATGGTAGGCTGTCAGCATCAGGCATGTTCCACGCGGGCCGCAAAGCGCGCCCTTTGGGAAGCAAGCATGGGGAATGGTGCAAAAAAGAAAAGCCGGAAACGAAAAAGGCCCCGGCATTGCCGGGGCCTTTGAATGGAACGCGAAGCGTCCGAACGATCAGCGCTTGGAGAACTGGAACGAACGACGGGCCTTCGCCTTGCCGTACTTCTTGCGCTCGACGGTGCGCGAGTCGCGCGTCAGGAAGCCACCCTTCTTCAGAACGGGGCGCAGGCCCGGCTCGTAGTAGGTAAGGGCGCGAGAAATGCCGTGACGAACCGCACCGGCCTGGCCGGAGAGGCCGCCGCCGGCGACGGTGGCGATGATGTCGAACTGACCGTCACGCGCAGCGGCGACGATGGGCTGACGAAGCACCATCTGGAGCACCGGACGCGCGAAATACTCGGCAAAGTCCTTGTTGTTGATCACGATCTTGCCGGAGCCGGGCTTGACCCAGACGCGCGCGACCGCGTCCTTGCGCTTGCCTGTGGCGTAGGCACGGCCGTAGGCATCGAGCTTCTGGACGTGAACCGGCGCGCTGACGGTCTCGACGTCGGCCGAGCCCAGATCCTGGAGGGAGTTCAGTTCGGCCATTATGCAGCCCTCGCGTTCTTGGAGTTGAGCGCCTTGACGTCGAGCGTCTCGGGCGACTGCGCCTCGTGCGGATGCTCGGCTCCGGCGTAGACGCGAAGGTTCTTCAACTGGCGACGGCCGAGCGGTCCACGCGGGAGCATACGCTCGACGGCCTTCTCGAGCACGCGCTCGGGGAACCGGCCTTCGAGGATCTCGCGCGCCTTGCGCTCCTTGATGCCGCCGGCATAGCCGGTGTGCCAGTAATAGGTCTTGTCCTGGTATTTCTTGCCCGTGAACACGACTTTGTCGGCGTTGACGATGATGATGTTGTCACCGTCGTCGACATGAGGGGTGAAAGTAGGCTTGTGCTTGCCGCGAAGGCGAAGCGCGACGAGGGAGGCGAGGCGGCCGACGACGAGCCCTTCGGCGTCGATCAGCACCCACTTCTTCTCCACCGTCTCGGTCTTCTGCGAGAAGGTTTTCATGGTCGAACCCTTGGGTAATGCGGTTGCCGGAAAACCGGCCTTCGGCCGCAATCAACCCGGGACCGCGACGTCGAAGCGGCCTTCTAGATGCACGCCGTGCCAATTGCAAGCATTTCGGCAATGCTCTCTTCGATAAAAGTCAAGCAAAAACAATGATATGGAAAATATGGTATCATGATACCGTAAAATAGCACGCGTCATTGGACGAAAAACGACCGGGCAGAGCTTCGCAAACACAAAGGGCTCCCTCGAAGGACGGGGCGTCCCATGTTCGTGCCCCTCATTCAGTTGAGAGATGCGGCCTCCATGAGATGGAAGCGATTGACGAGATGGCGCTCGTAACCGTCGGATCACTTCACGCTGCTCTACCGGACTTCAGCTTTTGTCGTTTTCAATGAACGAAGGAATTGATGCGTCTTTCGAAAGTGTTCAGAAAGACACAAAGGGCACCCCGTTCCAGGATGCCCTTTCAACCGTCTCAACAGACAGAAAATCAGCCCTCGATCTCGATCAAGATTTCGTTGCGGCGCATGAAACCCGGCGTCCAGGGCGGGTTGTAGAACGCGTAAATCGGGTCACCCTTCTGCTTGAGACCCTCGTCGGAAAGGTAGTTGTAGAGGGCCATGAGCTTGCGGCTGGCGAGCGAGGCGCTGAACGTTCCGCTGAAGCGGATAGCGGCCATGCGCCGGGCGGGCACTTCCTCGATTTTCACGTCGCCCCCGTTCGGCGTCGGCAGGCTGGCTTTGGTGTACTTCTTCGGCATCACGAACCGGATCGCCCAGCCCTTGCGGCCCTCAGCTTCCGAGAGCTGTTGGAGCACGGGGACGGTCATCGCGATCTTCTTGCCCGAGCGATTATTCGCGCGGATATAGTCGTAGAGCGTCTCGAAACCGCGGCTGCGCGCCTTCTCGTGGTAGCCGCTCTTGACCGTCTCGGCGATGAGCATCGCGTCGTAATCGCGAATCTCGACTTCGCCGCCGCTGCGCACCGTCTCGTAGTCCGGCTCCTCCGCATGGTCGGCGATCTTTTTGGTCACGTAGAAGGCCGCGCCGAGTGCGAGGATCGCGCCGCCAGCAACCAGTGCAGTCGTCAACTCGGGTCGCTCGCGCAGGTAATCGATGCCGCGCTGCGTATCCATACCGCGCTTGAAGCTCTTAGCGCGCGGCGCACGAAGCTCAGGCCAGTGAAAATTGCTCAATTTCGGCAGATGGTCGCGCGCGTCGGACGCGGTCTCGCGGAGGGAGCGCTGCGCGCGGTCCAGGGAGGCGCGCGCATCGGAGGCCGAGGGAACCGACCAGCCCGTCGCGAACGAGGGAAGATAGCGCGACGCCGTGCTATGATGCGTGAGGCCGGGAAGGCGCGCAATCTGATGCTCGACCGAGCGTCCAAGGCGTTCGAACGCCGAGGGCTTGGGGTTCACCCGCTCCGCAATCTGGCTCTCGAGGTCGCCGATCCTATCGCCGATATCACCGATGGCGTCGCTGAGGCGCTCGTAGGCCGTTGGCTTGTCGCGGAACATCATTGTCTCCTGCTGGTCGTGCGGAACGGACCGGCCGGTCGGCAGGCCCTCGCGTGCGGAAAGTCCAACCGCCTAACGTATCAGCAGCGGCTTGGTTGCGGCGCAAGGACGCGGCTTCCCATCCTGTTGACATAGGTGCAACCGAATGCGCCCGAGCGCTCTTATGTGGGCATCAGGTGCTTCATGACCTGATACTCCAGCCAAACTGGGCGGCCTAGCGCCGCCCCTTTTTGCGTTCGGCGACCGGTCCGGTCCATCATCGTCGTTTTAGGAAGGTTTTGTATCGACATGGGCCAAGACGGGACGAAGGACGGCGCGGTGCACTTGGCGAAGCTCGATTACGATGCGACGCTTGCGAAGAAGGAGTACGAGGAGCGTCTGGACGCTGTTCAGACACGGTTCCGGCGTATCCAGCAGGCCTATCTCCACACCGGAAACAGCGCAGCGATCGTGTTCGAGGGCTCGGACGCGGCCGGGAAGGGCGGCACCATCCGAAGGCTGTCCGCCGTCCTCGATCCACGCGGCTTCAAGGTCTGGCCAATCGCCGCTCCCGAGCCGCGCGATCTGCGACGGCACTATCTGGCGCGTTTCTGGGAGAAGCTCCCGATAACCGGCGAGATCGCCGTCTTCGACCGATCATGGTATGGTCGCGTCCTCGTCGAGCGGATCGAGGGGTTCGCCAAGGACGAGCAATGGCGGCGCGCCTACCGCGAGATCTGCGGTTTCGAGAAGACACTTGTGGATGCGGGAACGCGCATCGTGAAAGTGTATCTTGCGATCACCGCCGAGGCGCAGTTCCAGCGTTTCGAAAAACGCATGAACGATCCGCTGAAACGCTGGAAGCTCTCCTATGAGGACTTCCGCAACCGCGACCGATGGGACGACTACCGCGTCGCGGCAGAGGAAATGTTCGCGCGAACGAACTCCGAGGAGGCTCCGTGGCATGTCGTCCCGGCCAACGACAAGCGCTATGCCCGCGTGACCGCGCTGGAGGCCATCGCCGAGCATTTGGCGCGTGGCGTGGACCTCGCTCCACGCCCGATCGACGATGCGATCGAGGAGCAGTACCGCAAGATGATCGAGGCGCATGGCGCGGCCCACAAGCGCTGAGCCTTCGGGTCAGAGCGATGCGGCTGCTCGCGCTGCCTGATCGTAAGTACCGGAGAGTGAGCGCAGGAGCGCCGCCAGCCGCGACAACTCGGAGGGATCGTAGCCGAGACTCTGTGCGGTGCGAACGAGCAGTGCCTCGCGGACCTCGCCGTAGCGTCGGCAGAGCTTCGCGCCCGTCTCGCTGACGGCGATGGTCTTTTCCTTTCCGGTGCGCCCGACCGTGACGAGCCCGTGTTCGGCGAGCTTCTTGATCGCGTAGTTGGCCAGATGGGTATCCTCGATGTTGAGGACGAGGCAGATGTCGGCGAGCGTCTTGGGCCGCCCGCGATGGTTGACCAGATGGATGATCAGCACTTCAAGCGGCGACATAGTCGGGCCGCCGGCCGCGGTCATGCATCGAACCGTCCACCGCTGGAAGGCGTGCGTGCCCATCGTCAGCGCGAACTCGACCTCCGAAAGCGGCGGCAGGGCGGAGCGGGCCAGATGGTCGGAGGAGACGACCGGCCCGATCAGCGCCGCCGTCAGTTGCTCATCATCGTTCCGGGAAGCCATAGCGCGATCTGGGGAAAGACGGTGAGAAGGGCCGTCGCGAGGACGAGGATGAGGAAGAAGGGCAGCGCATACAGTGCGACCCGGAAGATGCTCTGGCCGGTGATGGACTGGATTACGAACAGGTTGAACCCGACGGGCGGCGTGATCTGGCTCATTTCCACCACCAGCACGAGGAAGACGCCGAACCAGATCGGGTCTATGCCCGCGGCCAGCACCATCGGCAGGATCACCGAGGTCGTCAGCACCACGATCGATATCCCGTCGAGGAAGCAGCCCAAGACGACGAAGAAGACGAGGAGGACTGCGATCAGCGCGTATTGCGAGAAGCCCTGTTCTCCGATCCAGGCCGCCAAGGTGCGCGGTATGCCGGTGAAGCCCATCGCGATCGTCAGGAAGGACGCGCCGGCCAGGATCAGCGCGATCATGCAGCTTGTGATAGCCGAGCCCTTAAGAGAGGCGACGAAGCCCTCGCGGTCGAGCCCGCCGGTGAAGCCGGCGATCGCCAGCGCGCCGACGACGCCGACGACGGCTGCTTCGGTCGGCGAGGCGAGGCCGCCGTAGATCGAGCCGATGACGGCGACGATCAGGAGCACGGTCGGCAGGAGGAGGCCGAGCGCGCGGAAGCGCTCGCCCCAGCCCGGCGCCGGCTCTGGCTCGGGCATCTTCTCCCTGTTCAGCAATGCCCAGACCATGATGAAAGCCGAAAACATCACCGCCAGCATCACGCCGGGCACGACGCCGGCGAGGAACAGACGCGCGATGCTCTGTTCGGTCGCCGCGCCGTAGACGATCATGATGATGGAGGGCGGGATCAGGAAGCCGAAGGTGCCGGCGCCGGCGAGCGTACCGATCGCCATGCGCGGATCGTAACCGCGCCGCCCGAGTTCGGGCAGCGACATGCGTCCGACGGTCGCCGTCGTCGCGGCGGAAGAGCCCGAGACGGCGGCGAAGAGGGCGCAGCCGAAAACGTTGACGTGCAGGAGCCGGCCGGGCAGGCGCCGCGTGAAGGGGGCGAGGCCCTCGAACATGTCGGAGGAGAGGCGGGAGCGGAACAGGATTTCGCCCATCCAGATGAACATGGGCAGGGCGGTGAGGTCCCAACTGTTCATTGCGCCCCATACACGCCGGGCGAAGACGGCGTCGACAGGAGCGGAAGAGGCGATTCCCATCGCAACGAGTCCGACGGCCATGAGGGCGAAGCCGACCCACAGGCCCGCGAGAAGGAGCCCGAAAAGGACTGCGACCAGAAGAAGCGCAATGAGGCCGACGTCCATCAGTGGGCTCCCTCGCCGGCGCCACGCGCGCGCTCGGCTTGCCGGAAGGCGGGATCGCCGCCCCGAAGAAGGGTGACGAGTTCGTCGAGAAGCGCGACGGCGAGGATCACGATGCCGGCCGTCATCACGAATTGCGGGATCCAGAGCGAGATCGGGACGAGGCCGTAGGACAGGGAGCCCCGGTCGTAGGATGCCAGGGTCTGCGCCCCGACCGCCCAGGCGGCGAAGACGGCAAGGCCGAGGGCGACGAGAATGACGAACGCCGTCAGGACCTTGTCAGCCACCGGGCCGAGGAAGCCCACGAGGAGCGTGACGCGAACGTGACCCGCCGCGCGCAGGGCGGCCGGTATCGCGAGGAACGCGGAGGCAACGAACAGGAAGCCGCCGATCTCGGTAATCGAAGGGATGGCAAAGCCATAGCGCCCGAAGCCGAGGAGAACGGCGACCCGATCGACGATCCGGCCGAGGACCTGAACCGTGACGAGCGCCGCGATCAGCATCATGGAGAGGCAGGCGCCGAAAAGGGCCGTGCCGTAGAGGGCATCGAGTGCCTTGCGCATTCAGGTCATCCCCGGAAGATGAAGTCCAGGCAGGGTCTTGGGCCTGCCCGGAGCTGTCGCTTAGCGGCTCGCGCGGTAGTTCTCGACGATCGTGCGCCCGGTCTCGCCGGCCTGCTCCTCCCATTCGGCCGTCATCGTTTCGCCAACCTCGCGCAGCTTGGCCGAGAGCGCTTCGGAAGGCTGCGAGACGATCATGCCGCCGGCCTCGAGCTCGGCGATCTTCGCGTCCGTCTCCTCGCGCGACATCTGCCAGCCACGCTCCTCGGCGCGCCCTGCCGCCTCGATGAGCGCGGACTGCTCCTCATCCGACAGAGCCTCGAAGGCATCTGTGTTGACCACGACGATGTTCTTGGGGAGCCAGGCCTGCACGTCGATGTAGTAGCGCGTGAAGTCCCAGGCCTTGGCGTTCGCACCGGTGGAGGGCGAGGTCATCATCGCCTCAACGCGGCCCGTGGAGAAGGCGGTGGGGATGTCGGTTTCCTCGACCTGCGTCGGCGTCGCGCCGATCAGGGCCGCAAGGCGCTCGGTCGCGACGTTGTAGGCGCGGAAGTTGAGGCCGGCGAGCTGAGCGGGATCGGTGACGTCCTCGCGCAGATACAGGCTCTGTCCCGGCCAGGGTACCGCGTAGAGGACGGTCAGGCCCTCATCGGCCAGCCTCTGGGAAACGGCCTCGCGAGATGCCGCCCAGAGAGCCTGTGCATCGTCGTAGGACGAGGCGAGGAACGGGATCGAGTCGAGCGCGAAGACCGGATCCTCGTTGGCTAGGCGCGACAGCAGGAACTCGCCGATCGGCACCAGGCCGTCGCGCACCGCGTCACGAATCTCGGCATGGCCGAAAAGGGAATTCGCGGAGTGGATGGTGATATCCAGCGATCCGCCCGTCGTGTCCTCGACGTCCTGCGCGAACTCGATGATGTTGGCGGTGTGGAAAATGCCATCCGCATAGGGGGTCGGCATGTCCCAGTTCGTCTGCGCCGCGACAGGAGCGCTGGCGAAGGCAAGAACAGCACCGGCGAGCAGCGTGGAAGTCAGGGAAGGCATCATGCGGAAGGCTCTCCTTCGAGTGATGTTGACGAACCGGCAGCATAGGTGGCGCACAAGCGTTGTGCACGCCTAAAATCAGAGCTTGACGTTTAGTCCGACATTTTGTCAACAAATTATCGAAATGGCCCGACCTGAGCTGAAGCAGCGTCACGCGAAGGAGAGATCGATGTCGAACGCAGTGGCCGCGAGCCCGAAATGGGACTTCTGGATCGACCGCGGCGGGACGTTCACCGACGTCATCGGCCGTGATCCGCGCGGCGCCCTGCACCCGTTGAAACTCCTCTCCGAGAACCCCGAAGCCTACGAGGACGCAGCCATTGAGGGCATCCGCCGCCTCCTCGGCGCCGAGGCCGGGGCGCCGATGCCGACCGGCACGATCGGCACCGTGCGCATGGGCACGACGGTCGCGACCAACGCGCTTCTGGAGCGCAAGGGCGAGCGCACGCTGCTCCTTATCACCGCCGGCTTCCGCGACCAGTTGCGCATCGCCTATCAGGCCCGACCGGACATCTTCGCCAAGGAGATCATCCTGCCTGAGCAGCTCTATGAGCGCGTCGTCGAAGTGGACGAAAGGGTTCTTGCTGACGGCATGGTCGAGCGCGCGCTTGATGCCGAGACGCTGCGCCCGGCGCTGGAGGCGGCGCGGGCCGACGGGATCGGCGCGGTCGCCATCGCTCTGATGCATGCGTGGCAGAGCCCGGCGCATGAGATGGCGCTGGCGGAACTCGTGCGCTCGATGGGCTTCGCGCAGGTCTCCGTCAGTCACGAGGTCTCGCCGCTGGTGAAGCTCGTCGGGCGGGGCGACACGACGGTCGTCGACGCCTACCTCTCGCCGATCCTGTCACGCTACGTTTCGCGCGTCTCCCGAACGCTCGGCGCAACGCCGGCCGGCGAGGCGGGACCGACGCTCCAGTTCATGATGTCGTCGGGCGGCCTCACCGCGGCCGACCGCTTCCGAGGCAAGGACGCGATCCTTTCCGGCCCGGCGGGCGGGGTCGTCGGAATGGTCCGCACGGCGGCCGAGGCCGGCTTCGAGCGCGTCATCGGCTTCGACATGGGCGGCACCTCGACCGACGTCGCCCACTCGGCGGGTGAGTACGAGCGCGCCTTCGACACGGAGGTCGCGGGCGTGCGCATCCGCGCGCCGATGATGCGCATCCACACCGTTGCGGCGGGGGGCGGGTCGATCCTGCACGCCGAGGAAGGTCGTTTCAGGGTCGGCCCCGATTCGGCGGGCGCCGATCCCGGTCCGGCCGCGTATCGGCGCGGCGGGCCGCTGACGGTGACGGACGCCAACGTCATGCTCGGCAAGCTGAACCCCGAGTTCTTTCCCGCGATCTTCGGTCCCGGGCAGGACCAGCCGCTCGACCGTGAGACGGTCGCGGCGCGCTTTGCCGAAATCGCGTCGCGTGCCGGCGAGGGGCGCTCGCCGGAAGAGGTCGCCGAGGGCTTCCTCAAGATCGCCGTCGAGAACATGGCCAACGCCATCAAGAAGATCAGCGTCCAGCGCGGCTACGACGTGACGCGTTACCTCCTGAATTCCTTCGGGGGGGCGGGCGGCCAGCACGCCTGTCTCGTCGCGGATGCGCTCGGCATGGAGCACGTCCTGATGCATCCGATGTCCGGGCTTCTGTCGGCCTACGGGATCGGGCTCGCCACCGTCACGGCCAGCCGCCAGCAGGGCCTCGTGCAGCCGCTCGGAGAGGAGGGCCGAGCGTCCGTCGAGGCGACGGCGGACGAACTGCGCGCGCTGGTGACAGCCGAGCTCGTGGAGCAGGGCCTTGAGGCACGGGCCATCGAAGCGCGTATCAAGCTGCATCTGCGCTACGACGGCACCGATTCGACGCTCGACGTCGCCTTCGACGGCGACCTCGCCGCTGCCCGGTCCGCCTTCGAGGCGATGCACAAGGCGCAGTTCGGCTTCGTCATGCCGGACAAGCCGATCACGGTCGAGGCTGTCGAGGTCGAGGGCTGGGAAGCCGGCAAGGACGCGGAGGACAAGGCTCCGACCGAGCCCGACGAGCGCGAGGCTTCGAGCGTTGTCGCGACGCGCATCTTCAGCGGCGGCACGTGGCGCGAGGCGCGTGTCTTCCGCCGCGAGGGTCTGGAGCCGGGCGACCTCCTGCGCGGTCCGGCGCTTCTCATCGAGCCCAACCAGACCATCGTCATCGAGCCGGGCTGGTCGGCGCGCCTGACCGGCACGGGGTCGATCAAGCTCTCCAGGCACGAGGCATTAGCGCGTGGGCAGGCCGTTGGCACCGCGCAGGCCGATCCGGTGCTCCTGGAGGTGTTCAACAACCTCTTCATGAACATCGCCGAGCAGATGGGCGTCGCCCTGCAGAACACCGCTCATTCGGTGAATATCAAGGAGCGGCTGGATTTCTCCTGCGCCGTCTTCGACGCGAAAGGCGCACTCGTCGCGAACGCGCCGCACATGCCTGTCCACCTCGGTTCTATGGACCGCTCCGTGGAGACGGTGATCCGCCTTAACGAGGGGCGCGTGCGGCCGGGCGACGTCTTTGCGCTGAACGCGCCGTACAATGGCGGGACGCATCTGCCGGACATCACCGTCGTCAGTCCGGTGTTCGATGACCACGGCGCGCGCATCCTGTTCTGGGTCGCCTCGCGCGGTCACCATGCCGATGTCGGCGGGACGGCGCCCGGCTCCATGACGCCGCTCGCAACGACGGTGGACGAAGAAGGCGTCCTCATCGACAATTTCTGTCTGGTGGAGGAGGGCGTCTTTCAGGAGACCGCGCTCCACACTCTCCTGACGGATCATGCCTACCCGGCGCGCAACCCGACCCAGAACATCGCCGACCTTAAGGCACAGATCGCCGCCAACGAGCGCGGCGCGGCCGAGTTGCGGCGCATGGTCTCCGAGTTCGGGCTGGAGGGCGTCGAGGCCTATATGGGCCACGTCCAGGACAATGCCGCGGAGGAGGTGGCGCGCCTCGTCGGGCGCCTCGAAGATTGCGAGTATTCCTACCCGACCGACACCGGTCAGGTCATTCGCGTGAAGATCACCGTCGATCGAGAAGCGCGCACGGCGACGGTCGATTTCACAGGCACCTCCGAGGCGATGGCGAACAACTTCAACGCTCCGGAGCCGGTGACGCGTGCCGCCGTCCTCTACTGTTTCCGCGTCATGGTGGAGGCGCCGATCCCGATGAACGCGGGGTGCCTGCGGCCAATTCGAATCGTGATCCCCGATGGTTGCATGCTGAAGCCGGCCTATCCGCGCGCGGTCGTCGCCGGCAATGTCGAGACTTCGCAGCACGTCACCAACGCCATCTTCGGTGCGCTGGGGGCCATCGCCAACAGCCAGGGCACGATGAACAACCTGACCTTCGGCAACGAGGCGTACCAGTATTACGAGACGATCTGTTCGGGCTCGCCGGCCGGGCACACCAATGACGGGCGCGGTTTCGCGGGCACGTCCGGTGTCCACGTCCACATGACCAATTCGCGCCTGACAGACCCGGAAGTCCTGGAGATGCGTTTTCCGGTGGTGCTCGAGAATTTCGGGCTGCGCGAGGGATCGGGCGGAAATGGCGCCTTCGCGGCCGGTGACGGCACCACGCGCACGATCCGTTTCCGCGAGGCGATGGACTGCGCGATCCTCTCATCCCACCGCACGCTTGCGCCCAAGGGCGTTGCCGGGGGCGGCGACGGCGAGCGCGGACGAACGGAAGTGCGCCGTCTCGACGGGCGTGTGGAGGTGCTGGCCGCCTGCGCCCAGACGCGCCTGGAAGCCGGCGAGGCTGTGACGGTGGTGACGCCCACCGCCGGCGGCTACGGCGTGAAGGTCTGAGAGCAAAAAGGCGGCGGGTCCGAAAGGGCCCGCTCAGATGCCCGCGAACCATTCGTAGCCGCGATCCTCCCAGTAGCCGCCGCTCCCTTCGCCGAAGGTGGAGAAGTCGTCGGTGAGAGTGATCCCGCGCACGTATTTCGCCATCTTGTAGCCGAGTTGGCGCTCGACCCGCACGCGCAGCGGCGCGCCGTTGGCTACGGGCAAGGCCATGTCGTTCATCCCGTAGGCGAGGATCGTCTGCGGATGGCGCGCGTCGAGAAGATCGATCGACTCGTAGTAGTGGATCGGGCCGGTGAAGCCGTTCTCCATCACGTCGAAGCACGAGAAGACGCAGTAACGCGCACCTGCCTGCACACCGGCCTGATCCAAGACCGTGGCCAGCGGAGCGCCCGTCCATTTTGCGATGCAGCTCCAGCCCTCCACGCAGTCGTGGCGGGTGATCTGGGTGCGCGACGGCATGTTGCGCAACTGACCGAGCGACAGCGAAAGCGGACGGTCGACGAGCCCATCCACCGTCAGCCGGTAGTCGGCGAAATTGCCGCTGGATAGCGCGAGATAGTCGCGGGCCTGCGGGTTTGTGACTCCGTTCGGGCGCATCGGCTGCCGGATCTCGCTCTCTGCGAACTCCCGCGCCAGATTGTCGGAACCGAGCAGGAACCGCTGGACCCGGTAGGTGAGGTCGTTGGCCTTGAGGAGTACGTCGCGGACATTGCCGTTGCGATCGACCATCGGATCGAAACAGCCGGAGAGTGGCAAGGTGGCGGCGGCGACGCCCGCTCCCGTCAGAAAGCGGCGCCGGCTGAGTTTCGGCTTCACGAGCGCGTCTCCTTGTCGTCCATCCGGAACCAGCCTGTGATCATGGAGCGCAGTTCGTTGATCGGTCCGGCCAGCACCACCATCACCACGTGGACGACGAAGAAGGCGACGAGCAGGAGCATCACGACGAAATGCGCGGTGCGCGCGCTTTGCCGCCCGCCGAAGAGGTCCACCAGCCAAGGCGCGAAACTGTTCATGCCAGGCGACATGGTCAGGCCGGTCATCACCATCAACGGCAGCAGGATGAAGAGCACCACGAGATAGGAAAGCTTCTGCAAGGGTCCGTATTGGCGTCCATTGTGAAGCCGAAGGCGGGCATGGTCGAGAATGTCACGTCCAAGCCCACGTGCGTCCTTGCCGGTCGGCAGGAGATCCCGAGAGATGTGTCGGTTGAAGAGGCTGGTGACCAACCAGACGGCCAGCGTGACGACGAGGATCCAGGCGAAGAAGAAATGGACGACGCGCCCGCTCGCGAGATCGCGATAGGTCGGGATGGTCATGAAGCCGGGAAAGCTCTTGGCCTGTAGCGTGCCGTTCGAGCCGGGCACAGCCCCCAGCCAGCCGGTCGTGTCGAAGCGATGGCTGAAAACCGTCGTGACGCCGCGAAGCGTCTGCCCATCCTGCACAGCGCCGATCGACAGGATGGAATTGTCGAACTGGAAGCCGGACTGCTGGCCGATGTAGAGTGCGGGATGCGCCATGAAGATCTGCAGCCCGGAAAGCAGCAGGAAGAACAGGCAGCCAGCCCAGATCCAGTGGGTTATTCGCGTCGTCAGCTTCTGGCGATAGACGAGCGGACCGCGAGGACGCCTCCACAATGCCATCTGACCATTCCTTCGCTCGCTGCCATTCACCACAGTATCTACGAAAATTCGCGCGAGCGGATGCCGTCGGGAGGCCCCGCACCCGGTCAGCTTCGCGTGATGATCACGCGTTCCTCGGCCGTAGTGCGAGATCGAGTGCCTGTCGGAAGCGCGAGCGGTCGGCTGCGTCGAACGCCTTGTTGAAGCCTCGGCTTTCGCCCGTCTCCCGAAGATGCTGGTTGAAGGCGCGAAAGGAGAGGGCGGCGCCGATGCCCGCTTCGGTCAGCGGGCGGCCATCCGGGTTGAGCACGGCGACGCCCTTCTCTAGGGCGCGGGCTGCGAGCGGGATGTCGGCCGTTACGACGACGTCGCCGGATGAAGCGTTCTCCACGATCCAGTCATCGGCGGCGTCGGCACCGGCCGAGACCGTGACGATCCGCGCACCTTCGTAGCGCGAGGGACGCAGGCCTCCGTTCGACACGAGAACGATATCCGCGCGGTGACGTAGGGCAATCTCCAGCGCCTCGTCCTTCACCGGGCAGGCGTCGGCGTCGATATAGAGCGTCGTCATGCCGTCGGGCCGAAGACGTGCTCGAACTCGGAGCGCAGCACCGAATCGACCTCGGTCATCGAAATGGGAAGGCCAAGATCGACGAGGCTCGTGACCCCGTGATCGCTGACGCCGCACGGCACGATCCCCTCGAAATGCGAAAGATCCGGATCAACGTTCAAGCTGATTCCATGAAAGCTCACCCAACGACGAAGACGGATGCCGATGGCTGCGATCTTGTCTTCGGCCGGCGATCCGTCCGGCCCGGGCGCCCGCTCCGGCCTGCGCACCCATACGCCGACGCGATCCTCGCGCCGTTCGCCGCGCACATGAAAGGAACCGAGCGTCGCGATGATCCACGTCTCCAAGGCGGAAACGAACGCGCGAACGTCGGCGCGGCGACGCTTCAGGTCCAGCATCACATAGGCAACGCGCTGGCCCGGCCCGTGATAGGTGTACTGACCGCCGCGACCGGCCTCGAAGACGGGAAACCGCGCCGGGTCCTTCAAATCGGCCCCGGAAGCGCTGGTGCCGGCCGTGTAAAGGGGGGGGTGCTCGAGGAGGATGACGGCCTCGCGCGCGATGCCGGCCGCGATACCCGCGACGCGCTCCTCCATCATCGCAAGAGCCTCTTGGTAAGGCGTTACGCGGTCGAGGATGATCCACTCCACCGGGGGGCTCCCCTCACGCGGCCGGAAACCTTCGGCGAGGACGTCGAGGCGGGGCGAGGCAGCTTTGGAAGTGAGGGCATCCATCGCTTCTATCTATCCCTCCGGGGGACGGTTCGGAAGGGCGCGCGTCAGCGCGTGTGAAGCTTGTTGCCGGTGCGGCGCAAAAGGGCTTGTGTCCGCGCAGGGGCTTTGTTACATGCCCGCCACCGGTCGACGAGGCCGGGCCGGCCCAGCGCCGGAACACGGCGTGCGGTCGTGGCGGAATTGGTAGACGCGCAGCGTTGAGGTCGCTGTGGGGCAACCCGTGGAAGTTCGAGTCTTCTCGACCGCACCAGCCTTTCTCCTCCACCTCCTCATCCTATATCGCGGCCTTCGGTCGGCAGGTCTACGTGTGCTCTCGGGAGAGGGTCAGAAGACTGTCGCGACGGGGGATTATGAGATGATCGCGCAGCTTCGTGCGCGCGGGAAACGGTGCGAGGGGCGAGATGGTCGACGAGCGACGCGACGACGAAAGCCTTTCGGCCGAGAAGCCGGCTGCCGTGGAGCCGGCCGAGTTCTACGATGACAATGGCGATGTCGCTCGGCCCTTCCTCGACGATGTGCGCGCCGTTCTCGAGGCCGAGGACGCGCCGGCGTTGCTCGAGCGCGTCGAGCCCCTGCATGAAACCGAGCTCGGCGATCTCATCGAGCATCTGGAGACGGACGAGCGTCAGCATCTAGTGCGACTGCTCGGCGAGGATTTCGACTACACCGCGCTGACCGAGATCGACGAGGCCGTGCGCCTCGAGATCGTCGATGCCATGCCGAACGAGCAGATCGCCGAGGCGCTGCTCGAGCTCGATTCGGACGATGCGGTCTACATTCTGGAGGATCTGGAGGAGGAGGACCGCAAGGAAATCCTCGAGCGGCTGCCGTTTCGCGAGCGTCTGCGGCTGCGACGTGCGCTGGAATACCCGGAAGAGACGGCCGGCCGCCGCATGCAGACGGAGTTCGTGGCCGTACCGCCGTTCTGGACCGTCGGCCAGACGATCGACTACATGCGCGAGGATGACGATCTGCCGGATCGTTTCGCGCAGATCTTTGTCGTCGATCCCACCTTCAAGCTTCTCGGCTCCGTCGATCTTCATGCGATCCTGCGCACGAAGCGCCCGGAGACGATCGAATCGATCATGCATCCGACCCGTCACGCAATTCCTGCGGAGATGGATCAGGAGGAGGCCGCTCAGGTCTTCGAGCAGTACGACCTTCTCTCGGCCGCCGTCGTCGACGAGAACGAGCGCCTCGTCGGGGTCCTGACCATCGACGATATCGTCGATGTCATCCAGGCTGAGGCGGAGGAGGACTTTCGTCTCCTGGGCGGCGTCGGCGACGAGGAGATTTCCGATTCAGTGCGCGTTTCCGCGCGCTCGCGTTTCCCGTGGCTGTTCGTCAATCTCGGCACGGCCTTCCTGGCCGCGCTCGTGATTGGGCTCTTCGACGCGACGATCCAGCAAATGGTCGCGCTGGCCGCCCTGATGCCGATCGTTGCCTCCATGGGTGGCAACGCTGCGGCTCAGACGATGACGGTAACGGTGCGCGCCATCGCCACGCGCGACATCCACATCCACAATTCCGGCCGCATCATCCGCCGCGAGCTTCTCGTCGGCCTTCTCAATGGCAGCGCCATCGCCGTCCTGATCGGCTGCATCGCATGGGCATGGATCGGAAGTTCCGACATTGGCCTCGTGATCGGAACGGCCATGCTCATCAACATGGTGACGGCTGCCCTCGCAGGAATTCTGATCCCGCTTGTGCTCAACAAGTTCGGTGCGGATCCCGCCATCGCCTCCGCCGTTTTCGTGACCGCCGTCACCGACGTCGTCGGCTTCTTCGGCTTTCTCGGCCTGGCGACATGGTGGTTCGGCCTCGCCTGACGGCGCATTGACTTTTACGTAAATCTGGCATGAGACAGGCGCTTCGATCGGAAGGCCCGTTGTTCCATGCGTGAATACTACACGATCACCGAACTCACGCGCGAGTTCGACATCTCCACGCGTACCATCCGCTTCTACGAGGACGAGGGACTGATTGCCCCGATTCGCCGGGGGCGCACGCGGCTCTTCCGCCATTCCGACCGGCAGCTCCTCAAGATCATCCTGCGCGGCAAGCGTCTTGGTTTCTCGATCGCGGAGATTCGCGAGATCATGGGCATGTATCGCGCGCCTCCAGGCGAGGCGGGGCAGCTGCGCGCCATCGTGCGCAAGGTCAGCGAGAAGCGCGCGGAGCTCGAGCAAAAGCGCCGGGATATCGAGGATCTTCTCTCCGAACTCGACAACGCCGAGGAGGCGTGCCTGACAAGAATGGCGGAACTCGGCATCGCGCCCGCCGCGTAAAGCGAGCGGTCGTCAGCGGGCTGCATTGGCCGAGCAGGTCAGGATCGTTTCGCGCAATGTGGACTGACCGGCTTCGTCGAGCCTGCCTTCGAGCAGATCGGAGAGGAGGTTGCGCTCGGTGAGTTCGCTCTGCACGCAGCCGCAGTAGTTCGTGCAGTAGGCCTCATCCGCGACCTCGGCGACACAGGAACGCTGGCAGTCTGCCGGAAAATGCGCGACGCGGTCGGCGGGCCAGGCCCAGGCATAGGCTGCGACGAGCGCCAGCGAGGCTGGCTGGTGGATCAGGTAGAAGGCCAGCGAATGCCGGCCGAGCTTCGTCATGACGCGCATCGGGACGGCGTTGGAATTGTAGGTCCGCAGGCGCGCCCAGAGATTGAGGTTCGTGGCCAGACGCCCGGCCGCCATGCCAAAAAGGACCACGCCGGTCCACGGAAAGACCGGCACGAGATCGTTGGACAGCGGTTCGGAGGTGGAAAGGCCGATCCAGGCGAGCCAGCGCGTGTTCGTGACATCGGTCTGGTAGATGATGGGCAGGGCTATGACGGCGAGGCCGGCGAGCGCCGTGACGGCGGCGGGTGCCCGCAGGAAGACGAGGCCGACGACGCTGGCGAAGGCGATCTGGTGCAGGATGCCGAAGAACACGAAGCTTTGTGGGGTAAACGCATAGGTTGCCGCGCTCACCGCAGTGGCGCCGGCGACCACTTGAGCGAGCCGAATCAAGTACGGTCGGCGGCGAATGACGCCGCCGGGATGAGCGAGGACGAGGCTGATGCCCACGAGGACGAGAAAGCTCGTCGCAATAGTCCGGGCGAAGATGCGCCATCCGCCCTCGAACACTGTTCCGGCAGGTAGATAGCCGAAGAACTCCAAGTCCCACGTGAAGTGATAGACCAGCATTGCGAGCAGTGCGACGGCCCGCGCGACGTCCAGAAGATCGATCCGGCCGCGGCTCTGAGCGGGCCGCTCTTTCAGGACCGTCGCCGAATCGCTGGACATGTCTGCGCTCCGCCTATCTTCGCACGCACCCGTTCACAGCGCGCGCCGCTTTGTGCAGGTTGGACGGCAGGTCTTGCAAGGACCGTATCGGGGAAACGACGACAGGAAGCTCCATGAAGATCATCGAACGCTCGGGCGCGCGCATCCCGGCCATCGGATTAGGCACGTTCCGGCTGGATGACGAGACGAGCCCGGGCATCGTGCGCAAGGCGATCGAGTGCGGCTACCGGCACATCGACACCGCCCGCATGTACGGCAACGAGAAGGGCGTCGGGCAGGGCATCCGCGACAGCGGGATCGACCGCGACGAGCTCTTCGTCACCACCAAGATCTGGTGGTCAGACATCGGCCGCAGCTCGCTCGTGCCCACGGCGGTGAAGGCGCTGGTCGATCTGCAGATGGAGCAGGTGGACCTTCTTCTCATTCACTGGCCGAATCCGGACATCCCGCTGGAGGAATCCATCGCGGCGCTCAACGAAGCGCGTACCAAGGGGCTGACCAAGCATATCGGCGTTGCCAACTTCACCTCGACGATGATGGACGAGGCGCAGAAGATGTCGGAGGCGCCGCTCGTCTGCAATCAGGTCGAGTATCACCCAACGCTCTCGCAGGATGCGATCCTTGCCGCCTGCAAGCGCAACGACATGGCGCTCGTCGCCTACTCGCCGATCGGTCAGGGCGGCGACCTTCTCCAGAATCCCGAGATCGTGCGGATTGCCGAGGCGCATAGCAAAACGCCGGCGCAGGTGGTCCTGCGCTGGGAGATCGAGCAGGATGGCGTGGCGGCGATTCCGCGTACATCCAACCCGGACCGGCTGGCCGAGAATATCGACGTCTTCGACTTCGAACTGACGGACGACGATCGCAACCTGATGGAGCGCATGACACGGCTGCGCAAGCGTCTCGTCAATCCCGGCTTCGCTCCGAAATGGGACCGCGCCTGACGGCTTCGGTCCATGCTCGCGACAGAATGAGGCGGTAGCGGTTTCGGGCGCGGCGCACCGGTCGCGCCCGTATGGAGTCGCGATTGTTCTTCGTCCTTTCCAAGGTCGGCTGGTATCTCGTACAGCCGCTCGTCGTCGTGCTCCTGCTTCTGGCGCTCGGGCTTTTCGCGGTCGCCGTGCGGCGGCTGCGTACGGGGTTGGCCCTCGGGGGCCTCTCCTTCGCGATCCTCGCGGTCGTCGCTCTCTCGCCGCTCGGCCTTCTGATGATGAGCGCGCTGGAGGAACGTATCCCGCGGCCGGATCTGCCGGCAGAGATCGCCGGCATCGTGGTGCTGGGCGGTTCCTTCGACACCCGTATCGCGCGCACGCGCGGCGAGCCTGAGCTGAACGATGCCGCCGACCGCGTCACCGCCGCGCTCGCGTTGGCGCGTCGCTATCCCGAAGCGCGGATCATCTTCTCGGGCGGCTCGGCGGCGCTCCTCGCCGACGACATCGCGGAGAGCATTCCCGCCCGGCAGCTCTTTCTCGAACTTGGCCTCGATCCAGAACGCCTCGTTCTCGAAGAGGCCGCCCGCAACACCGCCGAGAACGCGGTCCTGTCGCGCAAGATTGCAGATCCGCAGCCGGGTGAAACCTGGCTGCTCGTCACCTCGGCCTTCCACATGCCGCGCGCCGTCGGCTGCTTTCGCGTCGCGGGCTTCGACGTGCTGCCTTACCCCGTAGACTATCGCACGCCTTCGGGCTCGGCGGTCTGGCAACCTTCGAGCGCGTCGATCCGCAACGTGGAGAAGGTGCATTTCTCGGTGCGCGAGTATCTTGGCCTCGCCGTCTACTGGATGACCGGCCGCACGGACGCGCTGTTTCCTTCAGCCTGAGCGGGGAAGCCCGATCCGGTAGATGCCCTTGAAGTCGTGCGGATCGACCGTGCGGCCCTTGCGTCGGATCTCGATCGCGCCGTCGTCCGCAAGCCGCACTGTCTCGGCGCGGATCGGCGCCATCAAGAGGCGCCAGGCCTTCTCGTCCGATCCCGCGAGAGCGCGAGCGACCTCGGAGGGGCAGACCGTCTTCTCTGCGCCGCGTTCCGCTGCCATGCGCAGAATTGCTCCCGTGATATCGCCCCGCGCCGTCATCTGTCGTTCTCGCCGAAGGACAGGGCGTCGTGCGCGTCCGACCAGAACTGACGGTGCGCAAGCACGTAGAGCACGGCTAGTGTCGTCATCATCAGCACCCACGGCCCGAGGAACCAGCCGAGATAGGCGATGCCGAAGAAGATCGCCCTGAAGCCGCCGTTGAAGTGGCGCGCGGCGATGCGGTTCATCGTCAGGGCGCGCTGGACGGCGGCCTCGGCGGCGGCGGGCTCGCGCTCGGCATCCGTGCGCATCGGAATCGCGCCGATGAGGATCGTGCAGTAGTTGAAGAGGCGATAGGACCAGCCGAACTTGAAGAAGGCGTGCGCGAAGATCAGCGCCAGACCCAGAAGCTTAGCTTCCACCAAGGCTCGGTCAAAGACGCCGAAAAGGGGCAGATCGGCTGCTACCGCCGCGATCTGCTCGGCCGATCCGATCAGCGCGAAGCAGCCGCCGATGACGAAGATGCAGGTTGAGGCGAAGAAGCCGGTTCCCTGCTGGAGCCCCATCATGATGCTAGTGTCGATCATGCGCAGCTCCCGCTTGAGCAGCGTATCCATCCACAGCGCGCGCTGGCGGTCCATGCGCCGCGAAAGGCTCCCTTCGGACATCCGTCCGACGATGAAGGAATAGCCGAGCCAACCCAGAACGAAGAGCGAGAGGGCGAAGACGTTGGGCAGGTCGAGAAAACTGTCGAGTGCCATCAGGCCTCCATATGCGGCGCGAGGGTTGCACACTACCTCTCGCCGACCGGCGCGTGGCTGTCGAGCCCTTCTCGAACCGCTTGACGGCGGGCGGCCGCAGGAGCGATGACGCCGATATGGCGCTCCATCTCATCAAGCTGTGCGTCGGCGCCGACAGCGTCGAGGATCTCCAGTCGTTCGTCGACGAGAGGCTGCGGTCGGCGCAACTGGCTGGCCAGGTGGCCGAAAGCGGCCATGTCACGCGCGTCAGCCCCAAGCGGGCAGAGGAGGTCCTCGCCGGCGGGTCCCTCTACTGGGTCATCCGAGGCCATGTGCAGGTCCGCCAGACGATTCTCCGGTTCGATCCGGTGGAGGGGGCGGACGGCATCCAACGCTGCCGTATCGTGCTCGACCCGACCCTTCGCCTGACGAACTGGCTGCCGCGTCGCCCCTTCCAGGGTTGGCGCTATCTCAAGCCTGACGATGCTCCGGCCGACCTCGGGGCTTCCGGTGCAGAGGTCGACGAGATTCCCGTGCATCTGCGCAGGGAACTGGTGGAACTCG
Organism: Aureimonas mangrovi; assembly: GCF_014058705.1. NCBI lineage: Bacteria > Pseudomonadati > Pseudomonadota > Alphaproteobacteria > Hyphomicrobiales > Aurantimonadaceae > Aureimonas > Aureimonas mangrovi. The sequence continues at coordinate 1,770,587 of NZ_CP059692.1, forward strand.
GGCTTTTGTGATGGCGCTCTGCCGTGCGGAGCATTGTGCCGAGCTTGCACGATCCCAAATCTGATGAAGGGTTCACGGGAGGAAGAATGGCGCGCGAGATCAATGCGAAGGCGCAGACGTCGCCGGCCGAGGTCTCGACCCGCGGCGAGATCGACCGGTTCCTTGAACGCGCCGCGTCGAGCGCGGCCGGAAACAACCGTTTGATCTTCGCTCTCGACGCGACGATGAGCCGCCAGCCGACATGGGACCGCGCCTGCCGCCTCCAGGCAGAGATGTTTGACGTCGTCGGCGAGGGCGACCTCGCCGTCCAGCTTGTCTATTTCCGCGGCTATCGCGAATGCCGCTCTTCGCCCTTCGTTACCGAGGGCGCCCGGCTGCGCGACCTGATGACGCGGATCGACTGCCGCGGCGGACGCACGCAGATCGGCCGTGTCCTAGCCCATGCCGCCTCCGAGGCGCGTCGCAGCCGGTTGGGCGCACTCATCTATATCGGCGATGCCATGGAGGAGGATGCGGACGCGCTGTGCGCGCTGGCTGGAGAACTCGGCGTCGCGGGGGTCCCGATCTTCGTCTTCCAGGATAGCGGCGACCGCGCCACCGAAACGGTCTTTCGTGAGATCGCACGGCTTTCGCGCGGGGCGTATTTCAAGCTCGAGGAGGGGGCGGCCGATGCACTGCGGCGTCTCCTGCGCGCCGTCGCGACCTTCGTCACGCAAGGCCCCGTGGCGCTAGAAAAGGACTCGTCCCCGGAAGGGCGCCTTCTACTGGCGCAGTTGCGCGGGCCCGGGGGAACAGGCCGTTGACGTTTCTGCTCGTCGTCGCCGGCGTCGTATTCCTCGTCGCGACGCTGCGGCTGCTCCTCGTTACGCCACCCGAAAAACTCGCGACGTTCCTTCGAACTGCCGGACCGGCGGCTGTCATCGCGGCCGGTGCCGGGCTGACGCTGACGGGACGTGGTGCGATAGGACTGCCGCTCGCCGCCTTCGGCATGGCGGCGCTCCGTCGAGGCTGGAATGCGCGTCCGGTCCCCATCGGCGGTGGCCGTCCACCGACGACGGTCAGGAGCCGGTTCCTCGAGATGACCCTCGACCACGACAGTGGCGACCTGGACGGCGTGGTTCTCGGAGGGCAGATGGAGGGCGCCCGCCTTTCGGCCTTGCGCGAGACAGACCTGCGGACGCTCCAGCGCGAGCTCGCGGCCGATACGGAGAGCCTACGCCTTCTGGAAGCGTATCTTGACCGCCGCCTGCCCGGATGGCGCGACGACGCGAAGGCGCGTGCGGGCGACGGGCTGGGACGCACGCCAGGCTCTGGCTCCATGACACAGCAGGAGGCTCACGAGATCCTTGGCCTTGAGCCGGGAGCGACCCTCGCGGAAATCCGCGAGGCGCATCGACGCCTGATGAAGGGGGTGCATCCCGACCGTGGCGGCAGCGCTCTGCTGGCGGCCCGTATCAACGAGGCGAAGGCTTTCCTGGTCGAGCGTCATCGCTGATCTGTCCCTGAACACGCATACTCATCGAGGGTTCGTCCAGCCGGCCGACCGCAAGGCTCGGGCGATGCGAGCGGCCGTCTGTCGTGGCGGAAAGTCTCGTCGCGCCCGGCTTTCCGGGCGAAGACAGCTCAGTTGGCGGCGATCGTGTAGCAGGCGTAGGCGCTGCGCTTGAGCGCATCGCACGCCGCGTTGGCGTCGTCCTTGGTGGCGAAGCCGGAAAAGCGGGCGCGGTAGAGCGTCTGCGAGCCGGCCTCCACGGTTTCGGTGAACGGCTCGGCCGAAGCGAGAGCATCGCCGCCGCGCATCTTGGCCTCGCCGAGCATATCCATCGCGGTCGCCTCGGCGGGCGTGGCCGCAATCTGGACAACCCAGGGCGAGAGCGATGTGGCAGGAGCGACGGCCAGGCTCGCCGCGATCGGAGACTCAAGCATGGCCTGCGGCTCGATGGAGCCCGTGGTCCCGCGGTCGATGCCGACAGACGGGATGGGCGCACGGGGTACCGGGCCGCCATTGCTGTAGCTTGGGGCACGGGGCGCGGAATTCATTGGAGCGAGCGCGTTGGCCGTCGGGATCTCCATGCGCGGCATCTCGACCTGCGAGTTGAGCGCCTGACGAAGCGCGTCCCGGCCGAGGAGGGGGCGCCCGCCGGGGCTCCGAAGAGCTTCGTCGACCGCGCTGGCAGCCGTCGAGCCGTAGGCGCTCGCGACGCGCGCGTCGATAGAGGTGGCATCGACGTTGGCGGCGCGAAGAGTCGGAACCGGGACGCTCGTCGGCAACGCCGCAGCCACCTGCGAATGGGCGGTGACGGCGCCACCGCGCGAGGAGGGTGACCAGGAGGCGATGAGCGGGCCGCCGCGTCCTTCGCTCGCCTGCGGGATATAGCGGTTGAGGAGCTCGACCATGTGGTCGTCGCGCGTGCGCGACGTACGCCCGCCCATGACCACAGCGACGAGCTTCTTGTTGCCCCGCACGACCGAGGAGGCGAGGTTGAAGCCGGACGCGTTGATGTAGCCGGTCTTCAGGCCGTCAGCGCCTTGCACGCGGCCGAGGACGCGGTTGTGATTGCCGATGGTCTGGCCGCGATAGGTGAAGGAGCGCGTGTTGAAGATCTCGTAATACTGCGGAAAATGCTCGCGCAGCGCGATGCCGAGGGTCGCCATGTCGCGCGCCGTCGTACGCTGCTCCGGGTTCGGTAGGCCGTGCGCGTTGCGGAAGGTGGTGCGCGCCATGCCCAGGCTGCGGGCCTTGGCGGTCATCATCTCCGCAAAGCGCGTTTCCGTGCCGCCAAGGAATTCTGCGATGACGACCGCAGCGTCATTGGCCGAGCGGGTGACGAGGGCGTGCATTGCATCGTCGAGCGAGATCGTCGAGCCGGCCTTCAGGCCGAGTTTGGACGGCGGGCGCCCGGCGGCGTAGGCTGAGACCTTCATTTGCGTCGTGCGACGGGCGCGACCGGTCTCGAGCGCCTCAAAGGCCAGATAGAGCGTCATCATCTTCGTGAGCGACGCAGGATAGCGCGGCTCGTCGGCGTAGCGATCGAAAAGAACCTTGCCGTTGTTGGCGTCGATGACGATGGCCGCGTAACGAGGATTGGCCTCCGCGGCCGCGGGCGCCTGAACGACGATGCCCGTGCCTATCGCGGCGACTGCCAGCATGCGACCGATTTGGCGGGTGAGAAGCGTCATGAAGGGGGTCGTCGTGGGCACGAGGCGGCTCTCTCGGTTCGCATGTGGAGACGTCGGGCACGGATCGTCTTCGCGGCAAAAGCCGAAGACGATCAACGACCTCCCGGGTCTCTCCGTCCTGGAAACAGTAAGGCCCGCGGTCTTACCAATCCGTTTATGGTTGAAGCTTCCTTTTCATCGCGATGTGGCGGAAGCGTAGCATCGGCCCTGCCGGTGAACCGCTCCCGAACATTTGACTGGATGACGGCAGGCTGGAGCGCAACCTTGAAGACTTTTGTGCAGTGCAATATATCGGGAGGTGCAATCAACGGGCAAGCTCGCCCATCATCAAATCCGGGAGCAGCGCATGACCTTCTTCGATGAAGCCAATACCGCAGGTAAGGAAGCGATGGATAACGGGTTGAAGTCGTTCTCTGCGATGACGAAGGGCTTCCAGCAGATCGCCGCGCAGTCGACCGACTTTGCCAAGCAGTCCTACGAGCACTCCGCACAGATGTTCGATCAGCTCTCGCGGGCCCGTTCGCTGGACAAGGCGATGGAGGTGCACGGCACGTTCGCCAAGGATGCCTACGAGCGCTGGGTGAGCCAGACGACGCGCGTCTCCGAGCTCTGCGCCGAAGCGATGCGCGAGGCCTATCAGCCGTTCGAACAGACGGTGGCGGCGACGGCCGCCAGGGCCCAGACGACCGCCCGCGCAGCTTGAGCCGATGTCGGCGCGACAAGCGCCCTCCAGAAACCGAACAGCGAAAAGGCCCGGCATGCCCGCCGGGCCTTTTCGCATTCCGGCTCCGCAGATATGCCGCAATCGACGCATGGCTTAAAATGCGTCCGGCGATCCTTACATAGACGACGATGACGAGGGTGGTGGCATTGGAAATGAACGATCCGCAAGGGCTCGCGGCCGCACAGGCGGCGCGGGCGCAGGCCGGGAAGAACGACGACGACGGCGCCGATCGCGGCACGTCGGTCATCACGCGCACGCGCACCAAGACAAAGAGGCCGAGCCTTTACAGGGTGCTGCTTCTGAACGACGATTACACTCCGATGGAGTTCGTTATTCACGTGCTTGAGCGCTTCTTCCAGAAGGATCGTGAGGCGGCCACCCGGATCATGTTGCACGTGCATCAGCACGGCGTGGGCGAGTGCGGTGTCTATACATACGAGGTAGCGGAGACCAAGGTCACGCAGGTCATGGATTTCGCCCGCCAGCATCAACATCCGCTTCAATGCGTGATGGAAAAGAATTGAGGTGAAGCTTGCCGACATTTTCCCAAAGCCTGGAGAAGTCTCTCCATCAGGCGCTGACGCTGGCCAATGAGCGTCATCAGGAGTTCGCGACGCTCGAGCACCTCCTCCTCGCCCTCCTCGAGGACAAGGATGCGGCGGCGGTGATGAAAGGGTGCAGCGTCGATCTCGACATGCTGCGCGCTGCACTGACCGAGTACATCGACACGGAACTCGCCAATCTCGTCACCGGGCATGACGAGGATTCCAAGCCGACAGCCGGCTTCCACCGCGTGATCCAGCGTGCGGTCATTCACGTGCAATCGTCGGGCCGGGAGGAGGTGACGGGAGCCAACGTGCTCGTCGCCATCTTCGCCGAGCGCGAGAGCCACGCGGCCTTCTTCCTGCAGGAGCAGGAGATGACCCGCTACGACGCCGTCAACTTCATCTCCCACGGGATTTCCAAGCGCCCCGGCGGCGCCGAGAGCCGGCCCGTGCGCGGGGCAGAGGAAGAGCAGTCGACCATGGGGCAGGACGAGGAAGGACGACGCAAGGAGAAGCAGGACGCCCTCTCGGCCTACTGCGTGAATCTCAACGAGAAGGCCAAGACCGGCCGCATCGACCCGCTGATCGGGCGGGCGAGCGAGATCAATCGCACGATCCAGGTCCTGTGCCGCCGCTCGAAGAACAACCCGCTCTACGTGGGCGATCCGGGCGTCGGCAAGACCGCCATCGCGGAAGGGCTCGCCAAGCGCATCGTCGAGGGTGACGTTCCGGACGTGCTCGCCGACGCGACGATCTTCTCGCTGGACATGGGCACGCTTCTTGCCGGCACGCGCTACCGCGGCGACTTCGAGGAGCGGCTGAAGCAGGTCGTCAAGGAGCTCGAGGAGTATCCGGGCGCCGTCCTGTTCATCGACGAGATCCACACGGTGATTGGCGCCGGCGCAACGTCCGGTGGCGCGATGGACGCCTCGAACCTTCTGAAGCCGGCGCTGTCCTCCGGGGCGATCCGCTGCATCGGCTCGACGACCTACAAGGAGTACCGCCAGTTCTTCGAGAAGGACCGCGCCCTGGTGCGGCGCTTCCAGAAGATCGATGTCGCCGAGCCGTCCGTCGACGATGCGGTCTCGATCCTGAAGGGGCTGAAGCCCTATTTCGAGGACTTCCATCGCGTGAAGTTCACGAACGAGGCGATCCGCTCGGCAGTGGAGCTTTCCGCGCGCTACATCAACGACCGCAAGCTGCCGGACAAGGCGATCGACGTGATCGACGAGACCGGCGCGTCGCAGATGCTGTTGCCCGAATCGCGTCGCAAGAAGCAGATCGGCATCAAGGAGATCGAGGCGACCGTCGCGACGATGGCGCGGATCCCGCCCAAGACCGTCTCGAAGGACGACGAGGAGGTGCTGGTCAACCTCAACGCCCAGCTCAAGCGCGTGGTCTACGGCCAGGATTCGGCGATCGAGGCTTTGTCGTCCGCCATCAAGCTGGCGCGGGCCGGCCTGCGCGAGCCCGAGAAGCCAATCGGCTCCTACCTCTTCTCCGGCCCCACCGGCGTCGGCAAGACGGAGGTGGCCAAGCAGTTGGCTTCCTCGCTCGGCGTCGAACTCCTGCGCTTCGACATGTCGGAGTACATGGAGAGGCACACGGTCTCGCGCCTCATTGGAGCGCCTCCGGGCTATGTCGGCTTCGACCAGGGGGGCCTCCTGACCGATGGCGTCGACCAGCACCCGCACTGCGTGCTCCTGCTCGACGAAATCGAGAAGGCGCATCCGGATCTGTTCAACATCCTCCTGCAGGTGATGGACCACGGGAAGCTGACCGACCACAACGGCAAGCGCATCGACTTCCGCAACGTCATCCTCATCATGACGACGAATGCGGGTGCGTCCGAAGCCTCGAAGGCTGCGATCGGCTTCGGCTCGTCGCGCCGCACGGGGGACGACATCGAGGCGATCAATCGGCTCTTCACGCCGGAATTCCGGAACCGTCTCGACGCGATCATCCCGTTCGGGCCGCTGCCGACGCCGGTCATCCACGAGGTGGTGCAGAAGTTCGTCATGCAACTCGAGGCTCAGCTTTCCGAGCGGGGCGTCACTTTCGAACTGGAGCCGGAGGCGATCGCCTGGCTGGCAGACAAGGGCTACGACGAACAGATGGGCGCGCGGCCGCTCGGCCGGGTGATCCAGGAGTATGTGAAGAAGCCGCTGGCGGACGAGGTGCTCTTCGGCAAGCTGAAGCGCGGCGGCATTGTGAAGGTGTCGGTCCTGGACGGCGAGGATGGGCGCAAGCTGCATCTGGAGTCGATCGCGGACGAGTCGCCAGCACGTCCGCGAAAAGGCGATGGCGCGCGCCGCCGCTCGAAGGCGCAGGAGAACGAGGCTGACGGTGACGAGGATGCGGAAGGCGCGGGCGCGCCGGCCGCGGGTGAGGGCGACCTTGCGCTGATGGAGCCCAAGACGAAGGGCTCGAAGCGCTCGGGTACGGTGCCGAAAATCCCTCGTAAGTCGTCCTGATCGTCGTTATGACGGGGCTGCCCGTGGGCAGCTTCTGGAAGGGCCGCCCATTCGGGTGGCCCTTTCGTTTGAGGGCTTGGGACGCAGCGAGGGAATGCCGATCCGATGGATGCCCGCGTGGATGAGCGCCAGCTTTCGAGCGCAGAATGGTTTCGCGTCGGGGCGCGGGGCATCCTCAGTGCGCCAGCGATGATCCTGACGCTATCGATGGTCGGTTTCGCCGGTTTGGCTCGCGACGCCGGCGTCACTTGGCTCCACGCTTCCTTCATGACGGCGACGATCTGGGCGCTGCCGGCGAAGATCATCGTGCTCGGCGCGATAGCCGCCGGTGCTTCGCTTCCGGCCGCGGCGCTGGCCGTCGCGCTATCGTCGGTGCGGCTGATGCCGATGGTCGTCGCGCTGTTCCCGGAGATACGTGGGCCCAAGACACGCACTGGCACGCTTCTCTTTCTCTCGCACTTCGTCGCGGTCACCTGCTGGGTCTTCGCAATGGAGCGGATCGGCAACGTTCCGCGCGAGCATCGCACGGCGTTCTTTGCCGGCTTCTCGGTCACGCTGACGAGCCTCAACGTCATCGTCGTCGCCGTTACCTTCAACCTGATGGGGCAACTCCCGGCGCTGGCGACAGGGGCGCTCGCGTTTCTGACGCCGATCTACTTCCTGCTCTCGCTCTTCGGCACGGCCAGGGAGACCTCCGGCAAGCTCGGTCTTCTGACCGGCATGGTGCTGATTCCCCCTGCGAACTACTTCTTCCCCTCCTTCGACATCCTCATCGCCGGCATCCTCGGCGGTATCCTCGCCTTCCTCGGCGGGCGGATCGTCGATGCGCGGAGGGCAGGCCGGTGAGCGAAATCACCTTCGACTGGCTCCCCTACTGGTGGTGGCCCTTCTTGTTCATACTGCTTGCCGGCTGGTTGCCGACGGATCTGTGGCGCTACCTCGGCGTCATCTCATCGGGGACGATTTCCGACAAGTCTGTCGCGATCCAGCTCGTGCGTGCCATCGCCACCGCGCTCGTCGCCGCCGTCATTGCGCGCCTCGTCCTGTATCCGACGGGCTCGCTCGCCTTGATCCCGGACGCCGCGCGGATCGGCGCGATGGTCGGCGGCTTCCTCGCCTACTTCTTGATCGCGCGGTCGATCGTGCTGGGCATCGTTGTTGCCGAGATCATCCTGCTTGCGGGCGCGTGGTGGGTCGGGCTCTTGTAGCGGATCGCGATTCGGAGAGTGGGGGAAGATGGGCGAGGGGGACGCATCGGCGCGCCGGCCGCTGGCATCGCGCGGAACGCGCTGGGCGCAGGGCCTCGCCCGTGCGCTGCTGAGGACGTCGATCACGCCCAATGCGATCTCGGCGTCGGGCGTTGTCTTCGCAGCGATCGGTGGGCTCGCATTCGCCTTCGCGCCGGCGACACCGATGCTCTTCCTTCTGGCGGCGCTTATGGTGCAGCTTCGGCTGCTCTGCAATCTCCTCGACGGTATGGTCGCCGTCGAAGGGGGGCGCGGCTCGCCGACGGGCGCTCTCTTCAACGAGGTGCCGGACCGGTTCGAGGACGCCTTCCTCCTTATCGGCTTCGGCTACGCCAGTCCTTGGCCAGAACTCGGCTATGTCGCCGCGCTCTTTGCGGTCCTGACCGCCTACCTGCGCGCTTTCGGTGCGTCGCTCGGCTTTGGCCAAGACTATCGTGGCCCGATGGCCAAGCCGCAACGGATGGCCGCGCTGACGCTCGGCGGTGTGCTTGCCTTCGTCGAAGCATTGGCCCTTGGATCGTCCCACATAACCACGATCGTGCTCGCCGTCGTCATCCTTGGTGCGATCTGGACAGTCTGGCGCCGTATGTCGCGCATCGCCGCGCGCCTCGAGGATGACGCATGATCGACCATCTCCTGATCGGCCTGACGCGTTTCCTCGTCGGCGGCCGGCCCGAGTGGATCGGCACGAAGCCCTCGATCCGCCAGCGCATCTACTTCGCCAATCACGGCAGCCATCTCGACACGGTGCTTCTCTGGGCTGCCCTGCCGAAACCGCTGCGCGCGACCACACATCCCGTCGCCGCGGCCGACTACTGGGGCAAGGACCGCATACGCCGTGCGATCTCGATCGGGCTCCTCAACTCGGTTCTCGTCGACCGCGCAGGCAGCGCAGCCGGAAGCGATCCGCTCGCCCCGCTCGAGGCGGAACTACAACGCGGGCATTCGCTGGTGATCTTTCCGGAAGGAACGCGCGGCGCGGAGCGGTTGCCGGGCCCGTTCAAGTCCGGCCTCTACAGGCTCGCGACACGCTTTCCTGACGCCGAACTCGTGCCGGTCTACCTTGGTAATCTGTCCCGCGCCTTCCCGCGCGGGGCCTATCTGCCCGTCCCCATCTCCTGCCATGTGCGCTTCGGCGCTCCCATGCAACTCGAGGAGGCGGAGGGGAAGGAAGCATTTCTCGAACGAGCACGCGGTGCGATCGTCGCACTGGCGGAGGCTCAGGCATGACCCAGACCCTGCTCACGCTCTTCCTCGGCCTCGTTGTCATACTCGGCACGGCCTCGATCGTCGGCCGCATTCTCGGGCGGCGCGCGCAGAGCCCGGAGAGCTCTGCGACGATCGACAATCTCAATGCGCGCATCCGCTCATGGTGGCTGATGGTCGCCGTCTTCGCGGTCGCGTTCGCTTTCGGAAAGGGCGTGACGCTCGTCCTCTTCGCGCTGACGTCCTTCTACTGCCTGCGCGAATTCATCTCGCTAACGCCGACGCGCCCGGCCGACCATGCGGCGCTGGCCGTCGCCTTCTACGTGTTCCTCCCGCTGCAATACGTGCTGATCGGCATTGACTGGCAGTCGCTTTTCTCGATCGCAATCCCGGTCTACGCCTTCCTGCTCTTGCCGGTGCTCGCTGTTCTCAAGCACGAGACCGGCGAATTCCTGATGCGCACCGCCAAGGTTCAGTGGGCCCTGATGCTGACGGTCTATTGCATCAGCCACGCGCCGGCGCTGCTGCTCCTGCGCATTCCCGGCTTCGAGGGCGGCGGCTTCCTGCTGCTGTTCTTCCTCGTCGCGATCGTGCAGGCGAGCGACGTCCTGCAATACATCTTCGGCAAGCTCTTCGGACGCCACAAAATCGCGCCCGTCGTCAGCCCCAACAAGACGTGGGAAGGCTTCGTCGGTGGCGGCGCGACGGCGACGCTTCTCGGCGCCGCGCTCTACTGGATCACGCCGTTCTCGCCGCTGCAGGCGGCGGGGATGGCGCTGGCGATCGTCCTGGCCGGCTTCTGCGGCGGGCTCGTCCTGTCGGCCGTCAAGCGTTCGCTCGGTGCCAAGGACTGGGGTCGGATGATCGAGGGGCATGGAGGCGCCCTTGATCGCATGGATTCAGTGACTTATGCCGCCCCGCTCTTCTTCCACCTCACCAATTACTACTTCGTGCCCTGAAGTCTCAGAGCTTTTCGCGGATGAGGGCCGCGTGCTCGGCGAGAATGGCGGGGTCGGCCATGTCGCGCGCGTGGATGGCCGGCTCCTCGCCCTCGTAACGCGGGATGACGTGGAAGTGCAGGTGGAAGATGGTCTGCCCGGCGGGTGCCTCGTTGAACTGCGCGATCACGACACCGTCGGCCGAGAACGCGGCCTTCGCCGCGCGGGCGAGCTTGGCGACCTGCGGCATCACGCGCGAAAGGGTCTCGTCGCTCGCGTCCAGGAGGTTGCGAGAGGGCGCTTTCGGAATGACGAGGCAGTGACCTTTCGTCTGCGGCATCGCATCCATGATCGCCAGCACATCGTCCGTCTCGAAGAGCTTCGCGCTCGGAATTTCGCCCTTCAGGATCTTGGCGAAGATATTGGCGTCGTCGTAGGTCATCAGGTCTCGGCTTTCGTTCAAGAGCAGTCGGGCCCGCCGTCCTTGCGGAAGGGCGTGTGCTCGGCGAGAATCTCGCGGGTGCTTTCCACATCGCGCCGCTCGCGCGCAAGATAGTCCGCGATCGCACGTCGCAAACCGGGATGCGAGATGAAGTGCGCCGAATGCGTGATGACGGGTTCGTAGCCTCTTGCCAACTTGTGCTCGCCTTGGGCGCCCGCTTCGACCACTTCGAGCTTGTGAGCGATCGCGTAGTCCACCGCCTGATGGTAACAGAGCTCGAAGTGAAGGAAGGGGTGGTCCTCGACGCAGCCCCAGTAGCGGCCGTAGATGCGCCCCGAACCTGCGAAATTCAGCGCACCGGCGATGTAGCGCCCGTTCCGCCGCGCCATCACGAGAAGGATGTCTTCGCCCATCCTCTCGCCGATCAGGCTGAAGAAGGCGCGGTTGAGATAGGGGCGGCCCCATTTGCGGCTGCCCGTGTCCATGTAGAAGGAGAAGAAGGCGTCCCAGGCCTCCTCCGTCAGGTCGCGCCCGGTCAGCCATTCCACCGTGATGCCGTTCGCCAGGGCCTGCTGGCGCTCCTTGCGCAGGCCCTTGCGTTTGCGCGAGGCGAGGGTGGCGAGGAAGTCATCGTAGCTCGAATAGCCGCGATTGACGAAATGGAACTGCTGGTCGGTCCGATGCAGGAAGCCGGACTCCTCCATCGCCGTCAGGTCTGAAGGCTCCAGGAAGGTCGCGTGCGCTGAGGATATTCCCGTCTGGCGCACATAGCCTTCAATCCCTTCGCATAGAATCTCCCGGCGCGCGTCCGCGCCTTCGCCGCGACCGACGAGGAGCCGCGGACCCGTCGCGGGGGTGAAGGGCACAGAGAGCTGGAGCTTGGGATAGTAGCTGCCGCCCGCGCGCTCGAAGGCATCGGCCCAACCGTGATCGAAGACATATTCGCCCTGGCTGTGGGCCTTGAGATAGGCGGGCGCGGCCGCGAGCACCCGCCCCGTCTCGTCTTCCAGCACGAGATGCTGCGGAAGCCAGCCCGCACGCTGGCCGACGGCTCCCGAATCCTCCAGAGATCGCAGGAAGGCGTGGGACAGGAAAGGGTTGAGGCCCGCTTCGCCCGTTTGCGCCAGCGCATCCCAGACCGCGGGCTCGATCTCGGCCACGCGCTCGCAGACGCGGATCGCCATCGTGTGGGAGGGAAGGGTCTCTTCGGCCATGCGATACCCTATCTCGGCACGATGGCCGTGAGTGCAAGAGGACCCCGTCAGACCTGCGGCAGAAAGCCCTCGAAGGTGATCTGGTCCGCGTGCAAGGTGCTGCGCTCGGCATCCGCCGGCGTGCGCACCGTCCACGAGATCACCGGAGCGCCGTTCTCCTCGCGCACCCAGTCGACAAAGGGATTCGGCAGGTGATGGACGTTGTAGGACACGAAGGAACAGCCGCCGTCGAAGGTGCGCCGGTGCTGCTCGAGGTTCTCCGCGCGCGTGCCCTCAGCCGTCAGCCCGATCGGCACGCGGCCCGCGAAGTGCGCGGCCGCCTGCGCGATCAGCCAGGCATCGAAGGACATCAGCGCTAGCGGGCCATGATAGCTCTCCACGAGCGGGCGCAAGGCATCGGCGAAGGATGCGTCCGCCTTGGGGTCGCGTCCCTTCAGTTCGACGACGAGCGGCACCCTGCCGTCCACGAGGGCGAAGAGGTCGGCAAGGCGCGGCACGCCGTCCTGCGTGCCGCCAAGGGATAGCGCGCCGAGTTCGTCGGCCGCGCGTTCGGCCAGTGGCCCGGCGACGCCCGTCATCCGCTCCAGGTCCTCGTCGTGGAAGATCATGGGCACGCCGTCCGCCGAGAGGTGGACGTCGCACTCGATGGCGAAGTCGCGGTCCAGTGCCGCGCGGAAGGCGGACATCGAATTCTCTGCTATGCCGTTCTTGGCGTCGTGCAGGCCGCGATGAGCGATCGGGCGGCGCGTCAGCCAGTGCAGGTCGCTATGCGTGCTCATGGTCTTTCGTCTCAGGCGATCTCGAAGAGGGCTTCAACCTCGACCGCCGCGTCCATCGGCAGAGCCGGAACGCCGACAGCCGAACGGGCATGGCGGCCCTTATCGCCGAGAATCTCGACGAGGAAGTCCGAAGCACCGTTCGCGACCTTGTGCTGATCGGTGAAGCCGGGCTCGCTCGCCACGAAGACGGTGAGCTTGAGGAGGCGGCCGAAGCGCGAGAAGTCGCCACCGAGCGCGGCCTTGGCCTGAGCAAGCACGTTGATGGCACACTGGCGCGCGGCCTTCTGGCCGTCTTCCAGCGAGACGCCGGCGCCAAGCTTTCCCGTCACGGTCAGTTTGCCGCCATCGAGCGGAAGCTGGCCCGAGGTCTGGCAAAGGTTGCCGAAGACGGAGTAGGGCACGTAGTTCGCCGCAGGTGCGGCGGCGTCGGGCAGGGTGATGCCGGCATTCTGGAGGCGCGCTTCGATGGTGTCGGTCATGAATTCTCCTGTATTTGCGGGCAGGCGGGCATCGGGGAAGGCCCGAGCGGCCGAATGAGGGGAATGCGAACGATGCGACTGTCTCGCCTGTGCTGTATCCTTGCCGCGGCAGGTGCCGCCGCTCCGGCGGGCGCCGCGACGCTTGGCCCGCACAGAGCCGTTTACGATCTTTCGCTGGCCTCGCAAACCCAGGATATCGTCTCGGCCGAGGGGCGCATCGCCTTCGACCTGACCATGCCCGAATGCGGCGTCTACGCTCTGGATTATCGCTTCGTGGCCAGGTTCGGGCAGGAGAGCGAGACGACGCTGACGGACCAGCGTGTCGTGACGCGCGAGGGGACGGACGGCCGCTCCTTCGAATTCGAGGCATGGACCTATGTCGACGGCATGCAGCAGGCGCATGTGAAGGGCTCGGCCAGCAGCGAGGGCGAGGTGACGACCGTCGAGACCGAACTTCCGGGCGAACGCAGCTTCGACCTGCCGCTCTCGCAGTTTCCGCTTGGCCATACAGCCGCGCTGATCGAAGCGGCGCAGGGCGGCGAGCGCATCGCGCAGCTGGCGCTCTTCGACGGGGACGAAGACGCGGAGAAGCTTTTGACGACGACTTCCATCCTATTGCCCGTGGGAAGCGGGACGCAGAAGAACGGGCCGGTGGGCGAAGGGCTCGCGGGCATGGATTCCTGGAAGGTCGACGAATCCTATTTCAATTCCGACAGCGACGCGGACGGCCTTCCGATCTTCCACACCCGCTATACGCTTTTCGAGAACGGCGTCTCGGACGACATCTTCATGGATTTCGGCGACTATGCGCTGCAGGGCTCGCTCTCTGAGCTGACGTTGGGGTCCGCGCCAGCCGACTGCGAGAGCTGAGGCCGGCCGGGAAGGCCGCGCTTGCGCGCGAAGGGCTTCTGTTGTATGGCCCGCCGCATTCCACACACGGAATTGGGGATCGCTCGACGCTTCGGCGGCGCTTCGGTCCATCCGGTGGCGGGTTCGCCCGCTTTTCGTTCCGTGGAGGCTCAAACCGGTCAAGGACGACACGACAATGGCATTGCCCGATTATTCCATGCGCCAGCTGCTCGAGGCTGGCGTCCACTTCGGCCACCAGACGCACCGCTGGAACCCGAAGATGGCGCCTTACATCTTCGGCGCGCGCAACAACATTCACATTCTCGATCTCGCGCAAACGGTGCCGATGCTGCACCGCGCCCTGCAGGCCGTGTCCGACACGGTGGCCAAGGGCGGCCGCGTGCTCTTCGTCGGCACCAAGCGTCAGGCGTCTGAGATCGTTGCCGATGCGGCGAACCGTTCGGCCCAGTATTACGTCAACGCCCGCTGGCTCGGCGGCATGCTGACGAACTGGAAGACGATCTCCAACTCGATCCAGCGTCTGCGCAAGCTCGACGAGCTGCTCGCCGGCGAGGCCCAGGGCTTCACCAAGAAGGAGCGCCTGACGCTTCAGCGCGAGCGCGACAAGCTCGACCGCGCTCTTGGCGGCATCAAGGACATGGGCGGCGTGCCGGACATGATCTTCATCATCGACACCAACAAGGAGTCGATTGCGATCGAAGAAGCCAAGCGCCTCAACATCCCGGTCGTCGCGGTCGTCGATTCGAACTGCGATCCGGCTCCGATCGACTATCCGATCCCGGGCAACGACGATGCGGCGCGCGCCATCTCGCTCTACTGCGACCTGATCGCCCGCTCGGCGGTCGACGGCATCGCCCGCCAGCAGGGCTCCATGGGCGTCGATCTCGGCGCGATGGAGGAGGCTCCCGAGGAGCCGGCGCTGGAGGGCGAGGCGGCTGCCGATGAGGCTCCGGCCGAGAACGAGGCGCCCGCCGCCGCCTGATCGGTCCGACAACTCTTTTCGGCGGCGCTCCCGAGCGCCGCCTTTTTCCGGCGCACGCTTCCAGAAGAAGTCCGTGCGCCCTCTTTTATGCGAAAGAAGGTTCAGCGATGACCATTTCCGCCTCCATGGTGAAGGAACTGCGCGAGAAGACCGGCGCGGGCATGATGGACTGCAAGACGGCGCTCGCCGAGACCAACGGCGACATGGAGGCTGCGATCGACTGGCTTCGCGCCAAGGGCATCGCCAAGGCTGACAAGAAGTCGGGCCGCACCGCTGCAGAGGGTCTGGTCGCTGTGGCCGCCGGCGAGAACAAGGCGGTCGTCGTCGAGGTGAACTCCGAGACCGACTTCGTCGCCCGCAACGACGCCTTCCAGGCGCTGGTGCGCGAGATCGCCGAGGTCGGCCTTTCCACGGACGGCACGGTCGAGGCAGTCGGCGCAGCGACGCAGCCTTCCAGCGGCAAGCCGGTCACCGACACCATCAAGGACGCGGTCGCCACCATCGGCGAGAACATGAGCCTGCGCCGCTCGGCGCTGCTGACTGTCTCCAATGGCGTCGTGGCCACCTACATACACAACGCGGTCGTCGATGGTCTCGGCAAGATGGGCGTTCTCGTCGCCATCGAATCGGCCGGTGACAAGGCTGCGCTGAACGCCTTCGGCCGCCAGGTCGCGATGCATGTCGCCGCTACCAACCCGCTGGCGCTGACCGACAGCGAGATCGACGCCGCCACCGTCGAGCGCGAGAAGGCCGTGTTCTCCGAGCAGGCCCGCCAGTCCGGCAAGCCCGAGAACATCATCGAAAAGATGGTCGAGGGCCGGATGCGCAAGTTCTACGAGGAGGTCGTCCTCCTGAAGCAGAACTTCGTCATCAATCCGGATCTGACGGTCGAGAAGGCACTCGCCGAGGCCGAGAAGGACTTTGGCGCGCCGGCCAAGGTTACGGGCTTCGTCCGCTTCGCTCTGGGCGAGGGCGTCGAGCGCGAAGAGAGCGACTTCGCGGCCGAGGTCGCGGCGGCCGCCGGCAAGAAGTAGTCCGATCCCATCGATCGGCTTCGCATGTGGGGCGTCCGCTTGAGAAGCGGGCGCCCTTCCTGTATCGCGATCCCGGCATTCTGACAGGTGAATTCGATGGCAACTGAGGTGCGCTTCAAGCGCGTGCTCCTGAAGGTCTCCGGCGAAGCGCTGATGGGGGCACAGGGATTCGGGATCGACGTGGCCGTCGCGGACCGCATAGCGCGTGACATCCAGTCGGCCCGCAAGCTCGGCGTCGACATCTCGATCGTCGTGGGTGGCGGCAACATCTTCCGGGGCGTCGCCGTCGCCTCCAAGGGTGGAGACCGCGTGACGGGCGACCAGATGGGCATGCTCGCCACCGTCATCAACGCGCTGGCGCTGCGAACGTCGCTCACCAAGATCGGGATCGACGCGGTGGTGCTCTCGGCCATCCCGATGCCCGAGATCTGTGAGAGCTTCTCGCAGCTCGTGGCGCTTGCCCATGCGGAAAAGGGCCGCGTCGTGATTTTCGCCGGCGGCACGGGCAATCCGTTCTTCACCACCGATTCGGCCGCGGCGCTTCGCGCCGCCGAGATGGGCGTCGATGCGCTGTTCAAGGGAACGCAGGTGGACGGCATCTACAGCGCCGATCCCAAGACGCATCCCGACGCCACGCGCTACGAGCGGCTGACCCACGACGAGGTCCTGAACAAGGGCCTTGCGGTGATGGACGTTGCGGCGGTTGCGCTCGCGCGTGAAAACCGCATTCCCATCGTCGTCTTCTCGATTCACGAGGAAGGCGGCTTCGCCGCGATTCTCTCGGGCGGCGGTCGCGCGACCGTCGTCTCCGACTAACGACCAAGACCCAAGGACAAGAAGATGGCCGAACTCGACCTCAAGGAACTGAAGCGCCGCATGGACGGTGCGATCTCGTCCTTCCAGAGCGATCTCGCCGGCCTTCGCACCGGACGCGCCTCCGCTAGTCTCCTCGATCCGATCACCATCGAGGCCTACGGCTCCTCGATGCCGATCAACCAGGTCGCGAACGTCTCGGTACCCGAGGCGCGCATGCTTTCGGTGTCGGTCTGGGACAAGTCGATGGTGGGCGCCGTCGAGCGCGCGATCCGCGATTCGAATCTCGGCCTCAACCCGGTCACCGACGGCACGACGCTGCGCATCCCGCTGCCCGAGCTGAACGAGCAGCGCCGCAAGGAACTCGTCAAGGTCGCCCACCAGTACGGTGAGAGCGCGCGCGTTGCCGTGCGGCACGTGCGCCGTGACGGCATGGATCTTCTCAAGAAGATGGAAAAGGACGGCGAAATCGGGCAGGACGAGAGCCGGCAGACGTCCGAGAAGGTCCAGAAGATGACCGACGATACGGTTTCGGAGATCGACAAGTTGCTGTCGGTCAAGGAAGCCGAAATCATGCAGGTCTAGTCTGTCGGCGGACGAGAGCTGGCAAGAGAGGCGAGGGACGGTGCCGAACCCCCAACACGTCGCCATCATCATGGACGGCAACGGCCGGTGGGCGAAGGCGCGGGGCCTGCCGCGCACGGCCGGTCACCGCCGCGGCGTCGAAGCCGTGCGCGAGGCCGTGCGCACGGCCGCCGACCTGCGCATTCCCTACCTTACGCTCTTCGCCTTCTCCTCGGAGAACTGGAACAGGCCCGCCGAAGAGGTGCGCGATCTGATGGGGCTCCTAAAGCTCTTCATCCGTCGCGACCTGGCGGATCTGCACAAGGAAGGCGTGCGGGTGCGGGTCATCGGGGCGCGAGACAATCTCGCCGCCGACATCCGCGCGCTTCTCGAAGAAGCCGAGAGCCTGACCCGCGACAACACCAACATGACGGTCGTCGTCGCCTTCAACTATGGTGCTCGTGACGAGGTGGCGCGAGCCATGCGGCGCATCGCCGAGAAGCTGGCCTCGGGCGACGTCTCGATCGAGGAACTGAGCGTCGAGACGCTGGATCAGCACCTCGACACCGCCGGCATCCCGGACCCGGACCTCATCATCCGCACCAGCGGCGAATTGCGCCTGTCCAACTTTCTTCTCTGGCAGGCGGCCTATTCGGAGTTCGCGTTTCTGCCCTGTCTCTGGCCGGACTTCGACCGCAAGACGTTCCAGGACGTCGTTGAGGAGTTCGCCACACGTGACCGCCGTTTCGGCGGTATCTCGCGAGAGATCGCGTCGTAGGAATGGGTCTTGGTCTCGGACGTCTTGCCGCCACGCAATCCTGGGACGATCTTCGTTCCCGCTTGATCTCGGCCGTCGTGCTGGGGCTCCTCGTCCTCGGCGTCGCTGTTCTCGGTGGGGTCGCCTTCCGCATCCTGTGCTTCGTCGCCGGTGTCATCGTGTTCGACGAATGGACACGGATGACCCGGGCCAAGCAGGCCGGCGGGATCTTCACCTTTACGCGTCGTGCGCTCTTTGCATCCTACATCGCGTTCCTGTTCGACTGGCCGGTCCTATCGATCGCCATCCTCGTCGCGGCCGGGATCTTCATCGCTGTGGTGGACCGCAGAGAGAGGCGGGCGAGTTGGCTGCTCGGCGGCCTGTGCTACGCGGGACTGGCGGGCCTTGCCCCCGGAATGTTGCGCGGTGACGACCCGGAGGGTCTGGCGGCGCTCGGCCTCGTCATCTGCGTCGTCTGGGCGACGGACGTCTTCGCGTATTTCTTCGGGCGGACGATCGGCGGGCGCAAGCTTCTGCCGCGCGTCTCTCCGAAAAAGACCCTCTCCGGCGCAGTGGGTGGGCTTTTGGCTGGCGTTGGCTTCGGCCTCCTCTACTCCCACGTCGTCGCGGGCGAGGCGAGCCTATGGATCGCGTTCCTTTCGGCCGTCCTGTCGATCCTGGGGCAGACGGGGGATCTGTTCGAATCCTGGGTGAAGCGCCGCTTCGGGGTCAAGGATTCCGGCCGCCTCATCCCCGGTCACGGCGGGCTGATGGACCGGATCGACGCGCTGGTCGTCTCCACCGCCGCGCTGTGGCTGATCGCGCTTATCCTGCGCGGTGTCGACGAGCCGGCGCGCGCCATCTTCGCGCTGTAATCGCGCCCCTATAGTCTCGACGTTCCCGCTCTTGCGGGGCGCCGCTTTCGGAAGGAACAACGGGGATGGAGTTCTTGAGCTCGCTGGGCGGGGGCGTCTTCGACATGACGCTCGGCACGATCGTGCCTTTCCTCTTCGTGCTCACGGTCATCGTCTTCTTCCATGAACTCGGCCACTATCTGGTGGGCCGCTGGTGCGGCATCCGCGTCCTCGCCTTTTCGATCGGCTTCGGCCCCGAACTCGTCGGATTCAACGACCGGGCCGGTACGCGCTGGAAGGTCTGCGCGATCCCGCTCGGCGGCTACGTCAAATTCATGGGCGACGAGAACGCAGCGAGCGTTCCGGACAATGCGGCGCTGGCGCGCATGAATGACGAAGAGCGCAGCGGCGCGTTCCACACCAAGAGCGTCGCGCGCCGCGCTGCGACGGTTGCCGCCGGACCGATCGCCAACTTCATCCTCGCCATCGTGATCTTCGCGGGTGTCGCCTACTTCAACGGCCGCGTGGTCGGCGACCCGGTGATCGCACAGGTCCAGGCGGATTCGCCGGCGCAGGCCGCAGGACTGCAGCCCGGCGACCGAATCCTCTCCGCTGACGGCGAGGAAATCCGCTACTTCTCTGATTTCCAGCGCCACGTGTCGACGCGCGCGGGCGTGCCGATCGCGCTCGAAGTCGAGCGCGACGGCCGCGCGGTCGATCTGACCGTGACGCCTGCCGTGCGCATCCAGACCGACAATTTCGGCAACGAGTTTCCGATGCCGATCATCGGCATCGTCGCGGACGAGGCCTCTGCCGCCTTCCGCACCGAAGAGCTGTCTCTGCCGGCTTCGCTTTCCTACGGGGTGGAGCAGACGTGGTTCATAACGGGCCAGACCGTTTCCTTCATCGGCGGCATCTTCTCCGGTTCGCAGCCGAGCGACCAGATCGGCGGACCGGTGCGCATCGCGCAGGTCTCGGGGCAGGCAGCTTCGCTCGGCTTTGCGCCACTCCTCAACCTCGCCGCTCTCCTGTCGATTTCGATCGGTCTCCTGAACCTTCTGCCCATCCCCATGCTCGATGGCGGACACCTGATGTTCTACGCCGCGGAGGCGGTGCGCGGACGCCCGCTGAGCGAGCGGGTTCAGGAGATCGGCTTCAGGATCGGGCTCGCCTTGGTGATGGGCCTTATGGTATTCGCGTTCTGGAATGACCTGTCGAGTCTCACCTGAGGCTTGCGGGCACCAGGGGAACGTCCGGGGGATTAGCGAAACGTTAACCATGTTGTTCGGCGCCGTGGCGTCCGGGCAACGGTTTTCCGAATCCTAAAGGGATTCGGTCCAGTTTGGTTGAACGCGATCGCAAAGCCGATACAAGGCAAGGGTCGTGCGGTCGGCTCAGTGCCGGCGCTCGGCGGGGACAGAGCATAAGGTGATGGGCCTATGAAGGCGGGTACGAAGCTTCTCAGAGCGATGTCGGCGGCAGCCCTGTCATCGACGGTTCTCGCGGTCTCTGCCGTCAGCCTCCAGATGGTCGACATTCCGGCAGCCCATGCGCAGGCCGTCAGCAACATCCAGGTCCAGGGCAATACGCGCGTCGATGCGGAGACGGTCCGCAACCTGACGCAGATCACGCCCGGCCAGAACGTCAGCGCCGCGCAGATCGATGCGGCCGTGACGCGGCTTTTCGCGACCGGTCTCTTCTCCGACGTGCGCATCAGCCGCTCCGGCGGCACTCTCGTCGTCCAGGTCGACGAGAACCAGATCGTCAACGAGGTGCTCTTCCAGGGCAATCGCCGACTACAGACCGAACAGCTCGAGGCGACGGTCCAGACCTCGTCGCGCAGCGCCTACAACGCCTCCACCGCGCAAGCAGACGTCGAGGCGATCCGCGCGGCCTACTCGCGCACCGGCCGCTCGGATGCGGTGGTGAGCGTCCAGACCGTTCCGGTCGAGGGGAATCGCGTCAACGTCGTCTTCGAGATCAACGAGGGCGATCGCACGCGCATCGAGCAGATCAACTTCGTCGGCAACAACGCCTTCGGCGACGGCCGCCTCAAAGAGGTGATCTCGCTGCGCGAGACGGGCCTGTTCGGCTTCCTTCAGCGTTCCGACATCTATGATGAGGATCGCCTGCGCGCCGATGAGGAGGCGCTGCGTCGTTTCTACTACAATCGCGGCTTCGCGGATTTCCGCATCGTCTCCTCGGTCGCCGAACTCGATGCCGAGCAGAACCAGTATTTCGTGACGATCACGGTCGATGAGGGTGAGCGCTACAGCTTCGGCAACATTGCGATCGACTCCACCGTTGCCGGCATCGACGCACAGAGCCTGAATGACGAGCTCGAGACGCAGGCCGGCAGCACCTACAGCGCCGAGAAGGTCGAGGACACGCTCGTCAACCTGACGAACGCCGTCGCGGCGCAGGGCTACGCCTTCGCGCAGGTTACCCCGCGTGGCAACCGCGATTTCGCCACCAACACGATCTCGATCGATTACGTGATCGACGAGGGCCCGCGCGCCTACATCGAGCGGATCGAGGTTCGCGGCAACACGAAGACGCGTGACTATGTCATCCGTCGCGAGTTCGACGTGTCGGAAGGCGACGCCTTCAACCAGGTGCTGGTCCAGCGGGCTCGCCAGCGCCTCGAGGCGCTGCGCTTCTTCGAGCGCGTCAATGTCTCGACCGCGCCCGGCTCCCAGCCCGATCGCGTGATCGTGGTGGTGCAGGTCGTCGAGCAGGCGACGGGCGAGTTCTCCGTCGGCGGCGGCTATTCGACGGGCGGCGAGAACGCCGGTCCGGTCGCCGAGGTCAGCGTCACCGAGCGCAACTTCCTCGGTCGCGGACAGTTCGTGCGCGTCTCCGCCGGCTTCGGCGAGGACTCCAGCAATTACAGCCTCGCTTTCACCGAGCCCTATTTCCTCGGGCGTCGTCTCGCGGCGGGCTTCGATCTCTACCGGTCGGAGAACTCGTCGCAATCCTACGACATCGAGCGCTTGGGCGGCTCGCTGCGCATCGCCGCGCCGATCACCGAAGACGTGACGGCTCAGCTCGCCTACAACTACAAGCAGGAGACGTTCGGCGACAACACGGGTGTGCAGCTCTTCGAGCCGCGCAACCCGGGTGATCCGCTGGTGCCGGTTCTCGACAACGGCAATCCGCTCTTCAGCACCTGCGGAACACCGAATCCTGCGGCGTATAGGGATCAGTTCGGCAACGTCGTCGACTTCAACGGCCGTCCCGTCACCTCGCCGAACTTCACGCGCTCGCCGATCATCAACGACGCGATCTGCGACAGCCCGTACTCGACCTCGTCGATCTCCTACGCGCTGACCTACAACACGCTCGACAACCAGAACGACCCGCGTGACGGTCTCTTCCTGCAGGCCGGCCAGGAGATCGCGGGCATCGGCGGCGACGCTCAGTTCCTGCGCTCCACGGGTCGGGGCTCGTTCTTCTCGCTCCTCTCGGAAGAGTACGACATCGTCAGCCAGCTCTCGGCGGGTGGCGGCAACGTTACGGCGCTCGGAGACGATCTGCGCGTCTTCGACAACTTCTTCCGGGGTCAGGACATCGTCCGCGGCTTCGAGTACCAGGGCATCGGTCCTCGCCAGAACGGCGTTGCGATCGGCGGCGAGAACTTCGTCAACGCCAGCGCGGAAGTGACCTTCCCGCTGCCGCTGATCTCGCGCGATCTTGGCTTCCGCGGCGCGGCCTTCGCCGATGCGGGCTCGCTGTGGGGCTTCGACAATGCTGGCGGCTATCAGGACATCGTGGGTGACGATTTCGCGCTCCGCGCCTCGGCCGGTGTCGGCCTGATCTGGGCCTCGCCCTTCGGTCCGCTGCGCGTGAACTATGCGATCCCGCTCGCCGAAGAGGACTTCGACGAGACGCAGGAGTTCTCCTTCGGCATCTCCTCGCGCTTCTGATGGCGTGGGGCCGGCTCGTCCGGCCTCCGCCGCGACCTTGATGACCGACACAACCTTCTTCGCGCGCGGTCCTGCTTTCACGCTCGAGACGCTGGCCGAACTCTGTGAGGCCCGACTCGAGCGGGGGGCGGGTGAGGGCGTTCGCATAGACGGCATCGCGACGCTCGACGCGGCCGGGCCAGGCGATGTCAGCTTCTTCGACAATCCGCGTTATTCGGCGGACCTCGCCGCGACGCGGGCGGGCGCGATCGTGGTGGCGCCGCGCCATCTCGGGTCCGTGCGCTCTGGACTTCCCGTCCTTGTTGCGAAAGACGCGCAGCGCGCCTTTGCGCTTGCTGGACGGGCGCTATTCCCCGACGCCATCTCGCCGATGCCGCTGGTCGGGACGTCAGGGGTCTCTGATCGCGCCAGCGTCGACCCGAGCGCCGTCCTCGAGGACTGCGTTGTGGTCGAGCCGTTCGCGACCATCGGCCCACGGGCGCAGGTGGGGCGCGGCACGGTGGTGTCGTCCGGAGCGGTGATCGGAGCCGATTGCCGGATCGGACGCGATTGCTGCGTCGGCGCGCAGGTGTCGGTACAGCACGCCTTGATCGGGGACCGGGTGATCCTGCATTCAGGCGTGCAGATCGGTCAGGACGGTTTCGGCTATTCGATGGGTGCTGCCGGCATCCTCAAAATGGTCCAGATTGGCCGCGTGATCGTTCAGGACAATGTCGAGATCGGCGCCAACACGACGGTCGATCGCGGCGCGCTGCGCGACACGGTGATCGGCGAGAACACCAAGATCGACAATCAGGTGCAGATCGCTCACAACGTGCGGATCGGGCGCAATTGCGTCATCGTCAGCCAGGTCGGCATCGCGGGCTCGGCAACGCTCGGTGACGGGGTGGTGATCGGCGGCCAGAGCGGCGTGAACGGGCATGTGACGATCGGTGACGGCGCGCAGATCGCAGCCGTCAGTTCGGTCGCCGGAGACGTTCCCCCCGGTGCTCGGTGGGGCGGCGCACCGGCCCATCCCGTGCGTGACTGGCTGCGGGAGGTGATGTGGGTTCAGGAGATGGCCAAGCGCGGCCGCAAGTCGAGGAAGGCTGATGAGTGACGCGACGACGGCGCTGGAGAGCGCCGATATCCAGAAGATCATGCAGCTTCTGCCGCATCGCTATCCCTTCCTCCTGGTCGACCGGATCGTGGATATCGACGGCGACAGGCGCGCGATCGGAATCAAGAACGTGACGGCCAGCGAGCCGCATTTCCAAGGGCATTTCCCTGCTGCGCCAGTGATGCCGGGTGTTCTCATCATCGAAGGCATGGCGCAGACAGCGGGCGCTATCTGCACGATGGCGCAAGGCACCGGCACGCCGGCGCTCGTCTATTTCATGACGATCGACAATGCCAAGTTCCGCAAGCCCGTCGTGCCTGGCGATCGCATCGAGTATCACGTCGAACAGACGAAGAAGCGCGGCAACATCTGGAAGTTCGACTGCGTCGCCAAGGTCGACGGTGGCAAGGTGGCGGAGGCGACTGTCAGCGCAATGCTCGTGCCCGCACAGGACGCCTCTGCCTGATGGCCGAAACGATCATCCATCCGACCTCGATCGTCGAGGACGGGGCTGTCATCGGCGAGGGCTGCGAGATCGGCCCGTTCTGCCGTATCGGCCCGCAGGTGGTGCTGGGCGCGCGTTCCAAGCTGCGCTCGCATGTCGTGATCTTCGGCAACACCCGCATCGGGGAAGGGGCGAACATCTATCCCTTCGCCTCGCTCGGCCACGCCCCGCAGCACCTGAAGTATCGCGGCGAGAACACGCGGCTGGTGATCGGGAGGAACTGCCTGATCCGCGAGACGGTGACGATGAACCCGGGCACGATCCAGGGGCGCGAGGAGACGACGGTCGGCGACGACTGTTCGTTCTTCACGGGAGCGCACGTCGCGCATGATTGCTTGATCGGCAACAACGTCACGATCATCAACAACGTCATGCTGGCCGGACACTGCAGCGTCGGTGACTATGCGACGGTGGCGGGTGGCTCCGGCATCCACCAGTTCACGCGGATCGGCCACCACGCCTATATCGGCGGCCTCGCGGCCGTGGAAGGCGACGTTATTCCCTTCGGCATGGTGCTCGGCAACCGCGCCTATCTGTCCGGGCTCAACGTCATCGGCATGAAGCGCGCAGGTTTCAACCGAGAGGCCATCCGCAACGTGCGCAAGGCCTATCGGGTGCTCTTCTCGGAGGACCTGACGTTCAAGGAGAATATGGACGAGGTCGATGCCGAATACCCGGAGGACCCGCTGGTGCAGGATCTTCTCGGCTTCATCCGTGCCGGCGGGGATCGCGCCCTATGTTTCCCGCGCAGCCAGCGCCCGGCCTGACCACGGGCCTCGCCCCGCTAGCCCCCACGCGCTCCGGCGAGCCGCTTGGCATTGTGGCTGGCGGCGGGCTTCTGCCGCTGCTCGTTGCGCGTGCCGCGACGAGGGCCGGATGGCGGCCCGTCGTCGTGGCCATTGCGGACGGGCGCCTGACGGACTGGACAGGCATCGACGCACAAGGCTTCGCATGGCGCCGGACCGGCGACATCTTCGCCCATCTGGCGCAACGCAAGGTCGCCCATATCGTGATGTGTGGCACCGTCTCCGTGCGACCCGACTATCGCTCTCTCGTTCCAAGCTGGCGCACGCTAAGGCTTCTGCCCGAGATATTCGCGGTCGTGCGGGGCGGCGATGACAATCTCCTGCGGGCCGTGGCTGGCGCTCTCGACAGGCGGGGGCTGACCCTGCACGCGGTCCACGAGATCGCGCCCGAACTGCTGATGCCTGACGGCATCCTGACACGCACAGCTCCATTGATCGACGACCAACGCGCGCTTGCGCGCGCCGCGGCCGCCTCGCAGGCGCTGGGTCGGCTCGACATCGGGCAGGCGGCCGTTGCCTCGGCGGAGCGCGTCGTCGCAGTGGAGGGCATCGAGGGCACCCGCGAGATGGTGCGCCGCGTCGCTGACCTTCGCGCACGCGGTCGCCTCGGGCGCTCGGAGCGCTGCGTCCTCTTCAAGGGCGTGAAGCCGCAGCAGGACAGGCGGCTGGACCTGCCCTCGATCGGCGTGCAGACGATCGAGGAGGCCGGCGACGCCGGCATCGTGGGTATTGGGCTCACGGCAGGGGCATCGCTTCTGCTCGATGCTGGCGCGCTCGTCGAGCGCGCGGACGCAGACGGCGTGTTCCTCGTGGGCCTGCCGGTGGAAGGAGAGAGCTCATGAAGATCGCCTTCGTCCTCGGCGAGGAATCGGCCGACCGGATCGCGGCCGACCTCGCGCGCTCGCTGCGTTTGAAGGTGCCGCATGTCGAATTCGTCGGGCTCGGCGGCGCGCATATGCGAGAGGAGGGGCTGGAGAGTCTCTTCGACATCGAGGAACTGTCGATCATCGGCATCGGCGGTATCGTGCGCCGGTTGCCGCAACTTCTCGGCCGCCTCAAGCAGACGAGCGAGGCGGTGCTGGCAGCCGAGCCGGACGCGGTGGTCACCATCGACAGCTTCACCTTCACCAATCGGGTGGCGACGCGCCTGAAGGCCGCGCGGCCCGAACTGCCGATCCTGAACATCGTGCCGCCGGCGGTCTGGGCCTATCGCCCTTCGCGCCTCGTCGCGCTGACCAAGGCGGTGGACCACGCGATCTGCCTGTTTCCGTTCGAGCCCACCGTCCTGAGCTCGCTGGGTGGACCACCCGCGACCTATGTCGGCCATCCCTTGATGGCCCAGCCCGATCTCGGCGCGATCGTGCGGCGGATCGAGCGCGAAGGAGCAGCTCGACCTTCCGCGCCGCCGCGCCTCCTGATCCTGCCCGGATCGCGACGCGGAGAGGTGGACCGGCTGATGGATGATTTCGGGCGAACCTTCGCTTTTCTCAAAGGCCGGATGCCGGAGCTGACGGGTGTCATTCCCGCGATCCCCCGCGTGCGCGATGCCATTGAGTGCAAGCTCCAGGGCTGGGAGCATCGCCCGGATGTCGTGCACGGCGAGGCTGCGAAGTGGGAAGCCTTCGGATCGGCGAGCGCAGCGCTGGCCGCGTCCGGCACCGTCGCGCTCGAGCTCGCGCTGGCGGGCGTCCCGACAGTGATCGCCTACCGCCTCGATCCGATCGCCTATCAGCTGCGCCACATCATCACAGGGTGGACGGCCGTCCTGCCGAACATGATCGTTGACCATCCGCTGATCGCGGAGCATTTCCACGAATTCGTCCGTGCCGATCTTCTCGGGCGTCGCCTCGAACGCCTCCTGACGGATACGCCCGAGCGTACGGCACAGATCGAGGGCTTCGCAGAGGTTCGCCGGCGCATGACAGTGGACCGTCCGCCCGGCGAAGCGAGCGCCGACATCCTGCTTTCGCTGATCGCGGACAAGAAAAAAGGGCGCTGAGGCGCCCTTTTTTCTTGTTCGACGGAACGCCGCTGGTTTCAGCCGCGCGAGCCCATGTCGATGTAGTCGCGGCGCTCGGCGCCCGTGTAGAGCTGGCGCGGACGACCGATGCGCTGCTGCGGGTCCTCGATCATCTCCTTCCACTGCGCGATCCAGCCGACGGTGCGTGCGACGGCGAAGAGCACGGTGAACATCGTGACCGGGAAGCCGAGCGCGCGCAGGGTGATGCCGGAATAGAAATCGACGTTCGGATAAAGCTTCTTTTCGACGAAATAGTCGTCGTGAAGCGCGATGCGCTCCAGCTCCATCGCCACCTCGAGCGTCGGATCGTCCTTGATGCCGAGCTCGTTGAGGACCTCGTGACAGGTCTCCTGCATGATCTTGGCGCGCGGATCGTAGTTTTTGTAGACGCGGTGCCCGAAGCCCATGAGGCGGAACGGGTCGTTCTTGTCCTTGGCCTTGGCGATGTATTCGGGAATGCGATCGGCGGTGCCGATCTCCGAAAGCATGTTCAGTGCCGCTTCGTTCGCGCCGCCGTGAGCCGGGCCCCACAGGCAGGCGACGCCCGCCGCGATGCAGGCGAAGGGGTTGGCGCCCGACGATCCGGCCAGACGCACGGTCGAGGTCGAGGCGTTCTGTTCATGATCGGCGTGAAGGATGAAGATGCGCTCCATCGCCTTCGCCAGAACCGGGTTCGCCGTGTAGGGCTCGCACGGGACGGCGAAGCACATGTGCAGGAAGTTTTCGGCGTAGGATAGGTCGTTGCGCGGATAAACGAAGGGCTGGCCGATGTGGTATTTGTAGGCCATCGCGGCCAAGGTCGGCATCTTCGCGATCATGCGGATCGAGGCGACCATGCGCTGGTGCGGATCCGAGATGTCGGTCGAGTCGTGATAGAAGGCCGAGAGCGCGCCCACCGAGCCGACCATCACCGCCATCGGGTGCGCGTCGCGGCGGAAGCCCGAATAGAAGCGGCTCATCTGCTCATGTACCATCGTGTGGCGCGTCACGCGGTAGACGAAGTCTTCCTTCTCCTGGGTCGTCGGCAGTTCGCCGTAGAGAAGGAGGTAGCAGGTTTCGAGGAAGTCGCCCTTCTCGGCGAGCTGCTCGATCGGATAGCCCCGGTGGAGGAGGACGCCTTCGTCGCCGTCGATGTAGGTGATCTTGGATTCGCAGGACGCCGTCGAGGTGAAACCGGGATCGTAGGTGAAGAGCCCGGTGTCCTTGTAGAGCGAGGCGATGTCCACGACGTCCGGCCCGATCGTTCCGTGTCGCAGGCCGAATTCGGCCTGTTTGCCATCGAGCGCCAGCTTCGCCGTTTCACTCATGCCGTATCCCTTCCTTCCGTCCCGCGGACGGCTCACGCCGCTGCGGTGCAACTATGGAAATTGGTCACCTGCCTATACCCAAGGCAGGAGTCGAACAAGTTTTTGCCACCTTACGTTTTGCGGCGCAACGTAAAGCGCGTCACCCGGCCTGATCGCCGAGCCTCGCGAGGGATTCCTCTCGCCCCAGAACCGAGAGCACGTCGAAGACACCTGGCGAAGTCGTCCGTCCGGTCAACGCGGCACGCAGGGGCTGCGCCGCCTTGCCGAGCTTGAGGCCATTGGCCTCGGCGTATTCCCGCACCACGGCCTCGAGCGCTTCGGGTGTCCATTCGGCGAGCGAGGAAAGGCCGGGTAGGAGGCCCGCGATGACGACCCGTCCCCCATCGGCGAGGATCGCCTCGGCCCTCTCCTCGAAAGGAAGCGGTCGGTCAGCGAAGAGATATGCAGAACTTTCAGCCAGTTCGACCAGTGTCTTCGCACGCTCCTTCAGGCCCGGCATCGCGGCGGTAAGCTGCCGGCGCACGGTTGCATCGTCGCGACGCTTCAGAATTTCGCCGTTCGGCAGATGATCACGCTCGCGCATGAGTGCTTCGACGAGCTCCTCGTCGGACGAGGCGCGCATCCAGTGACCGTTGACGGCCTCCAGCTTGGCGAAATCGAAGCGCGAGGCGCCCTTGTTCACATCATCGACGTCGAACCAGCCGATCATCTGTTCGATCGACATGATCTCGTCGTCGCCGTGGCTCCAGCCCAGACGGGCGAGGTAGTTCAAAAGCCCCTTGGGCAGATAGCCCATCGCGCGATAGGCCTCGACGCCGAGCGCGCCGTGCCGCTTGGAGAGCTTGGCTCCGTCCGCGCCATGGATCAGCGGGATATGCGCCATCTCGGGTACATCCCAGCCCATCGCCTTGTAGATCAGCGTCTGGCGGGCCGCATTGGTCAGGTGGTCGTCGCCGCGGATGATGTGCGTGACCCCCATGTCGTGATCGTCGACGACCACGGCATGCATGTAGGTGGGCGTGCCGTCCGAACGCAGAAGCACGAGGTCGTCGAGGTCCTTGTTCGGGAAGCGCACTTCGCCCTGCACGCGGTCGCGCACGATCGTCTCGCCGTCGAGCGGTGCCCTCAGACGGACGACCGGCTTGACGCCCGAAGGCGCCTCGGCGGGATCGCGATCGCGCCAGCGCCCGTCGTAGCGAGGGGGGCGCTTCTCGGCTTTCGCCTTCTCGCGCATCTCTTCGAGTTCGGCCTGGCTTGCGTAGCAATAGTAGGCGTTGCCGCGCGCCACCATCTCCTCGGCGACCGCCCGGTGGCGCGCGGCCCGCTCGAACTGCGAGACGGGCGGTCCGTCCGCGGTGAGACCCAGCCAGTCGAGGCCCTCGATGATCGCCGTCACCGCCGCTTCGGTCGAGCGCTCGCGGTCTGTATCCTCGATGCGAAGGAGCATCTTGCCGCCGGTGTGGCGCGCGTAGAGCCAGTTGAAGAGCGCCGTGCGCGCCCCGCCGATATGCAGGAAGCCGGTGGGCGAGGGGGCGAAACGGGTGACGACGCGGTCGGTCATTGCGGCTCCAGAAGCGGAAGGGTTCGGCGCGCCCGCGCGCCCTTGTGCGCTTCGCCCGCACGGCGGACCACGGCGCTTTTCGCTCGGCTTTTGCCCCAACCCGTGTAGCATGTGAAGGGGGAGCCGGGACGCCGGCGTCGACGAGGGGACGGCAATGGGCGTTGGGGACGCCGCCTCGACATGGACCGGCGCCCGCGGACAGCCGTGGGATCAGGATCGCTATCGCCTTCGAGCTTGGTTCGCCGTCCAGATCGCCGTCGAAGCGGAGCGGCGCACCGCCTTCTTCCTCGTTCCGCTCGGCCTGATTCTGGGAATCGCGCTTTTCTACGGTGCCGATATGCGACCGGGTTGGGCCGTCGTACTGGTTGGCATTCCGCTCGCGCTCGCCGTGGTGCTGACACCGCGCATGCCATCCGGCCTTCGCGCCCTGGCCCTGCTTCTCGCTTGCGGCCTCGGAGGCGCCGGCCTTGCTGAATGGGAGGTCGGGCGCGCGCAGACCACGATCTTTTCGGGCGAGGCGACGGTGCGCCTGGAAGGGCGTGTCGTCTGGCGTGAGGCGGACGAACGAGGTCGCTACCGCTACGTCCTCGACGTCCTTTCCACCGAGCGCCCGGTCCTGTCGCGCCCGCCCGAGCGTGTGCGCATCGTGGTCTCCAGCCGACATGAGCCGATACCGGTGGGCGGCATCTATGAGGGGCTCGTGCGCCTGCGCCCGCCGCCGGGGCCGGCGATACCCGGTGCGCACGACTTCGTCTTCACGCCCTTTTTCTCAGGGCTCGGCGCCTACGGTTTCTCGCTCGGCGCGCCGGAGGCTGCGGCCCGGCCCGCCTCGCTCGACCTCGCACAGCGGATCGCAGCGCTGCGCGTCGAGGTGACCGAGCGCATCCGCACGGCGATCGGCGGGCCGGAAGGGGCGGTCGCGGCAGCACTGGTTACGGGGGCGCGCACCGCGATCCCGGACGAAATCAACGAATGGCTCCGCATCACGGGGCTTGCGCATGTCCTGTCTATCTCCGGCTTCCACATGGCGCTGGTGGCGGGTTTCGCGATGCTGTCCATCAGGGCGGTTATCGCAGCCTGGCCGGCTATGGCGCTTCGCGTGCCCGGCAAGAAAATCGCAGCGGCCGCCGCCTTCCTCGTCGCGACGGGGTATCTCATGATCGCGGGCGAGAACGTCGCGACGCTGCGCTCCTACATCATGCTCGCCATCATGCTGGGCGCCGTGATGCTCGACAGGCCGGCGCTGACGCTCCGAAACGTCGCCATCGCCGGCATCATCGTCATGGCGCTCAACCCGCACCAGGTGGTCACGGCGAGCTTCCAGATGTCCTTCGCGGCGACGGCCGCGCTCGTCGGCGCGTATGGCGCCATCACACGCTGGTGGAGCGCGCGCCGGGCTGGTGACAAACGCCCGCGCCGCGATCGCGGGCTTCTTGCCGGCATCCTCCTCGCCATCGGCGGGTTGGCCCTGACGGCCATCATCGCTGGCGCGGCGACGGCCATTTACGGCGCCTACCACTTTCAGCGGGCGGCAACCCTCGGCAGCCTGATCGCCAACGTGGCTGTGATGCCGCTCTTCTCGTTCTGGATCATGCCGCTTGCGCTCGTTTCGGTGTTGGTCATGCCCTTCGGGCTTGACGGACCGCTACTCAGGCTCATGGGATACGGCCTGACGGCCGTGTTCGAGATGGCGCGGTGGCTGGCCGAACGCTTTCCGGACCATGCAACCGGGATCATCTCGCCGCTCGCGCTGGTCATCCTTACAGCTGCGCTGCTGGCAGCCTGCTTTCTCGCGAGCCGTCTGAGATGGGTCTGCGTGCCGCTCGCGGTTGCTGGACTCTGGCTGGCGAGCAGCAAAGCGCCGCCGCCGGAACTCCTTGTCTTCGAGGATGGAAAGCAGGTCGCTCTGATCGATTCGGAAGGGCGGTTGCACCATTTGCGCGAGCGCCCGAACCGCTTCGTTGCCGACCAGTGGGAAAGGGCGTTCCCGCAAGAGCGGTTCGCGGTATTGTCGGGCGACACCGCTGCGCCGAGCGCCCGACCCGATCCTCTCTTCCAGCCCTTCGCATGTGGAGAGGACGGCGTGTGCCGGGCCGTCACACACTCAGGCCTCTCGATCGGCTGGACGGAAGACTACGAGAAGACCGGGCTTCTCTGTGACACGACAGACATCGCCATCGTCGCGCGCGCGATCAGGCTCTCACAATGCCGATCCGGCGCGCATCTGGTGACGCTGCGGACTCTGCGCGCCAGCGGCTCGCTTGCCTTCGATGGCCGCCTGCCGAGCGATGGCGCACTTCGGATTCGTCGCGCGGTTCCGGACGAGCCGCACGAGTGGAACCTCCACCGTCTTGCATCATGGCCGGAATACTGGCGCAACCCGAATGCCGGCAATGTCGACGCCAGCGATGTCGATGCTGGTGATAGGGGCGATGTCGCCAACGCGACCACGCCAGCCGTGGCCGAATAGCTTGGCAGGCGAGAACTGCCAGGCAGCGCCCCGGCTCAGTAACGGCGGATCAATCCGACGAGGCGGCCCTGCACCTTCACCTGATCGGCGCCGAAGATACGCGTTTCATAGGCCGGGTTCGCGGCCTCCAGCGCGATGCGATCGCCTTTGCGACGGAAGCGCTTGAGCGTCGCCTCTTCGTCGTCCACGAGGGCGACGACGATGTCACCGGGGCTTGCTGTATCCGCGCGGCGGATGACCACCGTATCTCCGTCCAGAATGCCGGCCTCGATCATCGAATCGCCCGCGACGTCGAGTGCGTAATGTTCGCCCTGGCCGATCATGTCGGGCGGCAGCGCAACGCTGCGTGTGTTGTGCTGGATCGCCGAGATCGGAACGCCGGCAGCGATGCGCCCCATCACCGGGATACTGACGATGTCGTTCGCGGCCTCCGCGATCCGGGTCGGTCGGGCCTCCTCGACGGCCGGAGCCCGAGAGCCACCGACGATGCTGGGTCGGAAGCCAGCCTGCGGACGTGGTGGAGCCTTGGCTGCCGCGCCCTCCGGCAACCGTAGAATTTCCAATGCGCGGGCCCGGTTCGGAAGACGGCGAATGAAGCCTCGTTCCTCCAGAGCCGTGATAAGCCGGTGAATGCCGCTCTTCGACTTCAATTCGAGAGCGTCCTTCATTTCGTCGAAGGACGGCGGAACGCCGGCCGCCTGCAGCCGATCGTTGATGAAGATCAAGAGATCGTGCTGCTTGCGCGTCAGCATACGTGCGCCCCGGACGAATCAAAAACAAAACCTGAACAAAGCTATCTGTTCTGTTTGTGTTCCGCAAGCGTCAGTCGAGTGGAAGATAGCTGCATTCGTCTCCCGCGCGCGCTGCCTGCGCGTTCGCTGGGCGCAGCAGGAGCGCCGTGGCGCCGGCGTAGACGGAGAGGAGCGAGGAGTCCTGCCGGGGGAGCGGACGGATCGTCGGCCTCTCGCCGTCGCCGCTTTCGATCCTCGCACGCATGAACTCGGCGCGATGGTCGTTGGCCGGCAGGTCGGTGGCGAGGATGCCTTTGCGAAAGCCTGGAGCGTCGTCCAGGCCGGCGAGGCGGCGCAGGAGCGGGCGCAGGAACAGCGTCGCCGTCACCATGCTCGATGCCGGGTTGCCCGGCAGCCCGAGGACCCACATCGGCCCGCGGCGCCCGGCCATCAATGGCTTTCCGGGCCGCATCGCGACCTTCCAGAAGTCGAGGGAAACGCCGGATGCTTCCAGCGCGCGCGCGACGAGATCGTGGTCCCCGACCGAGGCCCCGCCGATCGTCACGAGGATGTCTGCGTCTTGCCGGACGGCCTCGTCGATGCGCGCCGTCAAAGCGTCCATCCTATCCGGCGCGATGCCGAGATCGATCACCTCGGCGCCGTTCGCCTCCGCGAGCGCCATGATGCCGTAGGTGTTGGAGGCGACGATCTGCGCGGGGCCGACAGGCTCACCGGGCGGGACGAGTTCGTCGCCCGTCGCCAGAACCGCCACGCGCGGTCTGCGAAGGACCGTCAGGCTCGGATGCCCGCCGCTGGCTGCGAGCGCGAGGGTGCCGGCACCGAGCCGCGTTCCGGCCTCGACCAGCGTTCCGCCTTCGCGGAAGTCGTTGCCGGCCGGGCGGATGTGACTTCCTTGCGTGATCGGCTGCGTCGGGATAACCGAAGCCTCGTCCGGCCGGGCGGTGTTTTCCTGAATGAGCACTGCATTCGCGCCGGGGGGAACCGGCGCGCCGGTGAAAATGCGAACGGCTTCGCCGGGGCCCAACTGTCTCTCGAACGCGTTGCCCGCAGCGGAAGCGCCAATCAGCCGAAGCGGCGTGCCGACGCGGACGTCCTCGGCGCGCACGGCATATCCGTCCATCGCCGACGCGTCGAAATCGGGCTGGGTGCGGTGCGCGACGACGGTCTCAGCGAGGATGCGGCCCGCCGCCGCGCGAAGCGGCAGCTCTTCTGTGCCGCCGATGGCAATCGCGTCGCGAAGCAGCCGCTCGAGCGCGTCCTCGACCGGCAGAAGGCTCACGAGACCGAGCCCTCGCCGTATCGCCACTCTCCTGAGCGCCCGCCGGCTTTGTGGAGGAGGCGGATGCCGGAGATTTCCATCGATCGGTCCACCGCTTTCGCCATGTCGTAGATGGTGAGGCACGCGACTGAGACGGCGGTCAGGGCCTCCATCTCAACCCCCGTCTTGCCGCCGACCTTGGCCGTCGCGCTCACGCGCAGGCCCGGAAGCGCCGGTTCGATCGATATTTCGACGCCGACCTTCTCTAGCATCAGAGGATGGCAGAGAGGAATCAGTTCAGACGTCTTCTTGGCACCCATGATGCCGGCGATGCGGGCGATCGCGACGACATCACCCTTTGCGGCCTGGCCCGTGCGGATGAGCTCCAGCGTCTCGGGCCGCATCAGAACGAGGCCTTCGGCGGTCGCCGCGCGCGCCGTCTCCGCCTTCTCACCGACATCGACCATCGAAGCGGCGCCGGTGGCGTCGAGATGGGTGAGGCGCGTCTCGTTCATGCGGCCTCGCGGCGAAGAAGGGCCTGCGTCGCGGCGGTCACGTCGCTCTGGCGCATGAGGCTTTCCCCGACGAGGAACGTGTCGATACCGGCACGTGAGAGGCGGGCGCAATCGGCAGCCGTGTTGATGCCGCTTTCGCCGACGACGAGCCGCCCTTCGGGAACGAGGCGAACGAGGCGTTCGCTGACGGCCAGATCTGTCTTAAAGCTGCGCAGGTCACGGTTGTTGATGCCGATCAGCGGCGAAGCAAGGCGCAGGGCGCGCTCCATCTCGGCTTCGTCGTGAACCTCGATCAGAACATCGAGGCCGTAATGGCTTGCGCTGGCCTCGAGGTCAGCTGCCAGCGCGTCGTCAACCGCCGCCATGATAACGAGGATCGCGTCCGCGCCCCAGGCGCGCGCTTCCGCGACCTGATAGGTGTCGAACATGAAATCCTTGCGCAGCGCGGGCAGGGCGGTCGCGTCGCGCGCGGCGGTGAGGAAGGATGGTTCGCCCTGAAAGGACGGCGCGTCGGTCAGGACGCTGAGGCAGGCCGCTCCGCCCGTTTCGTAGGCACGGGCGAGCGCCGGCGGATCGAAATCCTCGCGGATCAGGCCCTTGGAGGGGCTCGCCTTCTTCACTTCCGCGATCAGCGCGAAATCGCCCTTCGCCACGCGCCTTCGGAGCGCGGCATGAAAGCCGCGCGGCGCGTCACGCGTGACGACGGCGCGCTCGAGGTCGGCGAGGCTGCGGATCGCCTTGGCTGCGGCGATCTCCTCGCGCTTGTAGGCCTCGATCCGGGAGAGAATGTCGCTCATCGGGCCGTTCCTGCCTCTTCCTTCGTTGCGGCAACGAGGCGGTCGAGCGCGGCGCGCGCTGCGCCGCTGTCGATCGACTTTGACGCCATCGCGATGCCTTCGGCAAGGTCGGCCGCTTCGCCGGCGACGACGAGGGCGCCGCCTGCGTTCAGAAGCACGATGTCGCGATAGCCGCTTTCCGCACCGGCGAGGACGTCCCGCAGGGCCTGCGCATTGGCGGCCGCATCGCCGCCTTTGATCTCGGCGATATCGCGACGGGGAAGGCCGAAATCCGCAGCGTCGATCGAGAAGGTCTTGGTGCGCCCGTCCTTCAACTCGGCGACCTCGGTCGTCCCGCAGACGGTCATCTCGTCGAGGCCGTCGCCGTGGACCACCCAAGCATGGCGCGCGCCGAGCGCGCGAAGCGTCTCGGCGATCGGGACGACCCATTCGGACGAGAACACACCGACGAGCAGACGATCGACGCTGGCGGGGTTGGCGAGCGGGCCGAGGATGTTGAACACCGTGCGCGTGCCGAGCTCGACGCGGCTCGGACCGACGAAGCGCATGGCCGAATGGTGTGTGGGCGCGAACATGAAGGCGAGGCCCGCCTTGGCGACGACGCGCGAGATCGCCTGCGGCTTGAGGTCGACATCGACGCCGAGCGCGGCCAGCACGTCTGCCGCGCCCGATTTCGAGGAAAGGGCACGGTTGCCGTGCTTGGCGACGACGACGCCGCAGCCGGCTACGACGAGCGCCGCGCAGGTGGAGATGTTCAGCGTGCCCGCATGGTCGCCGCCCGTGCCGACGATGTCGACGGCGCCTTCGGGGGCTTCGACCCGCGCCATGTTGGCACGCATCACGTCGACGGCGCCGGCGATCTCGTCGACCGTCTCGCCGCGCACGCGCAGCGCCATGAGGAAGCCGCCGATCTGCGACGGCGTCGCCTCGCCCGACATCATCACCGCGAAGGCGGCGGCCGAATCGGCGCGCGACAGCGCCTCGCCCGCCGCGACGCGTGCCAGGAAGGGCTTCATATCCTGCGTCACGGGAGTTGGCCCTGCGCGGCCTGCACGGCAGCCGCATTGTAGCTCACGGGGATCTCCTGCTGCAGGAGCTCGACATAAGACTGAAGAATGTCGTTGCGCAGGGCGCCGATGAGCTGCGTGTCCTGACCCTGCGGCACGCTCGACATCGGGTCGGCGGGCGGCGCCACCTCGTCGACGCGCAGGAGCGTCCAACCGCCGGGGGCGGCCGACGGTGCGACCGCGATGAGACCGGACGGGCCCGAGAAGGCCGTGCGGAGCGCAGCCTCGCCGAGCGGGCCCATGCCCGTGGACCGTGTGATCGCGGCGGCGAGCTGCACTTCGAGACCTTCCGCTTCTGCGACCGCTTCCAGGGCCTCGCCTCCCTCGACACGCTCGCGCAGAGCGTTGGCGCGCTCCTCGAGAAGGCGCTGCGCCTCGTCTTCCTTCCAGTCGGCGACGACCTCGTCACGCACCTCGTCGAGCGGCCGGTCACGTGCCGGCACGATCTCGTTCACGTCGTAGAAGAGGAAGCTGTTGGAGCCGTAGTTGATCGGCGGATTGTCGAAACCGGGCTCCGTATCGAAGACGCCGGCCAGAAGCTGCGCGGCAGCCGGCAGGACGGGCGCCTCGCCTTCGGCGACGGAGCCGTCGGCTGCGACGTTGTCCACCGTCACGCTTGTCAGGCCGGCCTGCGCCGCGGCTTCATCGAGCGTCGCCCCCGATGCGCGCGCATCCTCGAAGGCATTGTAGGCGTCGCTCACGCGCTCGTCGGCGGCATCGAGCGCCAGTTCCTCGCGCAGTTGATCCCGCACTTCATCGAGCGGCTGGACCGATTGCGGGACGATCTCCGTGACACGCAGGATGGCCGGGCCGAAGACGCCGGCGACGGGGGCGCTCACTGCACCCTGATCGAGCGCGAAGGCCGCGTCCGCTATCGCTCCATCAGCGATCTCGTCGCGCGCCTGGAGACCGAGATCGACGACGCTGCGGCCGGTCGACTGCGCCACGGCGTCGAAATCGGCGCCGCCTTGAAGCTCGGAGGACGCCGCTTCCGCCGCTGCCTGATCGGGGAAGACGATCTGCTGGATACGGCGGCGCTCGGGGGTGGTGAAGCGCTGCTGGCTCGCCTCGTAGTCCGCAGCGATCTCCTCGTCCGTGATCGCCGAGGTGTCCGCCGCGCTCTGCGGCGTCAGATCGACATAGGAGAACGAGCGGTACTCGGGCGCCGCATAGGTGCTGCCCCGCGACATGAAGAAGTCCTCCAACTCGTCGGCTGACGGATCGGGCAGGGCGGTTGCGTCCTGCGGCTGGAGGTTCACGTAGGAGACGGTGCGCCGCTCGCCGGCATAAAGGCCGATCGCGGCAGCCAGCACGCGAGGTGCGCCGACGCCGTCCGCCACCGCGTCGATCAGCTGCGTGCGAAGGGCGGTGTCGCCGAGACGCTCCAGATAGGCCGCTTCCGTCAGACCCGCGCTGCGCATGACGTTGGAGAAGGCCGTGCGCGAGAAGTTGCCGCTACCGTCCTGAAAGGAAGGGTCCTCGGCGATGAGACGCAGGAGGCCGCTCTCCGAGAGGCCGAGGCCCAGAAGGCGACCCTGTTCATCGAGAACGGCACCGGTGGCGAGCTGCGACAGCGCGTTCTGATCGACCCCGAAGGCCTGCGCTTCCTCAGGCGTCGGACGACGCTGGAGTTGCTGCGCGACGCTCGCGAGCGACTGCTGGTAGGCGAGCTGGTAGTCCTGCAGCGTCACCGTCGTGCCGCCCGCGGTCAGGACCGTGTTCGGCGAAGTGCGGCCGGAGAAGCCGTCCGCGATCGTCCACGCGACGGCGAAGATGCCGAGCATCAGGCCGAGAACGACCTTTCCGACCCAGCCGGAAATGCTTCGGCGCAGGACGTCCATCATCGTCGGGGCTCCTTCTTCATCATTTCCGGTTCGCTTAACCACAAACCGGGGTGAGGCCAAGCGGTTCGCGGTTTGATTTTACCCGGCGTGACCGCTACGCCTGCCGCAGATCACGGTATGGCTACGCGGAGGACACCTTGAAGCAGCTGATCGCCGGCAACTGGAAGATGAACGGCCTCAAGAGCCAGCTTGCGGAGGTGGAAATTCTTCGCGGAGAGGCGAGCGGCCTCGCAGACCGGTGCGAGCTTCTGGTCTGCCCGCCCGCGACGCTCCTCTGCGCGGCGGTCGTGGTCGCCGACGGCGCCCTCGCGGTGGGCGGGCAGGATTGTCATGCCGGCGACAGCGGCGCCCATACCGGCGATATCGCGGCCGGAATGCTTCGCGATGCCGGCGCGTCCCATGTCATTCTCGGCCATTCCGAGCGGCGCGCCGATCACGGCGAGACGAGCGAGATGGTGCGCGCCAAGGTCGAGGCGGCATTGCGCTCGGGCCTCGTGGCGATCGTCTGCGTCGGCGAGACCGAAGGCGAGCGCGAGGCCGGCGATACGCTGGACGTTCTCGCGGGCCAGCTTTCGAGTTCGCTGCCGGACGGGGTGGGGAGCAAAAACACCGTCATCGCCTACGAGCCCGTCTGGGCGATCGGAACCGGGAAGACGCCGACCACCGGGGATGTGGGCGATGTCCATGCTTTCATTCGCAGAACGCTCGTCGAGCGTTTCGGCGAGGGCGAGGGCAGCGCGATCCGCATCCTCTACGGCGGCTCGGTGAAGCCCTCGAACGCGGCTGAACTCCTCGCCGTGCCGGAGGTCGGCGGCGCGCTGGTCGGCGGCGCGAGCTTGAAGGCGGCCGATTTCATTGCGATATGCGACGCCGTGCCGGGCCGCTGAGGCCCCTCACGAAACCAAACCGTTTGGCATCGGGGACACGCTCCTGTAGAAGGCGCGCGACCCGTCAAGCTCCTGCAAGAAGTGCGCGCGAACCGTCCCGATGCAAACCGTTCTGATCGTCATCCATCTCCTGATCGTCCTCGCGCTCGTCGTCGTGGTCCTGCTCCAGCGCTCCGAAGGCGGTGCGCTCGGTATCGGCGGCGGCGGTGGCGGTGGCATGATGACGGCCCGTGGCGCGGCGAACGCGTTGACCCGCGCGACCGCGATTCTCGCGACGGGCTTCTTCATCACATCCATGGCGCTCGCGATTCTCGCCCGCTACGGCGGTGACGGCACCGATATCCTCGACCGTATTCCGGGTGCGCCTGCCGGCACGAGCGCGCCAGCGACCGGCGGCGGTTCGCTGCTCGACCAGCTCGGCGGCCTGCCCGAGGAGGAAGAAGCGCCGGCTCCGATCGACGTGCCGGCAGGCGGTGCGCCTGCAACGCAGTCCCAGCCTGCCAGCCCGGCGCCGACGCCTGCGCCGGAGGCGAACGCGCCCGCGCAGGATGAAGGCGTTCCAGTCGGCGGCTCTCCCGAACCGGCACAGCCGAGCAACCAGCAGACCGCGCCCGCCCAGTAAGGCGTTCGCCACGATCGATTGCATCCAGCGGGGCGCGTTCGGCGCCCCGCTTCGTTTTTGGCCGATTTTCAGACTGGCGCGAACCCGCCCGAGCGGGTATCGGGAGGGCCCATGGCGCGATATATCTTCATCACCGGCGGCGTGGTCTCCTCACTCGGCAAGGGTATTGCATCGGCAGCGCTGGGCGCGCTGCTGCAGGCCCGTGGATACCGGGTGAGGCTGCGCAAGCTCGATCCCTACCTCAATGTCGATCCCGGCACGATGAGCCCGACGCAGCACGGCGAGGTGTTCGTCACCGACGACGGCGCCGAGACCGATCTCGATCTCGGCCATTACGAGCGCTTTACGGGGCGCCCGGCCAACCGGATGGACAACGTCACCACCGGGCGGATCTACAAGGAGATCATCGCCAAGGAGCGACGCGGCGACTATCTCGGCGCCACCGTGCAGGTGATTCCCCACGTCACGGACGCGATCAAGGAATTCGTCCTCGAGGGCAACGAGGACTATGACTTCGTCCTCTGCGAGATCGGCGGTACGGTCGGCGACATCGAGGCGATGCCCTTCATGGAGGCGATCCGCCAGCTCGGCAACGATCTGCCGCGCGGCGGCGCCGTCTACGTTCACCTGACGCTGATGCCCTACATCCCGACGGCGGGCGAACTGAAGACCAAGCCGACGCAGCACTCAGTGAAGGAACTGCGCTCCATCGGCATCCAGCCGGACATCCTCCTCGTGCGCGCGGACCGCCCGATCCCGCAGGAGGAGCGCCGCAAGATGAGCCTCTTCTGCAACGTGCGTGAAACCGCCGTGATCCAGGCGCTGGACGTCGCCACAATCTACGATGTGCCGATCGCCTATCACCGCGAAGGCCTCGACACCGAGGTTCTGGCAGCCTTCGGAATCGATCCGGCGCCCAAGCCCCAGCTCCAGCGTTGGCACCAGGTCGTTGACGGCATCCGCAACCCTGAGGGTGAGGTCACGATCGCGATCGTGGGCAAGTACACGGGGCTGAAGGACGCCTACAAGTCGCTGATCGAGGCGCTTCAGCACGGCGGCATCGCCAATCGCGTGCGCGTCAATCTCGACTGGATCGAATCGCAGGTCTTCGAGGAAGAAGACCCCGCGCCGTATCTGGAGCGGGTCAACGGCATCCTCGTACCCGGCGGTTTCGGCGAACGCGGCTCAGAGGGCAAGATCCTCGCTGCGCGCTTCGCGCGTGAGCGCAACGTGCCCTATTTCGGCATCTGCTTCGGCATGCAGATGGCGGTGATCGAGGCGGCCCGCTCGCTCGCCGGCATCGAAAAGGCCGGCTCGACCGAGTTCGGTCCGGCGGCCGAGCCCGTGGTTGGTCTGATGACCGAATGGCTGAAGGGCAACGAGCTAGAGCAGCGCGCGGCCGAGGGCGATCTCGGCGGCACGATGCGCCTCGGCGCCTACCATGCGGACCTCGCGCCCGGCTCAAAGATCGCTGAAATCTACGGCTCGACCGATATCGTCGAGCGCCATCGCCACCGCTACGAGGTCAATCGCGCCTATCGCGAGCGGCTCGAGGCGGCCGGCATGAACTTTGCCGGAATGTCGCCCGACGGGCTCCTGCCTGAAACGGTCGAGCTGCCGGACCATCCGTGGTTCGTCGGCGTGCAGTATCACCCCGAGCTGAAGTCGCGGCCCTTCGAGCCGCATCCGCTGTTCGCCTCCTTCATCGAGGCGGCCGTCGAACGCTCGCGGCTCGTCTGATGCGCAGTGCGCGCCGCTTCGACCATGCGGTCTTCGTGGTCGACACGCTGGAGGGCGCGCGTGCGGCCCTCACCGCGCTCGGCTTTACTGTCGCGCCGGACGCGCGGCATCCGTTCGGCACCGAGAACGCCTGCGTCTTCCTAGCGGACGGCAGTTTCATCGAGCCGCTGGCCGTCGGTCATCGCGAAACCTGCGAGGCCGCCGCGAAGGCGGGCAACGCCTTCGTCGCACGCGATCAGGCACATCGCTTCCGGATCGGCACGCCATCCTTCTCGGCGATCGCGCTTCGCTCGGACGATGCCGACGGCGATGCGCAGGATTTCG
This sequence comes from Aureimonas mangrovi, assembly GCF_014058705.1. NCBI lineage: Bacteria > Pseudomonadati > Pseudomonadota > Alphaproteobacteria > Hyphomicrobiales > Aurantimonadaceae > Aureimonas > Aureimonas mangrovi. The sequence goes on from NZ_CP059692.1 coordinate 1,813,189, forward strand.
AGGAAGCAGGTTATGGTGTCGGCGAGCGGCTGAATTTCGGACGGGACTTCAGGACGCCGGATGGCAAGGGCGCCCGGCTGGAATTCGCGCTTGCTTTCGCCCGCGATCTGCGCGCGCCGGACGTTTCATTTTTCGCGTGCCAATCGGTCCACAGCTTCAAGCCGGACCGCTCCTCGCTGATCGCGCACGAGAACGGAGCGATTGGCATCGCCCGCCTCGTTCTCTCCGAGCCGAACCCGACCGATTTCCAGTACTATCTCCAGACCGTGACGGGTGATCGGGAGATCGACGCCGATTCCTTCGCCATGACGCTGAAGGCCGGCGACACGATGCTGGAAGTCGCTACCCCCGATGCGCTGGCGCTGCGCTACGGCGCGAAGCGAGACGCTTCGCGCGGCCTGTTCTTCGAAGGGATCGTCGTCGCGGTACGCTCGCTCGAAACCGTGCGCCCCTTCACCCGCGACGCGCGGGAGTTGCAGGGGCGCCTCGTCGTCCCACTGGGACCCCAATCTTTCATCGCTTTCGAGGAGTGCGGCCGATGACGACAGCGAACGGGACGGTGACGGCCAAAGGCGCCGTTTTCGACCAGCGTGCGCCCTTCGCGTTGATCGCCGGCCCCTGCCAGATGGAAAGCCGCGACCACGCGATGATGATCGCGGAGCGGATGAAGCGCATCACGTCCGATCTCGGCATCGGCTACGTCTTCAAGGCGAGCTTCGACAAGGCGAACCGCACAAGCCTTTCCGGTCGTCGCGGCATCGGGCTCGCCGACGCGCTGCCAGTGTTCGAGGAAGTCGCCCGGACCTTCGACCTGCCGGTTCTCACCGACATTCATACCGAAGCGCAGGCCCGCGAGGCGGGTGCGGTCTGCGACATCCTGCAGATCCCGGCCTTCCTGTGCCGGCAGACCGATCTTCTGGTTGCGGCGGCCGAGACCGGCCGCGTCGTGAACATCAAGAAGGGCCAGTTCCTGGCGCCCTGGGACATGAAGAACGTCGCGGCGAAGGTGACGGACAGCGGCAATCCGAACGTGCTCCTCACCGAGCGGGGTGCGTCGTTCGGCTACAACACGCTCGTCTCCGACTTCCGGGCGCTGCCGATCATGGCAGGGCTCGGGGCGCCCGTCGTCTTCGACGCGACACATTCGGTGCAGCAACCGGGCGGGCAGGGCGGCTCGTCCGGCGGCGAGCGCCGCTTCGTTGAGACGCTCGCGCGCGCAGCCGTGGCCGTCGGTGTCGCAGGCCTTTTCATCGAGACCCATGAGGATCCGGACAACGCACCGTCCGACGGGCCGAACATGGTGCAGCTCGACGCGATGCCGGAGCTCTTGAAGCGCCTGAAGGCGATCGACGAGATCGCGAAGTCTTTCAATCGATAAGAGAGATGCACGAGGCCGGTCTCTCGGCTAAGAGCCGGCCCGAGCCTCGCCCCTTGCTCCAGGAAGGACCAGCATGACCGCCATCATCGACATCGTCGCCCGAGAGATCCTCGACAGCCGTGGCAACCCGACCGTCGAGGTCGACGTCGTCCTCGAGGACGGTTCGATGGGCCGCGCCGCCGTTCCCTCGGGCGCCTCGACAGGTGCGCACGAGGCCGTGGAATTGCGTGACAAGGACGAGCGCTACGGCGGCAAGGGCGTCCTCGAGGCCGTGCAGGCGGTCAACACCGAAATCCTCGAATCGATCGCCGGTTTCGAGGCCGAGAACCAGATTCGCATCGACCAGGTCCTCTGCTCGCTGGATGGCACCAAGAACAAGAGCCGGCTCGGCGCCAACGCCATCTTGGGCGTTTCGCTGGCCGTCTCCAAGGCGGCCGCCGAGGCCGCCGGTCTTCCGCTTTACCGCTATGTCGGCGGCGCATCCGCGCATGTCCTGCCCGTGCCGATGATGAACATCATCAATGGCGGCGCGCATGCTGACAACCCGATCGACTTCCAGGAATTCATGGTCATGCCGGTCGGCGCGGAGAGCTTCCGCGAGGGCCTGCGCATGGGCGCCGAGATCTTCCACACGCTGAAGAAGGCGCTCAAAGACGCCGGCCACAACACCAATGTCGGCGACGAGGGCGGCTTCGCCCCCAACCTCGGCTCGCCGAAGGAAGCGCTCGACTTCATCAGCGCCTCCATCGAGAAGGCCGGCTACAAGCCTGGCGAGGACGTGTATCTCGCGCTCGATTGCGCGGCGACGGAGTTTTTCAAGGACGGGATCTATGATCTCGAAGGCGAAGGTCGCAAGCTGATGGCGGACGAGATGGCAGGCTATCTCGCCGAACTCTGCGCACAGTACCCGATCATCTCGATCGAGGACGGCATGGGGGAGGACGACTGGGCGGGCTGGCGCACGCTGACCTCCAAGGTCGGCGACAAGGTGCAACTCGTCGGCGACGATCTCTTCGTCACCAATTCCGAGCGCCTGCGCGAAGGCATCGCCAAGAACGTCGCCAATTCCATCCTCGTGAAGGTCAACCAGATCGGCACGCTCACCGAGACCCTGGACGCGGTGAACGTTGCGCATCGTGCCGGCTACACGGCCGTGATGTCGCATCGCTCGGGAGAGACCGAGGATTCGACCATCGCCGACCTCGCGGTCGCCACCGACTGCGGACAGATCAAGACGGGCTCGCTGGCCCGCTCGGATCGGCTCGCCAAGTACAATCAGCTCCTGCGCATCGAGGAGGAACTGGGTGATCAGGCGGTCTACGCCGGGCGCTCGATCCTGCGTTCGCGCGCCTGAAGCTTCACGCCGATCCATGCTGCGGGGGCAGGTGCCTCCGCCGCATGCTTAACCGGGATTTAACGCCGGTCGTGCTCTTCTGGCTATCCAGCGAGAAGGGTCTCCCATGCGCACCAGACAGAAGCGGACCACACGGCTCGGACGGCTCGTCGTGCCGACGATCGCGCTCGCTTTTCTCGGCTATCTCTCGTTGCAGGCCCAAAGCGGACGCTACGGCCTCGATGCGAAGGCGGAACTGACCGCGACGCTGGCGCTGCGCGAGGCCGAACTCAAGCGAGTCACCAAGGAGCGCGAGGCGATGGAGCAGCGTGTTCGCCTGCTTCACGATGGCACGCTGGAGCGCGACATGATCGATGAACGCGCGCGCCGCAGCCTGAACTACGGTGCCGCGGACGAGATCGTGATCCTGCGATAGGGCCTTTTAAGCCGGTTTGAAGTTAAATCATGGTGCGTCGCATCATTTAACCGAGACTAAGTTTATCGAAAACGGACGCTTGCCGAGCGCCTCTTCAGCAGTATAGTTCCGCTCCGAGACGGCCTTGCGACAGGTCGGTCGAGCACAGGAGCGCTGCATGGCCGCTACGAAGCAGAAGGGCGCAGGTGCCGCCCGCGCGCAGGAAGACAAGACACCCGAGATCGTAAAGACGCTGGAGCGGCTCGAAACGCCGAAGCCGGCGACCTTCTCGAAGGATGAAGAGCTGTCCGCCTACCGGGACATGCTGCTCATCCGCCGGTTCGAGGAGAAGGCCGGCCAGCTCTACGGCATGGGGTTCATTGGCGGCTTCTGCCATCTCTACATCGGCCAGGAAGCGGTCGTCGTCGGTATGCAGATGGCGTTGAAGGATGGCGATCAGGTCATCACCGCCTATCGCGATCACGGGCACATGCTGGCCACCGGCATGGAGGCGCGCGGCGTCATGGCCGAGCTCACGGGGCGCCGTTCAGGCTACTCGAAGGGCAAGGGCGGCTCGATGCACATGTTCTCGAAGGAGAAGAACTTCTACGGCGGCCACGGCATCGTCGGTGCACAGGTTCCGCTCGGAACGGGCCTCGCGTTCGCTAACCGCTACCGCGGCAACGACAATGTGTCGGTCACCTATTTCGGCGACGGCGCGGCCAACCAGGGCCAGGTCTACGAGAGCTTCAACATGGCCTCGTTGTGGAAGCTGCCGGTGATCTACGTGATCGAGAACAACCAGTACGCCATGGGCACGTCGGTCAAGCGCGCCAGCGCCGAGACGAATTTCGCCCACCGCGGCATCTCCTTCAGGATCCCCGGCATTCAGATCGACGGTATGGATGTGCGTGCGGTGAAGGCCGCCGGCGACCTTGCGACAGAACACTGCCGTTCGGGCGAGGGGCCGATCATCCTTGAGATGATGACCTACCGCTATCGCGGCCACTCGATGTCGGATCCCGCGAAGTACCGTTCGCGCGACGAAGTGCAGAAGATGCGCTCCGAGTCGGACCCGATCGAGCAGGTCAAGCAGCGCCTGATGGAAGAGCACGGCCTTTCCGAGGACGAGCTCAAGGGCATCGACAAGGACGTGCGCGACGTCGTCGCCGATTCGGCCGAGTTCGCGCAGAACGACCCCGAGCCGGATGTCTCGGAGCTGTGGACCGACATCTATGCGGACGAAATTCCGCAGGCTGCAGAGTAAGGAGGGCGTCATGCCGACTGAAATCCTGATGCCCGCCCTCTCCCCGACGATGGAGGAGGGCACCCTTTCCAAATGGCTCAAGCAGGAAGGCGACGACGTCGCCTCCGGCGATGTGATCGCCGAGATCGAAACCGACAAGGCGACGATGGAGGTCGAGGCCGTCGATGAAGGCAAGCTCGGCAAGATTCTGATCGAGGCCGGCACGGAAGGCGTGAAGGTCAACACGCCGATCGCTGTTCTCATCGGCGAAGGCGAGAGCGCGGACGATGTCGCGGCTCCGAAGAAGGAGCAGAGCCAGCCGGTCGGCGAGACCGCCAACGATCCGCAGGCCGACAAGGGTGAGACCGGCGCTTCGCGTGAGGCGGAGAAGAAAGCTGACAAGGCGCCCGCGCAGGGGCTTTCCCACCCCGCTCCCAAGGATGTCGACGGCGACAAGCAGGAGGTGCCCGAGGGGACCAAGATGTCGACGCAGACCGTGCGCGAGGCTCTTCGCGATGCGATGGCCGAGGAGATGCGGCGCGACGAGAATGTGTTCCTGATGGGCGAAGAGGTCGCCGAGTATCAGGGCGCCTACAAGATCAGCCAGGGCCTTCTGGAGGAATTCGGCGACAGGCGCGTCGTCGACACGCCGATCACCGAGCACGGCTTTACCGGCCTCGGCGTCGGCGCGGCCTTTGCGGGCCTGCGGCCGATCGTCGAGTTCATGACGTTCAACTTCGCGATGCAGGCGATCGACCAGATCGTCAATTCGGCGGCCAAGACGCTCTACATGGCGGGCGGCCAGATGGGCTCGCCGATCGTCTTCCGTGGGCCGAACGGGGCGGCGGCGCGCGTTGCGGCCCAGCACAGCCAGGACTACGCCGCCTGGTACAGCCACATTCCGGGCCTCAAGGTCGTCCAGCCCTACACAGCGGCCGACGCCAAGGGCTTGTTGAAGTCCGCGATCCGCGATCCGAATCCGGTCATCTTCCTCGAGAACGAGATTCTCTACGGCCATTCTTTCGAAGTGCCCGAGCTCGACGACTGGACGGTGCCGATCGGCAAGGCGCGCGTGCACCGCAAGGGCACGGACGTCACGATCGTCTCCTTCGGCATCGGCATGACCTACTCGGTTGCAGCCGCCGAGGAACTGGCCAAGGAGGGGATCGACGCCGAGGTTCTCGACCTTCGCACCATCCGTCCGATGGATGTCGGCGCCATCGTGCGTTCGGTTCAGAAGACCAATCGCTGCGTGACGGTCGAGGAAGGCTATCCGCAAAGCTCGGTCGGCGCCGAAATCGCCTCGCAGCTGATGATGCGCGCCTTCGATCATCTCGACGCGCCGGTCCTGCGGGTCTGCGGCAAGGACGTGCCGATGCCCTATGCGGCCAATCTGGAAAAGCTGGCGCTGCCTTCCGTCAAGGAAGTCATCGAGGCGGTGAAAGCCGTCTGCTACCGGGACTGAGCGAGGAGCCTTCGCGCCATGCCGATCAATGTCACGATGCCCGCCCTCTCGCCGACGATGGAAGAGGGCAACCTCGCCAAATGGCTCGTCAAGGAGGGCGACAAGGTCTCCTCGGGGGATGTGATCGCCGAGATCGAGACCGATAAGGCGACGATGGAGGTAGAGGCCGTCGACGAGGGGACGGTCGCCAAGATCGTCGTCCCGGCGGGCTCGGAAGGCGTGAAAGTCAACGCCGTGATCGCCATCCTCGCCGGGGAGGGTGAAGACGCGTCGGAGGCGGCCAGCGCAGAGGCGCCGGCAGGCAATGCCAAGGCGGACGATGCGGTGGCCTCGCAGGAGTCAGCCGGCGAGCCCGAGGCTCGTGCGCCGTCGACCGCCTCGGCCTCCGAGGGCGGCAAGAGCACGGCTCCGGCCGTCTCGCCCGCACCCTCGGGCGAGAAGGGCTCGCGCGTCTTCGCCTCACCGCTGGCCCGCCGGATCGCAAAGGATGCCGGCGTCGATCTCGCCTCCCTGACGGGTAGCGGCCCGAACGGACGCATCGTGAAGGCGGATGTCGAGGCTGCGGCCAAGGGCGGCGGCGCCAAGGCCCCGGCTTCGGACGCGAAGGCGGCTCCAGCCGCGGGGGATGCGGGCAAGGCCCCGGCAGCGGCGCCGAAGGGGCAGAGCGACGAGCAGATCCGCAAGCTGTTCCCCGACGGCTCCTACGAGGAGATCCCGCACGACGGAATGCGCAAGACGATCGCGCGCCGACTGGTGGAATCCAAGCAGACGGTTCCGCACTTCTATCTTTCGCTCGACTGTGAGCTGGACGCGCTGCTGGCGCTCCGCAAGCAGCTGAATGAGGCGGCGCCGACGGTGAAGACCGAAGCGGGCGAGAAGCCCGCCTACAAGCTATCCGTCAACGACATGGTCATCAAGGCGATGGCACTGGCGCTGAAGGCTGTGCCCGATGCCAACGCCTCGTGGACCGAGACCGCGATCCTGCGCCACCGACACGCCGATGTCGGCGTCGCCGTCGCGATCGCGGGCGGGCTGATCACGCCAATCATCCGCCGCGCCGACGAGAAGACGTTGTCGACTATATCCAACGAGATGAAGGATCTCGCCAAGCGGGCGCGTTCGCGCAAGCTGAAGCCCGAAGAGTACCAGGGCGGAACGACGGCTGTTTCGAATCTCGGAATGTTCGGGATCAAGAACTTCTCGGCCGTCATCAACCCGCCGCACGCGACGATCCTCGCTGTTGGCGCGGGTGAGGAGCGCGCCGTCGTCAAGAACGGCGCCATCGAGGTCGCGACGGTGATGTCGGTGACGATGTCCACTGACCACCGCGCGGTGGATGGTGCGCTCGGGGCCGAGCTCCTGTCCGCGTTCAAGGGCTTCATCGAGCAGCCCATGAGCATGCTGGTCTGACGGAGAGCGGGATCGATGGCTGAAACCTACGACATCATCGTCATCGGCGGCGGACCGGGCGGCTACGTCGCGGCGATCCGCGCCGCCCAGCTCGGCTTCAAGACCGCTGTGGTGGAGCGTGAGCATCTCGGCGGCATCTGCCTCAACTGGGGCTGTATCCCGACAAAGGCACTGCTGCGCTCCGCCGAGATCTTCCACTATGCCGAAAATGGCGAGAGCTACGGACTTAAGATCGAGAAGCCGAGCTTCGACATCGCGGCCGTCGTCAAGCGTTCGCGCGGGGTGTCCGCCCAGCTCAACGGCGGCGTCGGCTTCCTTCTGAAGAAGAACAAGGTCGACGTCATCTGGGGCGAGGCCAAAATCACCAAGGCCGGAAAGGGCGGCCCCGTCGAGGTCGAGGTCGGTGATGCCACGAAGCCGGTGGTTGAGCCGCAGAACCCGGTGCCGAAAGGTGTGCTGGGCCACGGCAGCTACACGGCCAAGCACGTCATCGTCGCGACCGGGGCGCGCCCGCGCGTCCTGCCGGGCATCGAGCCCGACGGCGAGCGCATCTGGACCTATTTCGAGGCGATGAAGCCGAAGGCCATGCCGAAATCGCTGATCGTCATGGGCTCAGGCGCGATCGGCATCGAATTTGCTTCGTTCTATTGCACGATGGGAGCCGACGTGACGGTCGTCGAGCTCCTGCCGCAGATTCTGCCCGTCGAGGACGCCGAGATCGCGGCGACGGCCCGCAAGCAGTTCGAAAAGCAGGGCCTGAAGATTCTAACGGACGCCAAGGTCTCGAAGGTGACGAAGGGCGCAGGCGGCGTCGAGGTGTCGGTCGAAGTCGGCGGCAAGACACAGACGCTCAAGGCCGATCACCTGATCTCTGCGGTGGGCGTGCAGGGCAACACCGAGGGGCTCAACCTCGAGGGCGTCGGCGTCAAGATCGAGCGCGGCATCGTCCAGGTGGACGGCGCCGGGCGCACCAATGTCGAGGGCGTCTACGCCATTGGCGACGTCGCCGGGGCGCCGATGCTGGCCCACAAGGCTGAGCACGAGGGCACGATCTGCGTCGAAGCCATCAAAGGGCTCGAGACACACCCGATGAAGAAGACGCAGATTCCCGGTTGTACCTACTGCCAGCCGCAGATCGCGAGCGTTGGCCTGACCGAGGCGAAAGCCAAGGAAGAGGGGCGCGAGGTGAAGGTCGGCCGGTTCAAGTTCCAGGGCAATGGCAAGGCGATTGCGCTCGGCGAACCCGAAGGGCTGGTGAAGACGATCTTCGACGCAAAGACCGGCGAGCTTCTGGGCGCCCATATGGTGGGCGCCGAAGTCACGGAGCTGATCCAGGGCTTCGTCGTAGCGATGGGGCTGGAAACGACCGAGCAGGAGTTGATGCACGCCGTCTTCCCGCATCCGACCTTGTCGGAGACCATGCATGAAAGCGTTCTCGACGCCTATGGCCGCGTCATCCACATGTAAGCAGGGAAAGGCGGGCGCCGGCGCCCGTCTGACGCTTTTGCGCTTCGAAAACACATCTGTTTCAAATGCGGCGGCCTTGCCGCATTTGCGAACTCCTCCATCTTCTCCCGCAGAGCATAACGCCTTTGCAGGAGCGAAATATGAGTTGGCTGGCAGCAATCATCGTCGGTGGCATCGCAGGATGGCTCGCCGAGCAGTTCATGAAGAGCGACATGGGCATCTTCATGAACATCATTCTGGGCATCGTGGGCGCGATCGTCCTGAACTTCATCCTCGGCCTCTTCGGCCTTATCGACCTGCAGGCCGGAGCGTCGTTCTCACTTGCCTATCTGATTGTCGGCTTCATCGGCGCCTGTCTGCTGATCGCCATCTTCCGGGCCTTCCGGGGCCGCAGGGTCTGACACGATTGCATCGCCGTCGGACCGTTCGTAAATAGGGTCCGATGGTTACGCTGATAGACACACGCACGCCGGCCGGGGCCTCGCCCCGGCCGCGCCATCCGGAAAAGGCGCATCGGCCCGATACCGAAGTGCTGCCGAAGCCGGACTGGATCCGGGTGAAAGCTCCGGTTTCCGCGGGCTATTTCGAGACCCGCGAGATCGTCAAATCGAACAGGCTGGTTACGGTCTGCGAGGAGGCGGGCTGCCCCAACATCGGAGGATGTTGGGAGAAGAAGCACGCGACGTTCATGATCATGGGCGGCATCTGCACCAGGGCCTGCGCCTTCTGCAACGTCGCCACCGGCATGCCGCATGCGCTGGACGATGACGAGCCGGCCAGCGTAGGCCGCGCCGTTGCCGCCATGGGCCTCCATCACGTCGTCATCACCTCCGTCGATCGGGACGATCTCGCCGATGGCGGTGCTGAACATTTCGCGCGCACGATTCGGGCGATCCGTGCGGCCGCGCCCGGTACGACGATCGAGATCCTGACGCCCGACTTCCTCCGCAAGCCCGGCGCGCTCGAGGTAGTGGTTGCCGCCAAGCCGGACGTTTTCAATCACAATCTCGAAACGGTGCCATCGAACTATCTGACGGTGCGCCCCGGCGCACGCTACTTCCACTCCATCCGGCTGCTTCAGCGGGTGAAGGAACTCGACCCGACGATCTTCACCAAGTCCGGCATCATGGTCGGGCTCGGGGAAGAGCGGAACGAGGTTCTGCAGTTGATGGACGATCTGCGTTCGGCGGATGTCGATTTCATCACCATCGGTCAGTACCTCCAGCCGACGCGCAAGCACCACCCGGTCAAGCGCTACGTGACTCCGGAGGAATTCAAGTCCTTCGAGACCGTGGCTTACACGAAAGGCTTCCTCGTCGTCGCATCCAGCCCGCTCACGCGCTCCTCGCACCACGCGGGCGACGATTTCGAGAAGCTGAAGGCGGCCCGGCTCGCGCGCCGCGTCGCGGCCTGACGGCATGCCGAAGTTCGAGACGACGCGCACCGTCGCTCACAGCCCGCGCGAGATGTTCGATCTCGTTGCCGATGTCGAACGGTACCCCGAATTCCTGCCGCTCTGCCGGGCGTTGACCGTGCGCTCGCGCCGTGAGAAGGGCGACAAGACGCTCCTCGTTGCCGATATGACGGTGGCCTACAAGATGATCAGCGAGACCTTTGCCTCGCAGGTGCTTCTCAGGCCGGCGGAAGACCGGATCGACGTTACCTATGTCGACGGGCCGTTTCGATATCTCGACAATCGCTGGGCGTTCGAAGAGGCGCCAGGCGGGTGTTCCGTTCGCTTCTTCATCGACTACGAGTTCAAGAGCCGCACACTTGGCCTCCTCGTCGGCTCGATGTTCGACTACGCCTTCCGCCGTTTCACAACGGCGTTCGAAGAGCGGGCAGATGCAATCTACGGGCGTGGGCCAGGGGCCGCGGCCGTCGGCGCCTGACGCTTCAGACGGGTCCGGCGTCCATCAGCGTCTCGATTAACTCGAAAGCGACGGCCACGCTCGCGAGCCTGATTTCCCGCCGTCCGATATCGCCGAAGCGCGTCTCGCGATGGAGGATCCGGTCACCGCGCGCCGCCCCGAAATGGACCAGGCCGACGGGTTTTGCCGCGCTGCCGCCGCCCGGCCCGGCGACGCCCGTAACCGAAACGGCAATCGCTGCGCGGGAATGGGCGAGAGCGCCCGAAGCCATCGCACGTGCGACGGCTTCCGAAACCGCTCCCTCGCGATCGATCAAGGCCGGATCGATGCGGAGAAGGTCCGCCTTCGCAGCATTGGAGTAGGTGACGAAGCCGCGTTCGAGCGCCGCAGAGGAACCCGGGACGTCCGTCAGGAACCCGGCGACGAGGCCTCCGGTACAGGACTCGGCCGTTGCGACCATCAGGCCGCTTTCGGCGCTGCGCGCCACAATGCGGGTCGCGGTATCGGCGAGCGTTTGCGGATCGGTCACGACGGATCTCCCGGATAAACGACGCTCGCAGTCGCGATCGCCGCGATGCCCTCGCGCCGCCCGATGAAACCGATCGTCTCGTTGGTGGTCGCCTTCACGGACACGCGGTCGAGCGCGATGCCGAGCATGTCGGCCATCGCCTCGCGCATGGCGCCGCGATGGGCGGCGATCTTCGGTGCCTCGCATATCAGCGTCACGTCGGCATTGGCGATGCGTCCGCCCTTCTGACGCACGACCGCAGCTGCATGGCGCACGAAGATGTCGGAGGATGCGCCCTTCCACTGCGGGTCGCTCGGCGGGAAGTGATCGCCGATATCGCCTGCGCCACAGGTCGCCAAGAGCGCATCGGTCAGCGCATGCAGCCCGACATCGGCATCCGAATGGCCGTCCAGCGTCTGGTCGTGCGCAATTTTCACACCGCAGAGCCAGACATGATCTCCCGGCACGAGGCGGTGAACATCGTAGCCGTTGCCGGTGCGCGGATCCACTTGCGCATTTCCTTCCAAGTGTCGTTCCTTTGCGGCGATGAGATCGGCCGCCGTCGTCAATTTGGTGTTGGCAGCCGAGCCTTCCACGATCCGCACCGGCAGCCCCGCCCATTCGGCCACCGCGACATCGTCGGTGAAGTCCGCGCGCCCGGCGGCAGCGGCCTGCTCGTGCGCCTCGAGGATCGCGGCAAAGGGGAAGCCTTGTGGCGTCTGCGCTGCGTAGAGGCTCGTGCGGTCGACGGTCCCGGTGACGACACCCTGTGCCGTCTTCTTCAGCGTATCAGCGACAGCGAGCGCGGGGAGAGCGCCCGACCTCGGATCGACAGCCGCCACAACGCGCTCGATCAACGCCGTGTCCACGAAAGGCCGGGCCGCGTCATGAATGATCACGATGTCCGGCTCTGCCTTCCGAAGTGCGAGAAGCCCCAGCCGTACCGACTCCTGCCGCGAGGCACCACCATCGACACGCTCCAGGCGCTGCCGGTCATGGCGCCCGGAGCAGTCTTCGAAAAGCGCGGCATCCTCCGGATGCGTGACGACCACGACTGAGCCGATCGACGGCACTCGGAGGATCGCGCGAAGTGTGTGCGAGAGTACCGGCTCGCCGCCGATCTCGCGATACTGTTTGGGGCGCAGCGATGGGGAGCCAGCGCGCGTGCCCCGACCGGCCGCCACGATTACCGCTGCGATCTTAGGCATTTCACTCAAGGCTTCGGCTCCGTTCTCACGACCGGCACCCCACAGACATCTACGTCAAAAAAGCAAGGCTGCCATGCAATAGCTACGGTGCAGCGCACCCATTCATGCTTGTATTTTGGGCATGCCGCGATAAGGTCCAATCATGCTGGTCAAAGACACATCAGTCGAGCCGTCGGAGGGCATGGGACGGGCGTCGCGCGATGCTCGCCCATCAGGCTTTTGCGTTGGTTCTGTGCAGATTCGCAACCGGGTGCTTCTCGCTCCGCTGTCGGGTATCACCGACGTGCCATTTCGTCGCCTTGCACGGCGATTCGGGGCCGGGCTCGTCTTTTCGGAGATGGTGGCCAGCGGGGAATTGCTGCGCCGCAGCATAGAGAGCCGGCGGCGCGCGATGGCGGATGGCGAGGGCGTCCATGCTGTGCAACTTGCCGGCCGCGAACCGCGCGCGATGGGGGAGGCGGCGAGGCTTCTCGCGGGCGAGGGCGCCGATCTGATCGATATCAATTTCGGCTGTCCCGCCAAGAAGGTCGTCGGTGGCCTATCCGGATCGGCGCTGATGCGCGAGCCCGATCTTGCGCTTCGCATCATAGAAGCGACGGTCGCGGGCGCGGGCGACGTCCCCGTTTCGGTGAAGATGCGTCTCGGCTGGGATGCAGCGTCTATCAACGCGCCTTTCCTGGCGCGCGGCGCCCAGGAGGCCGGCGCGCGAATGGTGACGGTGCACGGCCGCACGCGCGAACAGTTCTACGAAGGCGAAGCGGACTGGAATGCTGTAGCCCGCGTGCGCGAGGTGATCGACATCCCGCTGGTGATCAACGGAGACATTGCCGAGTTCGCGTCGGTTTGCCTTGCACGAAGCGCGAGCGGCGCTGACGCTGTCATGATCGGGCGCGGCGCATGCGGGCGACCCTGGCTGCCGGGGCTCGCGGCTGGAGAGATTTCCGTGGATGTGCTGGCCGGCATCGACGCCGGCGAGTTCGTCGCGGCTCATTACGATTCGATGCTCTCCCACTATGGCGAAGTTGCGGGACTGCGCCACGCACGCAAGCATCTCGGCTGGTATCTCGACCGCGCGGCGTCCCGCATGCGGAGCGATGCGACTTCGGCCCGAGCGGCGCTCATGCGCACGGCCGATCCGGCCGTCGTGACCGCCTCGCTCCTGTCCCTGCTCGGCGGCCTCTCGCTCGCCGATCTCGAAACCGCGGGCGCTCCCGCACAGAAACAGGCCGCCTGACCGCCGTGTCCACCGCCCCTGAACCAGACCACGCCAGCGTCTTGAACGCTCTGCCGCACCCCGTCGTCGTGATTGATCCCGAGGGTGGCTTTGTCTTCGCCAACTCGGATGCGGAGCAGTTCTTCGGCGCCGGCGCGGACTATCTTCGCCGTCGCAAGCTCGGCGACTTCATTCCCGCAGACAGCCCGCTCTTCACGCTCGTCGAGCAGGTGCGCAGCGAATCCTCGCGCATCAGCGAGTACCGCGTCGATCTCTCATCGCCGCGCCTCGGGGCGGAGCGGATCGTGGATCTCTACGTCTCGCGGCTCTCGGACGCCTCGCCCAACGTCGTCCTGATGATCCAGCTTCGCTCGATCGCCGCGAAGATGGACCGGCAGCTGACGCATCGCTCAGCCGCACGTTCCGTGACCGGCCTTGCGGCGATGCTCGCCCACGAAATCCGCAATCCGCTCTCCGGCATCAAAGGCGCCGCGCAGCTTCTCGAGGCGGCGGCGAGCGACGACGATCGCGTGCTGACACGCCTCATCCAGGAGGAAAGCGAGCGCATCGTGAAGCTCGTCGACCGGATGGAGGTCTTCTCAGATCAACGGCCGATCGAGCGCTCGGCGGTCAACATCCATTCGGTGCTGGAGCACGTGAAGACGCTGGCAACGAGCGGGTTCGCACGCGGCATCCGCATTCAGGAGGTCTACGACCCCTCGCTGCCGCCGGTCTATGCCAATCGCGATCAGCTCGTGCAGGTGTTCCTGAACCTGTTGAAGAATGCCAGTGAGGCGACGGCGGGCGTCGATGGCGGCGAAATCCGCCTGACCACGGCCTTCCGCCCCGGCGTGCGCCTCTCCGTGCCTGGCTCGCGCAAGCGTATCACGCTGCCGCTGGAGTTCACCGTCGAGGACAATGGCGCTGGCGTGCCCGACGACATCCGCGAGAACATCTTCGACCCGTTCGTGACGACCAAGCCCAGCGGCTCGGGTCTCGGCCTCGCGCTTGTGGCCAAGATCGTCGGCGATCACGGCGGGGTCATCGAATGTGAATCCCAGCCGGGGCACACCGCGTTCCGCGTGCTGATGCCGGCCTGGACTGAAGAGAAAGACGCCGAGCCGGCGCGGCAGGACCGCGCGACGAGGAGAGCCGACTGATGGCCAACGCCCAGATCCTGGTCGCGGATGATGATGCCGCGATCCGTACTGTTCTTTCGCAAGCGCTGCTGCGCTCGGGCTACGAGGTGCGCGTCACCTCCAACATCGCGACGCTCTGGCGCTGGATCGCGGCGGGCGACGGCGATCTTGTGATCACCGACGTCCTCATGCCGGACGGCAACATTTTCGACATGCTGCCGAAATTCCGCAATTCCCGGCCGAATCTGCCGGTCGTCGTGATGAGTGCGCAGAACACCTTCATGACTGCGGTGAAGGCGTCCGAGCGCGGGGCGTATGACTATGTCCCCAAGCCCTTCGACCTGTCAGAAGTCGTCTCGATCGTGCGCCGGGCCCTGTCCGAGCCGAAAAAAGCGCAGCTCAGCGAAGCTGGGGAGGAGGGCGGCGAGGCGATGCCGCTCGTCGGCCGCTCGCCGGCGATGCAGGACATCTACCGCGCGCTGGCGCGCATGATGCAGACGGACCTGACTGTCCTGATCACCGGCGAGTCCGGCACCGGCAAGGAGCTTGTCGCGCGGGCGCTTCATGACTACGGCCGTCGCCGGAAGGGGCCTTTCGTCGCGATCAACATGGCGGCGATCCCCCGCGACCTCATCGAATCCGAACTCTTCGGCCACGAGAAGGGCGCCTTCACCGGGGCGCAGGCCCGCGCCAGCGGGCGCTTCGAGCAGGCGGAGGGGGGCACGCTCTTCCTCGACGAGATCGGCGACATGCCGATGGAAGCGCAGACGCGCCTCCTGCGCGTTCTCCAGCAGGGTGAATACACGGTGGTGGGCGGGCGCACCGCGATCGCCACAGACGTGCGCATCGTGGCCGCGACCAACAAGGACCTGCGACAGCTCATCCAGCGCGGCCTGTTCCGCGAAGACCTCTTCTACCGCCTCAACGTGGTGCCGCTGCGCCTGCCGCCGCTGCGCGAGCGCATCGAAGACCTGCCGGATCTCTCGCGCCACTTCTTCGCCGCGGTGCAGAAGGAAGGGCTTCCCCGCAAGACGTTGAGCCAGGGCGCGCTCGACGTGATGCGCCGCTACGCCTGGCCAGGCAATGTGCGCGAGTTGGAAAACCTCGTGCGGCGCCTAGCCGCGCTCTACCCGCAGGAAGAGATTTCCGCGGCCCTTGTCGAACACGAGATCGCGAGCGACTTCGCTAAGCCGAGCCAGGAGGAGGGCGAGAGCGGCAAGCCGATCGACCTCTCGGCCTCGGTTGAGCGCTATCTTGCAGATTACTTCCTTTCCTTCGGCAGCGATTTGCCGCCGCCCGGGCTCCACAGCCGGATTCTGCGCGAGGTGGAGTATCCGCTGATCGCGGCCGCGCTGGCCGCGACACGTGGAAACCAGGTGAAGGCCGCCGATCTTCTCGGCGTCAACCGCAACACGCTGCGAAAGAAGATTCGCGATCTCGACGTGATGGTTGTTCGCTCGGTTCGCTAAAAAATCTTCGGCGTCGTTGCATTCTCACCGCAATGCGTTGCAAACCTGCCACTCAAGCGATTGAGTCGTCCACGGCGACTCGCTCGCTCGCGAGTCTCTCAATGGCGGGTCATGACGGCTCAACCGATCCAGACCGAAGGCGAACTGCCCTTTCTGCGTGAACGGCGCCGCTTCATGCTGGTGCCCGGCCTCCTCGCGGTGGCCGGCGCGCTGGTCACGGGGGCGATCTCCTTCGTCGTGCTGATGGGGCTGACGCCTATCGCGCCGACCGACACGGTGGTGACGGTCGCCAGCGTGGTGAACGGCGGCTTCGTCTTTCTCTTGTGCGCGCTGATCTTCCGTGAAGTCGCACGGATGGTGCGGGCGCGCAGCGAAGGCAAGGCAGCCTCGCGCCTGCATGTGCGCATCGTCGCGCTGTTCTCGATCGTCGCCGCGCTGCCGGCGCTTCTCGTTGCGATCGTCGCCGGTATTACGCTGGATCTCGGGCTCGACCGCTGGTTCGAGATCCGAACGCGGGCGATCGTCGATTCCTCCATCTCTGTCGCACGCGCCTACGTGAACGAGAATGCACGCAACCTGCAGGGCTCGACCCTGTCGATGGCCTATGACCTGTCCTCGCAGAGGCGTCTCTACGATCTCGATCGCACCGGCTTCCAACAGCTGATGACGGAGCAGGCGAGGGGACGTTCGCTGCTCGGCGCGCAGCTCCTGCGCGAGGACGGCACGCCCTTCCTGCGCGCGGACGTTCCAGTGGAGCGCCCGCTGCCCGTGCCTCCGACGGACGCGCTCGATCAGGCTTCGGAAGGCAATCTCGTCTTCATTCCGCCGGGCGTGACCAATCTCGTCGGCGCAGTCACGCGGCTCCAGCAGTTCGGCGACGTCTACCTCTACACCGTGCGCGCCGTGGATCCCGAGGTGATCGGCGCGATGCGGATGATGGAGGAGCGAACGGCGGAGTATTCCTCGCTGGAAGCGAACCGCTTCGGCCTGCAGATCGCCTTCGCGCTTCTTTATCTCGGCATCACCTTGATCGTTCTTCTCTCGGCGATCTGGACAGGCATCGGGGTTGCCGATCGTCTGGTGCGCCCGATCCGCCTCCTGATCGGAGCTGCGGACGAGGTGTCGGCCGGCAACCTCTCCATTTCCGTTCCGGTGCGCGCGTCCGACGGCGACGTCGGCTCATTGTCCAACACATTCAACAACATGATCCGCCAGCTTCGCTCTCAACGCTCGGAGCTGATCAGCGCCAAGGACGTGATCGACGAGCGCCGCCGATTCACGGAGGCTGTGCTTTCGGGCGTGACCGCCGGCGTCATCGGCGTCACCCGCGAAGGCACCATCTCGATGATGAACCCGTCTGCCGAGCGCATCCTGCAGGTGCGATCAGCGGACGCCGTGGGGCGTCAGCTCGCAGAGCTTTATCCGGGTATCGCCGCGATCCACGAGGCTGCAAGCCATTCTCGCAAGGCCGAATACCAGGAGCAGATCAAGCAGCGGGACCGCGTGCTCGATATCCGCGTCACCTCCGAAGGGGGGCAGGACGGCACGCATTCGAGCGTTGTGACGCTGGACGATATCACCGACCTCGTCGAAGCGCAGCGGTCGAGCGCCTGGGCGGACGTTGCGCGGCGCATTGCCCACGAGATCAAGAACCCGTTGACGCCGATCCAGCTTTCGGCCGAGCGCATCCGCCGCCGCTACGGCAAGGTCGTCGAGGGCGACCGCGACGTCTTCGACCGCTGCATCGACACGATCATCCGGCAGGTCTCCGACATAGGACGCATGGTCGACGAGTTCTCGACCTTTGCACGCATGCCAAAGCCCAGGATGGAAGACCGCGACCTTCACGAAGCGCTGCGCGAGGCCGTCTTCATGCGCGAGATGGGCGATCATGGCATCTCCTTCGAGACAGACTTCTGCGATGCGCCGCTCTCGGGTTCCTACGACATCCGCCTGCTGAGCCAGGCCTTCGGCAATCTCGTGAAGAACGCCGTCGAGTCCGTGGAAACGCGTGAGGGCGGTGGTGGACGGATCACGGTTCGCACTCGCGCCGGAGAAGGCGAGCACGTCGTCGAGATCATCGACAACGGGCGCGGATTTCCGAAAGAGGATCGCGAACGGCTTCTCGAGCCCTATATGACGACGCGCGAGAAGGGGACGGGGCTCGGCCTCGCCATCGTCCGCAAGATCGTCGAAGAACACGGGGGAGCGATCGAGCTCGACGATGCACCGGGCGAGGAGGGAGGCGCACTCGTGCGCGTCCGCCTGCCCGCCGCATCTCAGCCCGGCCGCGAGCCTTTTGACAACAAGAACCTGAACGCAACAGGACGCAGCGAGGACTGATGGCATCGGACATCCTGATCGTCGATGACGAAGCCGATATCCGCGAACTCGTGGCTGGCATCCTTGAGGATGAAGGTCATGAGGCGCGCATCGCATCCAATTCCGACACCGCGCTCGCCGCGATCGCCGACCGAGTGCCTCGGCTGATCTTCCTCGACATCTGGCTGCAAGGCTCGAAGCTCGACGGGCTGGATCTCCTCGACGCCATCAAGTCCCAGCACCCCGAGGTGCCGGTGGTGATGATCTCGGGCCACGGCAACATCGAGACGGCCGTCTCCGCCATCCGACGCGGCGCCTACGACTATATCGAGAAGCCGTTCAAGGCCGACCGGCTGGTTCTCGTCGCCGAGCGCGCGCTCGAGACCTCCAAGCTCAAGCGCGAAGTGTCCGAACTTCGGCGCCGTTCGTCGGACTTCCCGGAGCTGATCGGCAAGTCGCATCCGATGAACCAGCTGCGCACGACGATCGAGCGCGTGGCACCGACCAACAGCCGCGTGATGATTCTCGGGCCGTCCGGCTCGGGCAAGGAGATGGTCGCTCGCGCGATCCACGGCGCGTCCTCGCGTGCGAAGGGGCCGTTCGTGGCGCTGAACGCGGCCGCGATCACGCCCGAGCGCATGGAGATCGAACTCTTCGGCACCGAGACGCCACCGGGCGTCGAGCGCAAGGTCGGCGCGTTCGAGGAAGCTCACGGCGGCGTCCTGTATCTCGACGAGGTGGGCGACATGCCGAGGGAGACGCAGAACAAGATCCTGCGCGTCCTGACCGAGCAGACCTTCGAGCGCGTCGGCGGCACCAAGCGCGTGAAGGTGGACGTGCGCATCATCTCCTCCACGGCGCAGAACCTCGAATCCTTGATCGCCGAGGGGTCGTTCCGCGAGGATCTCTACCATCGCCTCGCAGTGGTCCCGATCGTCGTTCCATCGCTCGCCGACCGGCGCATCGACATCCCTCTCCTGATCGAGGCTTTCACCAAGCAGATCGCCGAGCAGACGGGCATCCGGCCGAAGGAGATCAGCCCCGAGGCGCTGGCCGTCCTCCAGTCGAGCGATTGGCCGGGCAACATCCGGCAGTTGCGCAACAATATCGAGCGGCTGATGATCCTGTCGCGGCAGGGCGACGGCGAGGCGATCTCGGCGGACATGCTGCCCAACGAGGTGTCGGACATGCTGCCGAGGACGCCGTCCCAGTCGGACGGGCGGATCATGGCGTTGCCGCTGCGTGACGCCCGCGAGGTCTTCGAGAAGGAGTATCTCGTCGCGCAGATCAACCGCTTCGGCGGCAACATCTCGCGCACCGCGGAATTCGTCGGGATGGAGCGCTCGGCGCTGCACCGCAAGCTGAAATCGCTCGGAATCTGATCTTGGCCACCGAACGGACACGGATGAGCCCGCGATGAAGATCGTCGTCTGCGGCGCCGGGCAGGTCGGCTACGGCATTGCCCAGCGGCTCGTGGCGGAAGGCCACGAGATTTCCGTCATCGATTCAGCGCCGACGCTCGTGCAAGCCGTGCGAGAGACCCTGGACGCGCGCGGTATCGTGGGCCACGGCGCCCATCCCGAGGTCCTGGCCGAAGCCGGGGCGGGCGACGCTGACATGCTGATCGCGGTGACGCTCTTCGACGAGGTCAACATGGTCGCCTGTCAGGTCGGCCACAGCCTCTTCTCGGTTCCCACGAAGATCGCGCGTATCCGCTCGCAGGCGTATCTGCGACCGCATTGGCAGGACCTCTTTTTCGAGGAGGGGCTGCCGATCGACGTCATCATCTCGCCGGAGATAGAGGTCGGCGAGACGGTGTTGCGGCGGATCGCGTTGCCGGGTGCCGTAGACGTGGTGCGCTTCGCCGACGATGCGGTCGCCTTGGTCGGCATCGAATGCGAAGCGACCTGCCCGATCCTCGACATCCCCCTGAACAAGATCAGCGAGCGCTTCCCGGATATCCTGTCGACCGTCGTCGGCATCGTGAGAAACGGCGAACTCGTGATCCCCTCGGCCGAGCAACGCCTGAGGGCGGGCGATCTCGCCTATGTCGTCGCGAAGGGGGATCAGGTCCGCCGGACGCTCGACATCTTCGGCCATGAGGAGCCGAAAGCGGGACGGATCGTCATCGCCGGCGGTGGCAATATCGGCGCCTACGTCGCTCGGCAGATGGAGAAGAGCGATCTGTCGGCGCGTCTGCGGATCGTGGAGGCCGACCGCGAACGTGCCAAGCTCATCGCAGAGAAGCTTTCACGCACGATCGTCATCCACGGAAGCGCGCTCGACCATGCGATCATGCGCGAGGCCGACATCGACGACGCGGACCTGATGGTGGCGCTCACCAAGGATGATCAGACCAACATCCTGTCGGCGGTGATGGCCAAGCATCTCGGCTGCCGTTCGAACCTGTCCCTGATCAACGATCCGGCCTTCCACGATCTCACGCGGCCGCTGGGAATCGACGCCTTTATCAATCCGCGCTCCATCACCATATCGAAAGTGCTCCAGCACGTGCGTCGCGGGCGCATCCGCTCCGTTCATTCGATCCAGAACGGCATGGCGGAAGTGATCGAGGCCGAGGCGCTGGAGACCTCTCCGCTGGTCGGGCGCACGCTCGGCGAACTCGATCTGCCCCGTTGCATGCGGATTGGCGCGATCTGCCGCGAGGGTAAGTTCATCCGCCCCGAAGCGGATACACGTGTGCGCCCGGGTGACCGCGTCGTGGTCTTCTCCAGCGTCGAGGGCGTCAAGAAGGCCGAGCAGCTCTTCCGGGTGAGCCTCGAGTTCTTCTAGCCAGCCGTCTCGCGGGGCGATAAACAGACAATCGCAACACGCGCGGGTGCGAACGGACGTTCGTCCGCGGCGTGACCGGGGAGGGGAAGCCGACCGCCTCTTCGAGCCAATAACAGAGGATCAATGCCCGTATGGCCGACAGGACGCAGAACCTTCAGGATCTCTTCCTTAACACGGTTCGCAAGCAGAAGATTTCGCTCACCATTTTCCTGGTGAACGGCGTCAAGCTGACCGGGATCGTGACCTCCTTCGACAATTTCTGCGTGCTTCTGCGGCGCGACGGCCATTCGCAGCTCGTTTACAAGCACGCCATCTCCACCATCATGCCCTCGCAGCCCGTGCAAATGTACGACGGGGACGAGGCGGAACGGACCGATTGACCGAATACGAAACGAACGGGCGCGGCGAATTCGTCGCGCATGAGACGACCCCCACGCGCGCCGGCGTCTACACGCCGGTCATCCGCCAGCCGGCCTTTCAGGACGAGGACGGTGAAGCCTTGCCGCGACGGGGCGGGGAAGAGCGTCTTTCCGAAGCGATCGGCCTTGCCGCCGCCATCGATCTCGACATTGTCGCCGTCGGCGTCATTCCCGTTTCCAAGGCGCGCCCGGCGACGTTGATCGGCGCTGGCAAGGTCGAGGAACTGAAGGAGACGGTGGCCGAGGAAAAGATCGGCCTTCTCGTCGTCGATCACCCTTTGACACCCGTCCAGCAGCGCAATCTCGAGAAGGAACTGGACTGCAAGGTCATCGACCGGACAGGCCTGATCCTCGAGATCTTCGGACGTCGTGCGCGCACGAAGGAAGGCCGATTGCAGGTCGAACTCGCCCATCTCAATTATCAGCGCGGACGCCTCGTGCGGTCCTGGACCCACCTCGAACGGCAGCGCGGCGGCGGCGGCTTCCTCGGCGGCCCGGGCGAAACGCAGATCGAGTCCGATCGCCGGCAGCTTCAAGAGAAGATCAAGCGGCTCGAGAAGGACCTCGAGGCGGTGCGCCGCACGCGCTCGCTCCACCGTGCCAAGCGCAAGAAGGCCCCGCACCCGGTCGTCGCGCTCGTCGGCTACACGAACGCCGGCAAGTCGACGCTCTTCAACGCCATCACCGGTGCCGATGTGATGGCAAAGGACCTCCTCTTCGCCACGCTCGACCCGACCTTGCGCCAGGTCACGCTGCCGCGCGGCACGCACGTCATCTTCTCGGACACGGTCGGCTTCATCTCGGACCTGCCGACGCATCTCGTCGCGGCGTTCCGGGCGACGCTGGAAGAGGTGATGGAGGCCGAACTCGTCCTGCATGTCCGCGACATGGCCGATGACGACGCGCAGGCCCAGGCGGCCGACGTGCGGCAGATCCTGCGAGACCTCGACATCGATGCCGACGACGCGGACCATGTCGTCGAGGTCTGGAACAAGAGCGATCTTCTGGACGAAGCCGCACGCGAGAGGCTGCTGGTCAGCGCCGAAGGAACGGACGGGCGCACACGAGCGCATGTGGTTTCGGCGCTGACGGGGCAGGGCATCGACGCACTCCTCGCCGATATCGAGGAGCGGATCGCGGGCCGCGCCAGCGCGCTGCGGCTCGAAATCCCGGCCGACAGCCTGTCGGTGCTGCCATGGCTCTACGACAACGCGTCCGTTCGGGAACGCGAGGACCTCGAGGACGGTGCCGTGGCGCTGCATCTCGAAATGACGGAGCAGGCGCGCAGCGAGCTCCTACGACTCGGCGAGCGCCATCCGGGCCTTCAGATCGGCTGAGGCTCGGCGGCTGGAGCGCGTTCGCCCACCTTGGCGCGCTGCCAGAGAGCTTCCATCTCATCGAGCGTCATGACGTCGAGGCTACGGCCTTCGGAAACGGCGGCGCGCTCCATCGCACCGAAGCGACGGCGGAACTTCGACGCCGTGCCACGCAGTGCCTGATCGGGGTCGATCTCCAGCCGCCGCGCCAGATTGACCGCGCAGAACAGGAGATCACCCAACTCGTCAGCCTGCTCTGCCCGCGTCCCGTTGTCGAGCGCGTCCTCGAACTCGCCGATCTCCTCGCGAAGCTTTTCGAGGATCGGCGGAACGCTGGTCCAATCGAAGCCGACGGTCGCGGCCGCGCTCTGGAGTTTCAGCGACAGAAGCAGCGCCGGGAAGGTCGGCGGCACCTTGTCGAGGATGCTCGGCGTCGCATCGTTCGGCAGGCTCGCGGACCATTCCGGCATGGCGCCGTTCGCACTTGCTGCTGCAGCGTTGCGCCGGATCGCGGCCTTCTCTGCGCGTTCCTCCGCCTTGATGCGCTCCCATTGGCCTTTGGCAGAGTGCGCGCTTCGTGCGGTCTCGGCGCCGAAGACGTGCGGATGGCGACGGACCATCTTGCGCGTGACGGTTTCAACGATATCGCCGAAATCGAAGAGCCCGGTCTCCTCGGCGAGTTGCGCGTAATAGACGACCTGGAGGAGAAGGTCGCCCAGTTCCTCACGCAGATCGACCGGATCACGCCGCTCGATCGCGTCCACGACCTCGTAGGTTTCCTCGATCGTGTACGGCACGATCGAGTCGAAGTCTTGCTCGACATCCCAAGGGCAGCCGGTGTTCGGATCGCGCAGCGCGCGCATGATCTCGACGAGGCGGGAAACGTCGCGCGAAGGCTGCATGGCTATCGATCCGGTTGCGGTCGCGTCGTTGTGCAGGCTCTGCGGCGAGCGGTCAACGCGCGAAGACAGCAAACCAGGGCCGCTCATGCGGCTGGGGCGCGCCGAGCTTGCACAAGCGTCTGGCGGCCAATGCTTCCGAGGCAGGGGAATGGACATCAATGCCTTCCTCTCCCGTGAGCGTAACCCATGTCCATAAGTGCCATAAGAAAGATTATGGAACCTAACGTGTGAAAGGCAGTGGGTTGAGCGGTTGCGCTGGTTGCCAAGGCTTCGAAACGCCTCGGCGATGATGCCGCGGGATGCATTCGGGATCGAGTTGTCGTTGGCCGCCCGTCCATTCTCGTTGCGATCGGGAATAAGCACGGCATTCCGGATGCCGCCACGAACGGCTTCGGCCGATGCCGCTCAGTCGATCGCCGACGAAAGGACCAGACCGTCATAGGCCGGGCGGATATGGTCCGGCAGCACGTCGCAGAGCGTGCGATAGTCGAGCGGCGTGTGCATATGCGTCAGGACGGCGTTCGCCACGCCCAGTCGTTCGCACCATGCGCAGGCCTCGTCGAGCGAGAAATGGCTCGGATGGCTGCGATACTGGAGCGCATCTATGACAAGGTGCTCGGCGCCCTCGATCGCACTCACGGCGTCATCGGGAAAATCGCTGACATCGCTGCAGTACGCGAACGGTCCGATGCGAAATCCCAGCGAATGGATCGAACCGTGGACCTGGCGAAATGGCCTGAACGCGATCGCGCCGCCGGGTCCGATCACTTTGAAGGACCGGCCGGGCTCGATCTCGCGATGACGCGCGATCGGCGGATAGCTGCTGTCTTGCGGGGTTTCGTAGCAGTAGCCGAAGGCCTCGAAGACGCGCGCGTAAGTCTCTGCGTCCGAATGGATATCGATCAACGCGCGGCCGTTCAGCGCAAAGGTCCGCACGTCGTCTATGCCATGGATGTGGTCGGCATGGGCGTGCGTCAGCACCATCGCGTCGATGTGCCGGACGTCCGCCGCCAGCATCTGCTCGCGGAAATCGGGGCCGCAATCGATGACGACGGTGGTCCGGCCTTCCGGGCTGATGCGCTCAACCAGCGCGGCGCAACGCCTACGGCGATTGCGAGGCTCCTGTGGGTCACACGCGCCCCAGTCGCCGTTCGGGCGCGGTACGCCGGGCGAGGAGCCGCAGCCGAGAATGGTCAGCCGCAGTTCGTCGCTCACGCGGCGAGGCCCTGTCGCGGGTCGGGCGTCTTGGCGAAGAGCCGGAAGAAGTTGTCGCTGGTCGCGGTCGCGGTCTCGTCGAGCGACAGCCCACGGACCTTTGCCAGAACCTCCGCCGTATGTCGCGTATAGGCCGGCTCATTGCGCTTGCCGCGATGCGGTGTCGGCGCCAGATACGGCGCGTCCGTCTCTACGAGAAGCCTCTCGAGCGGCAGATCGGCCGCGATGGCGCGCAATTCGTCCGAGCGGCCGAAGGTCAGGATGCCGGAGAACGATACGTAGCCGCCGAGCTCGATGCCGGCCTCGGCAAGACTGCGGCCAGCCGAAAAGCAATGAAGAAGGAAGGGAAAGGCCCCCTTCCCTGTTTCCTCGCGCAGGATCGTCTCCATGTCCTCGTCCGCATCGCGGGAGTGGATGACGAGCGGCAGGCCGGTTTCGCGAGCCGCTTCGATATGGCGGCGGAACACGGTGGCCTGAACGTCGCGGGGCGCGTTGTCGTAATGATAGTCGAGCCCGGCTTCGCCGATGGCGACGATCTTCGGATGGGTGCTGATCTCGACGAGGCGCTCTGCGGGCACGTCGCTCTCGATCGCGGCGTTTTGCGGGTGCGTGCCGATGGAAGCGTAGATATTGGGATAGCGGTCCGTCAGGGCGATCAGCCCTTCGATCCGCGAAACGTAGGTGGAAATCGTCACCATCAGCTGCACGCCGGCGTCACCGGCGCGCTGGACGATGGCGTCCCGCTCTTCGGCAAAATCCGGGAAGTCGAGATGGCAGTGGCTGTCGACGATGAAGGGCGTCATGTCCGCAGTGCTGGCAAGTGTTGCGCGGCGTGCGAGGCGTTGTTTCGCGCCGCCGTGCGCTGGATAGCGCAGCACGACGCATGTGGCCAGTGCGTGCCACCCGCGCAAGGCGGTGGGCGATGCCTAACGGCTCGTTAAGGGGATCGGCCTAGCTTTTCGGCAAATTGGAGATTTTCCGATGCGCTATCCGGTGGCCATCATGGCCCTTCTGTTGCTTGGCGGCTGCGCCTCCGCGCCGAAGAACACGACGAACTCCTGCGCCATCTTCCGCGAGCAGAGCGGCTTCCTGACCAACTGGCGTGGTGCGGCCGAACGCACCTCTGCCGAATTCGGCGTGCCGGTCTCCGTGCTGATGGCGACCATCCAGGCCGAGTCGAACTTCGAGCCCCGCGCCCGTCCACCACGTCGCCAGCTTCTCGGCTTCATTCCGTGGAAGCGGCAGTCGACCGCTTATGGATACGCGCAGGCCCTGAACGGAACCTGGAGCGACTATCAAAGCCGTACCGGGCGTTCGCTCTCGCGGCGTAACAACTTCGCGGACGCGATCCACTTCGTCGGCTGGTACCACCACCAGAACCATCGTCAGACGGGGATAGCCCTGAACGACGCCTACAATCTCTATCTCGCCTACTATTCTGGCCCTGCAGGCTATGCGCGCGGCAGCTGGAAGAGCGATCCGGCGGCGCGTCGCGGCGCACGACGTGCCGCCGATATGGCGGCGCGTTACGAAGCACAGCTTCGCAGCTGCTGAAGTCTCAGGCCTGCGCCTCGGATTCGACGAAGCGCGGGAACACTCCTTCGGGAATCGGCAGCGGTGTGCCGCCGGCCAGCATGCGCCCGCCGTCGAGTTCGGCGAAGCTGCGCTCCGCTTCGGCGACCGCGAGGAGGCCGAGCAGCTTGTCCATCGAGCCCGGCATGAAAGGCTGAAGCAGAATCGCGACGCGCCGAAGCACCTCTGCGGTCACGTAGAGGACGGTGCCCATCCGCGCGGGGTCTGTCTTGCGCAGGACCCAAGGCTCCTGCGCCGCGAAATAGCGGTTGGCCTGGGAGACCACCGAGACGATGGCGGCGAGCATCGCGTGCAGCTCCTGCCGGTCCATCGCCGCGCGGGATCGCTCCAGAAGCGCGCCGCTCTCGTTCAGGATCGCATGGTCGTCGGCCGTGAAGTCGCCTGGCACCGGCAGGCGGCTCTCGCAGTTCTTGGCGATCATCGACAGCGAGCGCTGCGCGAGATTGCCGAGATCGTTGGCGAGTTCGGAGTTGATCCGGTTGACGATGGCCTCGTGGCTGTAGTTGCCGTCCTGGCCGAACGGCACCTCGCGCAGAAGGAAGTAGCGCAGTTGATCGAGCCCGTAGACGTCGATGAGCGCCAGAGGATCGATGACGTTGCCGACCGACTTCGACATCTTCTCCCCCTTGTTGAAGAGGAAGCCGTGAACAAAGACGCGACGGGGGATTTCGAGGCCCGCCGACATCAGGAAGGCTGGCCAGTAGATCGTGTGGAAGCGCACGATGTCCTTGCCGATGACGTGAAGGTCCGCCGGCCAGAAGTCCGCTCGCTCCCCGCTGTCGGGAAAGCCCGTCGCCGTCAGGTAATTGGTGAGCGCGTCCACCCACACATACATCACGTGCCGCTCGTCGCCGGGCACGGGAATGCCCCAGTCGAAGGTCGTGCGCGAAATCGACAGGTCCCGTAGTCCCGAGCGCAGGAAGGAAAGGATTTCGTTGCGACGCTCGGGCGGTGCGATCAGTTCCGGGTTCGCCTCGTGAAGCGCTAGTAGACGATCCGTGAAGGCCGAGAGGCGGAAGAAGTAGCTCTCCTCCTCGATCCACTCGACGGGGGCACCGTGTGGGCTGAGGCGCGTACCTGCGGCGTCGACGGTCGTTTCTTCCTCGCCGAAATAGGCTTCGTCCCGCACCGAGTACCAGCCGGAATAGGCGCCCTTGTAGATGTCGCCGGCCGCCTCCATCCGCTTCCAGAGCTCCTGGCTGGCGCGCCTGTGGCGCTCCTGCGTGGTGCGCATGAAATCGTCGTTCGAGGCGCCGAGCGCGCGTCCCATCCGTTCGAACTCATTGGAGTTGCGTGCCGCGAGCTCGGCGGGTTCGATACCCTCCTTGCGCGCTGTCTGCAGCATCTTGATGCCGTGCTCGTCCGTGCCCGTCAGGAAGAGAACGTCGAACCCATCCAGCCGCTTGAACCTTGCGATGACATCCGTCGCGATCAGCTCGTAGGCGTGGCCGATATGGGGACGACCGTTCGGATAGGAGATGGCGGTCGTCAGGTAATAGCGCTCGGCCATGGGATCTTTCTGGACACGCGGTAATTCGTCCGCCCCGGATTAGAACATCGCGGCGGCGGGCTCAATCGGCTTCCCGTCAGGCCGGGAGGCCGCCGGCTTCGCGCGCAGCCTCGAGCTTGCGGAAGAAGGTCAGCGCCACCTGCTTGCGGTCGAGGTTGAAGGCTGCCGCCTCGCGCCAGCGGGCCTGCTCCTGCGACCAAAGATCGGAGAGCGCTGCGGCCCTTCGAAGATCGCCAGTCGCCAACCTCTCCGATGCTTCCGCTGCCAGGAGGCGAAATATCTCGGTCAACATCCTTTCGTAGGCGGCTTCCCTGCCCTTCACGGTCAAGGCATCGAGAAGCTTCTGGAGTGCTGCCCAGTCGGGCCGCTGCGCATAGAGCCGCTCGACCTCGGCGCCGACCTCCAGGCCCCCGCCCTCGATCATCATGAAGCCGGCGCGCGCGCTCCCCTCTGCCCGACGCGCAGCGTGAGAAAGCGTGTCGGCAGGCGTCTCCGGAAGATCGGCCGCGAGGATGTCGGCGACCTCGGTCTCGTCGAGCGCTTCGAAGCGCAGCACCCGGCAGCGAGAGCGGATGGTCGGCAGGAGGCGGCCCGGCAGATGGTTCACGATGAGGAACACGCATCGCGCCGGCGGCTCCTCGAGGATTTTCAGGAGCGCGTTCGCGGCGTTCCGGTTCATGTCCTCTGCCGGGTCGATGATCGCGATCCGCCACCGACCGCCGGCCGTGGTCTGGAAGAAATGGTTGAGACGGCGCACCTCGTCGACCGTGATCTGGGTGCGAAATCCCCCTCTGTCAGCGGGGCCGCGTGCAATGTGCAGAAGGTTCGGATGCGCGCCCTGCGCGATCTGCCGAATGCCGCCAGGATCACCGTTTCCGACGAGGAGAGCGCGGGCAAAGTCGTAGGCGACGCTCGCCTTGCCGATCCCCCGCGGGCCTTGGAGAAGCCAGGCATGGTGAAGCCGTCCGCCCTGCGCTGCCGCAGCCAGTTCCGCCCGCTGCGCTGGATGGCCGACGATGCGCTCCCGTTCGGCTGGCGAGGGAACGCCGTCGATATCGTCGTGCTGGGGGACCGCTTCGCGGATGAAGGCGGTCATGATGCCAGAACGGGAAGGCGTTCCGAAAGTGCGGCTGCAACCCTTGCCGCCACGGTTCCCTCGTCTGCTGCGGCGTCGATGACGACGCAACGTTCTGGCTCGCGCTCGGCGATTTCCAGAAACGCGCGGCGTCGCGCGTCGTGCAGGTCGAGGCCCTCGGCCTCGAAGCGGTCGGCGGCATCTTCGCCTCTGCGAGCAGCGGCGCGCGACAGCCCCTCGCTTGCGGGAAGGTCGAGGATCAGCGTCAGATCGGGGCGCGTTTCCGCGATGGTCGCGTCCTCCAGGAGTGCCAGAAAGGCCGGATCCACACCGTCCGCCAGCCCCTGATAGACCCGCGTGGAATCTAGGAAGCGATCGCACAACACGGCCGCGCCCCTAGCCAGAGCGGGCCGGATCAACGTTTGAAGGTGGTCGGCGCGAGCGGCCGCGAAGAGAACGGCCTCGACATCGGCGCCGAGCGCCTTTGCCCGGCCACCAAGGATGATGCGCCGGATGGCGTCGGCGCCGGGGGAGCCGCCCGGCTCGCGGGTCACGACCACCTCGCGGCCCGTGTCGCGGAGCGCCCGTGCCGCGCGTGCGATCTGCGTCGTCTTCCCGCTGCCCTCGCCCCCTTCGAAGGTGACGAAGAAGCCGGCATGACCCGGCGCACCGTCTCCAGCCATCACAATGCGCGTATCCATCCGAAGGCCAGTTCCTGCGCCGCGCCCAGGGCGCGTTCGGTAAAGGTTCCCGGGACGACGTCCTCCTGCGCGTGCAACTCGTGGACGACGCTCGTCCGCCCGTCGACCCGGATCTCGATCCGCCCCACCTTGTCCCCGGCCGTAATCGGCGCACGGAGAGGCCCTTCGTAGACGAGGGCCGCTTCGACGCTCTCCGGCCTGTCCTTCGGGATGTAGGCCGCGACATCCTTGTCGACGCCGATGGCGACTTCTCCGCTCGCCCCGCCGAAGACGAGCGCGCTTCCCACGCGTTGTCCTGCAGTGAAGAGCGTGCGTGCCTCGAAGCTTTCCTGCGCCCAGTCGAGAAGCCGGCGCGTCTCGCTGGTCCGCTCCCTCTCCGTCTCGAGCCCCGCGAGCGCTGCAATGTTGGTGCGCCCCTCTCGCGTGGCAGAGGCGACGATCGCATAGCCCTGCCCTTCGGCGAAGCCGGTCGCGAGACCCGTGGCTCCGATCTCAAGGCCGAGCAGCGGATTGCGGTTGCGCTGGCGAATGCCGTTCCACTCGAAATCCGGTTGCGCGTAGAGCGCATACTGGTCCGGGTGGCTTGTCTGGATGTGCCGGGCGAGAAGCGCCATATCCCGGGCGGTCACGCTCTGCCCGTCCTGCGGCAGGCCGGTAGCATTGACGAAGGTGCTGCCGGTGAGCCCGAGTTCCTGTGCGCGGCGGTTCATCGCATGGACGAAGGCGTCCTCGCTGCCTTCCAGACCCTCGGCGAGGATCAGCGCCGCGTCGTTTGCCTGCTGGACCATCAGCCCCTGCAGGAGCGCCTCGACCGGAATGTCGGAGCGAACGGCGGCGAACATCGTCGCAGTACGGGAGGGCGCCCCGCCTGTTCGCCACGCGAAATCGCTGACGCGATAGGCCGTCTCGAGCGTCGCGCGCCCCTCGGCCAGCGCCTCCATAACCATTTCCGCCGTCATCAGCTTGGCCAGCGAAGCCGGCAGAAAGCGCTCGTCGGCATTGTGCTCGTAGAGGATGGCGCCTGTGTCAGCGTCCAAGATCAGAGCCTGGTGCGCGCTGGTCGCAAAGCCGTCGTCCTCCTCGGCCGGCTGTGCAACCGCTATGCCGGTCAGAAGCGCGAGTGCTGCCACGGTGTGAAGAAAGAGAGATCCCGCCGCCGTCAATGCGCGTCGCCTCGATGATGCATGTCCCTCGCCGCGATCCTAGCAGATCGCGGCGCATCGCGAAGGGGCGTTCTTCGAAAGATCGCCTCCCGCCTCCGTAAACTTCAACTGATCAGTCGCGAAGCACGAAGGCGTCGCTCACGCCTGCGTTCCAGAGCGCACGCAGGGCATCGTCCGTCTCGACGCCGGCCGAAACGACGAGCGACAGGCCCGCCCCCTCGCCTGCGCCGGCCTCGACAAGCGTTCCGCGCGTCTCGGCCACGGCATGGATGCGCAGCAGAAGATCGAGATCCTCGACCGGTCCGATCGCGATCTCCTCGCGTGCCGGCCCGCGGGTTTCGGACAGCTCGGCCAGCGCCTTGAAGGCGCCGGTCTGCGCCTGCGCAGGTGCGTAGGAAAGCGAGAAGTCACGCAGGGTTGGCATCGGCACGTCACTCACGGGATACAGTGAGCCTGTCGCCGGCTGCCGCGGCGCGAGACCGTCCGAGATGGCGCTCGACGCGCCGATCTGTCGGACGCCGGGAAGCGGCGTGGAACCGTTGAACGAGGCGAGCGTCTGCGCGGGCGAATCGTTGCTGGCTATCATCACGCCCGACGGCAGGCCGTCGTTGATCGGGCTCGCTCCACCCGGCCGGAAAGACGCCATCAACATCGGCCCGTCATCGCCTTCGAGCGGCGCGCGCCCGACATACTCGACCTTCACGTCAGCGACACCGTCGTTCTTGAAATCGAGCACTTCGGCGGCACGTTCGGAGAGATCGACGACGCGGCCATGCGCATAGGGCCCGCGATCGTTGACGCGCACCATGATCGAATGGCCGTTCGCCTCGTTCGTCACGCGTGCATAAGACGGCAGCGGAAAGGTGGGGTGTGCGGCCGACAGATGGTACATATCGTAGATTTCCCCGTTCGCCGTCAGGCGCCCGTGGAAATTCGAGCCGTACCAGGATGCTTTGCCGGAGCGGACATAACCCGGCTCTTCCTTCGGATAGTACCATTTCCCGCGGACCTGATAGGGCTTGCCCACCTGCTCGCGCCCGCCGCCGCGCGGCACGCGCTTCAGATCGGTCACGCGCGGGCTTGCGGCAACGCCGTATTCCGCCTCTGAGAAGATCGGAGATTGGTCGAGAACGGCCAGTTCGTCATCACCACCATGCGTGGACGAACTGGACTGGCAACCGGCGAGGGCAAGGCTGGTGGCAAGAAAGGCGCAAAGCCCACTCGTCCGGCGCGCTGCCGGTCCGATCGCCAAGTCCATCCTGCTGTCCCCTTCGCATATTTCGCAGTCCAGGGGAACGGCCCCTCACCGTCCACCCCTCACCGAAAAATATTACCAACAGGTTAGGCGAGAGATCAACCTTCCAACGGAAAGCCGGCGTCTAACGCGCTGTTCGGCCGCGTAAAATAATAGTCGGCGTGGTGGAACCTTTTCACGAGTGGCGCGATTTGCAGACAATCGCACCGCATTAATCGATTCATATCCCGTCGATCATATGTTGCCCGCCGATCTTGAGGGATCGCGCTCAACTGAGGATACTGTGCCGTGAAGCTCGCCATCAATCGCCGAAACGCGACCGTCGCCAGCGCGCTCGCGTTTGCCATCGGCCTGATGTTCCGCGAAGACTTGGAAGCGATCGCACTCCCCGCGAATCCCGCGGCGGTGGAGGATGCTATCGTTCTTGCCAATGCTGGCCTTCCGGGTCAGCTCGACGATGGCTCCACACTTGAGCACGTCGAGCGCGAAGGAGACAGGGTGATCTACCTGCAGCGGCGCCTTCCCGGCTTCTCCGACCACGAAGCCTATGCGCGCGTTGCTTCGTCGCGTTGTGCAGACTGGCGCGCTCATCTGCGTTCCGGCGCGGTCGACGTCGTTGAAACACGCTATCAGGGCGACGGAACAACCTCTTCCTTCTACATGCGCCGTGCCGAGTGCAGCTAAGCTGACGCAGCGCAGGTGACGTAGGGGGACGGCGCGGACGTCACCGGGCTTTCACGAGCCGATGCTAGCCATCCGGTGCATCCGAGGAGCACCGGCACATGACCCAGGCGCAATCGCTCGAACACACCGGCGCTTCCGGCAACCGCATCCCGCAGTGGCTTGCCGTTTTCGTCCTGATCTATCTCCTGATCAGCGCGGTCGGCCTGATTGGCGATGGATTCAAGGGCGCGACCGGGGGGCAGGCCGAAGTGCTCTTCGCCTTCGCGACCAACCCTTATGTCGGGCTCGTCATCGGCATCGTCGCGACTGCGTTGATCCAATCATCCTCGACCGTCACCTCGCTAATCGTCGGCATGGTCGCAGGCGGGCTGCCGGTGGCGATCGCCGTGCCGATGGTGATGGGGTCGAATGTCGGCACCACTGTAACGAACACGCTGGTCAGCCTTGGCCACATGCGCAGCCGTGAAGAATTTCGCCGGGCCTTCGCAGCGGCCACCGTTCACGACTTCTTCAACCTTCTCGCGGTCCTCATCTTTCTGCCGCTCGAGATCATGTTCGGTCTCCTAGAGCGCTGCGCGGGCGCGATCGCGGGCTTCTTCGTCGGCGATGCGGATCTTTCGCTGTCGGACGTCAACTTCGTCAGCGCGGCGACGGACCCGCTCGTCAATCTCCTGACCGCGGTGGCCGGGGTGTTCCCGGGCGTCTACGCAGGGGTCGCGATGATCGTCATCGGGCTGGCACTGATCTTCTTAGCAATCACCTATATTGGCAAGCTTCTGAAGGTGCTGATGGTAGGCAAGGCGCGCGAGATCATGCATCGCGCCATCGGCAAGGGGCCGATCACCGGCATCTTCTCCGGAACCCTCGTTACGGTCTTCGTGCAGTCTTCCTCGACGACAACGAGCCTGATGGTACCGCTCGCAGGGTCCGGCGCCTTCTCGCTTCGGCAGATCTACCCGTTCATGCTTGGCGCTAATATCGGCACGACGATCACCGCCCTTCTGGCGGCGACGGCGATCAGCGGAGCGCAGGCCGCCCATGCGATGCAGATCGCGCTGGTCCACACCCTCTTCAACGTCTTCGCAGTCATCGCCATCTTCGGATTGCCTTTCCTTCGCAATCTGCCGATCCTCGGAGCGGAGACGCTCGGCGCTCTTGCGGCCGAGCGGAAGATCTATGCGGCGGCCTGGATCCTGGGTGTATTTCTCGTCCTGCCCCTCGCCCTCGTCGCGCTGACGACCCTTTTCTAGAGGAAGGCACCCATGTCCGACGACCTCACCCGCGTCTCCAAGGCCGAACTCACTGCGATCCTCGATGAGGCGGAGGAGCAGATCGCCGCCATCCGCTCCGAAATCACGCGTCGTGAGCAGATGCGGCAGCACAACGCGCTTGATGAACTGGAACTGCCGATCAAGCGCACCGCCGTCGACTGGACGCAGGTTCGTGCCTTCTTCCAGGAAGTGCTCTCCGAACTGCGGGCGCGCGCCGGCTGACCGGACCCATTTTCCGCCCGGGAAGAGACAGGCTTTTCCCGCGCCCCGCAGGAGACGACTGGTGACCACCATGGACGATTCATCGAACGGAGCAGCGGCCTGGCTGCGAGCGGAGATCGAGGATACGCTCGACGAGGAGTACGAGCTGGAGCTGAGTGACTCCATCCTCTCGTCCGAACTCTCGCGCATCTACGACAAGGCACACCCGGAAACGCTCGGTCGGCAGACCTACTTCAAGGAGCTGATCCGGCTGCAGTCGGAGCTCATAAAGCTGCAGGACTGGGTGGCGAGCACCGGACAGAAGATCGTGATCCTCTTCGAAGGGCGCGATTCCGCTGGCAAGGGCGGTGTCATCAAACGCATCACCCAGCGCCTCAACCCGCGCATCGTGCGCGTCGTCGCCCTGCCTGCCCCGAGCGATCGTGAAAAGACCCAGTGGTACTTTCAGCGCTACGTCTCGAACCTGCCGGCGGGCGGAGAAATCGTTCTCTTCGATCGATCCTGGTACAATCGCGCTGGCGTGGAGCGCGTGATGGGGTTTGCCGAGCCCGATCAGGTCGAGGACTTCTTTCGCGATGTTCCGGAGTTCGAGCGAATGCTGCTCCGCTCGGGCATCCGCCTTCTCAAATACTGGTTCTCGATCACCGACGAGGAGCAGCAAATGCGCTTCATGATGCGCATCCGCGATCCGATGAAGCAGTGGAAGCTCTCGCCGATGGACCTCCAGTCGCGCGTGCGCTGGGAACAATACACCAAGGCGAAGGAAGAGATGTTCGCACGAACGAGCATACCGGAAGCTCCTTGGTACATCGTCGAGGGCAACGACAAGAAGCGCGCGCGTTTGAACTGCATCGATCACCTGCTCGGCCAGATCCCCTATGAACCGGTCGCGCATGAGGAGATCACTCTGCCGAACCGCGTCTTCAATCCCGAGTACGAGCGCGCGACCCTTCCGAAAGAGCTCTACGTTCCGCAGAAGTACTGAGCTCGGTCCCGTCAGGCCGGGAGGGGGATATGCTCCTCCCGGTCGTCGACTGGCAGGTCGAAGCGGCCCTCGCCCCATCTTTCGGCCCGCCATTCCTCCTTCGCCGCCTCGATGCGCTCCTTCGAGGACGCGACGAAGTTCCACCAGATGTAGCGGGGGCCGTTCAGCGTGGCGCCGCCGAGGATCATGATCCGCGCCCCGTGCGCTGAGGCCGCGACGGTGATCTTGTCGCCTGGGCGGAAGACCATCATCTGCGGCGCCGAATATTCCTGCCCGGCGATCGAGATCGAGCCTTCGACGATGTAGATGCCGCGGTCCTCGTGATCGTCCGGCAGCGGCAGTCGGGCGCCGGCCTCCAGCTTCACGTCGGCATAGAAGGTTTCTGACAACATTCTGGCCGGCGCGCTTTGTCCGTAGGCGTTGCCGAGGATCAGGCGAAGCGAGATGCCGCCGTCCTCGATCATCGGAAGCGTGTCCTTGCCGTGATGCTCGAAGCTGGGCGCAACGTCCTCGTGGGTCTCTGGAAGCGCAAGCCAGGTCTGGATGCCGAACAGGCTGTTCGGACCTTTTCGCGCCTCCGCAGACGTGCGCTCGGAATGCGTGACGCCGCGTCCGGCGACCATCCAGTTCAGCGCCCCCGGACGGATCGTCTGGTCTGCACCGGTGCTGTCGCGGTGGTGGAAGTCACCGCGGAACAGATAGGTGACGGTTCCGAGGCCGATATGGGGGTGCGGCCTGACGTCGATCCCCTGCCCCGTCAGAAGTTCGGCCGGCCCGGCCTGATCGAAGAAGATGAACGGGCCGACCATCTGGCGCTTGGGCGCTGGCAGGGCACGGCGCACCTCGAAGCCGCCGATGTCCCGTGAGCGCGGGACGATGAGCGTCTCGATCGCGTCGACGCCCACTTCGTCCGGGCAGCCCGGTTCCATCGCAGGGTTCCAGCTCATGCGCGCTCTCCTCTTCCGTCGGGCCGGTGACGATTGCTCCCGTCATCGGATGATGCGTATCGGACGCCCGCTGCCGCCACTAGCGCTGCGCAGCGCCGAGCTGTGTTGCGGTTTCGGGAACGGGGTGTTCTTCGGCCTCGCCGCCCTCACGGGATGCGGGCCGACCTTCATCGCTCGAGCCCCCACAGGTCCGGGTTCTTCTCGAAGGATTCGATCAGCATGTCGATGAGGATCCGCACCTTGCGCGCGGTGTGCTGGCCAGGCGGGCGGACCACATAGGCCGCGCCCGCGACCACCGGGAACTGCGGCATCACCGGGACGAGAGTGCCGGCCAAAATGTGCGCGTGCGTCAGGCAATCCGGGAGGCGAGCGATGCCGAGGCCGGCGGCTGCCGCGCCCACAAGCGCGGTGCCGTTGTCCGCCTTGAATCGTCCCTGCGGCTGCAGGCTGACGGCCTTGTCTCCGTCCATCAGATGCCAGATTTCCCCCATCTGCATCACGGCCTGATGGTCGGCGATGTCCGCCAGCGTCTCGGGAGAACCGTGCGCCGCAATGTAGCCGGGGCTCGCGACGAGCCTGCCCGTGATCGGCCCGACGCGCCGCGCGACGAGGTTGGAATCCTGGAGATAACCGACGCGGATCGCGCAATCGAAGCCTTCCGCGATCAGATCGACGAAGCGGTCACCATAGGCCGTGTGTATGTGCAAATGGGGGTGGTGCGTCGCCATTTCGGCCAGGACGGGTGCGAAGTGCGTTGGACCTAGCGACAGCGGCACAGCGACGCGAAGACGGCCGCGAAGCTCGCCCTCCGGCATGATCGTCTCTCTCGCCAGCTCGATCTCGGAACCGATCCGTGCAGCGTGATCGCGGAACGCTGACCCCGCCTCCGTGAGCGCGGCCCCGCGGGTGGTGCGGGCAAGGAGCTGGACGCCGAGCTCGGCCTCGAGCCGGAAAAGCCGCCGGCTGACGATCGACTTGGAGATGCCGAGCCGGCGCGCGGCCGCCGAGACGCCTCCTGCGTCGGCCACTTCGACGAAGGTCTGCAAGTCCTCGATATCCAAGCGCGGTGTTCCCAGTTTCGCGACACAGCTGGTCGGACCGAAGCGCTAGCCGATACGTGCTCGCCTGGCAATGTTGCCGCGGGGCCGTGCCTTGGATGGCGCGTCTCGAAGATCAACGATCCTTTTCCCGATCACAGCAGAGACCCTGACCATGACCTTTCGCAACGGCCTCGACTCCCTTCTTCGCCCCGAGGATTCCGTCCTCGTCCTCATCGACCATCAGCCCTATCAGCTCGCCAACCTGAACAGCCACGATCCGCATATGGTGGTGAACAACTCCGCAGGCCTGGCAAAGCTCGCCAAGGCCTTTAATGTGCCGACGATTCTGACCAGCGTGGTCGCCGCGCAGGGCGGGGTGATCTTCCCGCACATCACCGACGTCTTCCCGGATCAGGAGGTCATCGACCGGACCTTCATCAACACCTGGGAAGACAAGAAGGTCGTCGACGCCGTCAAGGCCACGGGGCGCAAGCAGCTGATCATCGCCGGCCTCTGGACCGAGGTCTGCGTCGCCATGCCTGTGATCCAGGCGCTCGGCGAAGGCTGGGACGTGACGGTGATCACCGACGCGAGCGGCGGCGTCTCAGTAGAGGGTCACGAAGTGGCCATCCAGCGGATGATCGCGGCGGGCGCGAACATGATGACCTTCGTAGCGCTGATGGGTGAATGGCAGCGTGACTGGGCGCGCACGGCGACGGTCGCCGCGCTCTCCGAAATTGCCAAGTATCACACCGCCGGCAGCGGGATCGCCGGCATCTGGGAGCATCAGCTCCTGAACACGCCGGTCGGAGCCGTCGGGCCCTCCGGCCACTGATCCCGATCGCGATGGCGCGAACCGACCGGGCAAGGCCATGGCCGGTCGGTTCGTGTGCCGCGATGACTTTACCAACACCGCCGTCCCCCTGCCCAGGAACAAGATCATGTCGGACAGTCGCTTTCCCGTCGGCCAGGAGATGGACGTCACCTATCCTGCCTTCAAGGTGAGCCTGACGCTCCTGTCGACCGACAGGCTGCGCTTCGAAATCAAGGAAGGGCCGTTCGCGCGCATCGAGACGGTCGACATCGAGGTCTCGTCCCTCGGCAACGGAATCTTCGCGGTGAGCTGGCAGGAGAAGGACGGGGCCACTGTCGTCAACATTCAGGACTTCGACCGCGGCACGGTCCGCTCCTTCGCCACGCTGCGCGGCGGCCAGTTCCTGCGCATGCATGGCACCTTCGTGGTCACCAGGCCCGCCGACGATGTGTCCGACGACCGTCCGCGCCGCAACAAGGGCCTGGTGCTCGACGCGATGACGTCGCTGTTCCGGCACCATGACGCTGCCTCTGTCGAACGGCTCTACGCGCCTGGCTACATCCAGCACAATCCCGATATCGCACAGGGGCGCGACGCGCTGCGGGCGATCGTCGAACGCCTGCCGGCGGATGTTCACTACGAACCGGGCATGATGATTGCGGAGGGCGACCTCGTCGCCATCCACGGGCGCATCCGCGGCTGGTCGGATGCGCCGCAGGTCGTGGTCGACATCTTCCGGATCGAGAATGGCCGTCTGGCCGAGCACTGGGACGTCCTGCAGAACGAGATGCCTGCCGGGGCGGGAACAGTTGCAATGTTCGATCCGCAGGAAGGCATGCGGGGCGCCAGGCCGAGCGAAATCTGAGGACGCGAGCCCGCAGGGCGCTGCGTAGCTCGCGAGCTACGCAGCGCCCTGCGGGCTCGCGGCGAGGAATCTTGACGAGGACACATCATGGAAATCGGCATCGACAGCTTCGCCGCCATCCTCCCCGATCCGGCGACGGGTAAGCACCCGGCGGCGGTCGAACGAATGGCTCATCTCCTGGATGAGGTGGAGACTGCCGACAGGGTGGGCCTCGACGTCTTCGGCATTGGTGAGCACCACCGCGCCGAGTTTCTCGATTCCGCGCCTGCGGTCATTCTCGCCGCGGCCGCCGCCCGCACCGAGACGATCCGCCTGACGAGCGCGGTGACCGTGCTGAGCGCGGCCGATCCCGTGCGCGTCTTCCAGGAGTTCGCGACGCTTGACCTGATCTCCAAGGGGCGAGCGGAGATGGTCGTCGGCCGCGGCTCTTTCGTCGAGGCCTTCCCCTTGTTCGGCCTCGACACACGCGACTACGACGCCCTTTTCGCCGAGAAGCTCGACCTTCTCCTCGCGCTCGGCGAAACGGACCACCCGCGCTGGGAGGGGCGCTTCCGGCCGGCGCTCGCCGGGGCCGGCGTCTTTCCGCGTCCCCATCAGGCGAAGCTGCCGGTCTGGCTCGGCGTCGGCGGCACGCCGCAGTCCTTCGCCCGCGCCGGCGTTCTTGGGCTGCCCCTGATGGTCGCGATCATCGGCGGGACCTTCGAGCGCTTTCGCCCGCTCGTGGATCTTTACCGCGAGGCCGGTGCGCGAGCGGGCCATGCCCCGGAGGCGCTGAAGGTGGGCATCCATGCGATGGGCTTCGTCGGCGAAAGCGACCTCGCTGCACGCGACGCCTTCTTTCCCGGCTGGGCCCATCTGACGACGACTGTCGGACGCGAGCGCGGCTGGAGCGCGCCCACCCGTCAGCAGTTCGACGCGATGGCGGGCCCCGAGGGCGCCTTCCTGATCGGCGAGCCGAAAACGGTGGCGGAAAAGCTGCTCGAGGCCAGCGAATCGCTCGGTGGCATCCAGCGTGTCACCTTCCAGATGAGCACCGCCTCCCTCGAGACGGCTGCCATGAAGCGCTCGATCGAACTCCTCGGCATGGAAGCGGCACCGATCATCCGTGCTGCGAACGAGGTGGTTTGAGATAGCAGCCCTATGCCCGCACTGCGCACGTCGGCTAAAGGAGACCATGACGTGGGTGGCAAGCGTAACGCTCTTGGCGGAAGGGGTGGGATTCGAACCCACGGTGGGCTTGCACCCACGGCGGTTTTCAAGACCGCTGCCTTAAACCACTCGGCCACCCTTCCTCGCCGACCGCTTAGCCGAGCCGCGCGGGCTCGGCAAGCGAGCCCGAGGTCACACCGTCAGGATCGAGACGCCCGTGGTGCGCCGACCTTCGAGGTCGTCGTGGGCGCGTCGCGCCTCTGCCAGCGGATAGCGCTGGTCGATACGGATCTTCACCGCTCCGGAAAGCACGACATCGAACAACGCCTTCGCGGAAGCTTCCTGCTCCTCCGGGGTCGCGTTGTAGCCGAAGAGGCTCGGACGCGTGGCGAAAAGCGAGCCCTTCTGGTTGAGAAGCGCCAGCTCGAAATTCTCGATCGTTCCGGAGGACTGCCCGAAGGACACGAACAGGCCCTGCCGCCGAAGGCAATCAAGGCTTTTGGGGAACGTGTCGCGGCCGACCGAATCGTAGACGACATCGCATTTGCGCCCGCCGGTGATGGCGGCGACACGCTCGGCGAAATCCTCCGTCCGATAGTTGATCGCGTGATCGCAGCCGTGTGCCAGCGCAAGCTCGCATTTCTCGGGCGAACCCGCCGTTCCGATCACGGTCGCGCCAAGATGCTTTGCCCACTGACACGCGATCAGGCCGACACCGCCGGCCGCCGCGTGGAAGAGGATCGTCGTGTCAGCCCCGACCGCGAAGGTCCGGCGCAGGAGATACTCCGCCGTCATGCCCTTCAGCATGATCGCCGCCGCCAGTTCCTCGTCGAGGTCGTCCGGCAACGGAACGGCCCAGGCGGCATCCACCAGCACCTCCTCGGCATAGGTGCCGGCGGCGTTGCTGTACGCGACGCGGTCACCGACCTTTCGGTCGTTCACTCCCTCGCCCACCGCCACGACCTCGCCGGCGCCTTCCTTGCCCGGCACGAAGGGAAAGCGCGGTGCCTTGTAGGTGCCGTCGCGAAAATAGACGTCGATGAAGTTGAGCCCGGCGGCCTTCTGCCTGACGCGGATCTGCCCGGGGCCGGGCGCGCCGGGGTCGATATCGGTCCATTCCAGAACGTCGGACCCGCCGACGGCCTTCACCAGCATTGCCTTGGTCAAATTCTCTCTCCCTCGTTCCGATCGGTCAGGCGATCCAGCGCCTGCAGGACGACGCCGACGAGGAGCAGGTAGAGGGACGTCACCACGATGCCAGCCGTCACGATCGGTGAAGGTGCGAAGGCGGAGGCGAGCGAGACGAGGCCGAGGACGCTCCACAGCGCGAAGACGGCGAGATT
Organism: Aureimonas mangrovi; assembly: GCF_014058705.1. Taxonomy (NCBI): domain Bacteria; kingdom Pseudomonadati; phylum Pseudomonadota; class Alphaproteobacteria; order Hyphomicrobiales; family Aurantimonadaceae; genus Aureimonas; species Aureimonas mangrovi. The sequence continues at coordinate 1,854,895 of NZ_CP059692.1, forward strand.
GATCGGGCGCAGCCGCTCGACGCGGACCGGATGCAGGAACTTCAGCGGTGCGAAGGTGGTGATCGCGCAGAAGACCACGACCAGAAGCGCAGCGGTGCTGCCGGGCTGCGTCGCGAAGAGCGCGAACACCACCATGTTCCACGTCACGGGAAAGCCGCGGAAGAAGTTGTCCTTCGTCTTCATGCGCGTGTCGGCGTAGTACACGGCGCTGGTGACGACGATCAGCGCTGCCGCGACGAAGGCGAGCGGCCCCTCGATGATGCCGGCCTCGTAAAGCGCGTAGGCCGGGATGAGCACGTAGGTCGCATAGTCGATCACCGCGTCCAGCGTGTCGCCGGACCAATGCGGCAGGCGCCGACCCACGTCCAGTCGCCGGGCCAGCGGACCATCAATGCCGTCCACGAACAAGGCGAAGCCGAGCCACAGGAACATCGCGACCCAGCGCCCCTCGCCCGCCGCGATCAGGGCCATGAAGGCCCAGAAGGCGCCGCTGGCGGTCAACAGATGGACGCTGAACGCCCTCCACTCTTCGGTCTTTTCGGTCAACGTCGCCTGCGATCTTCTCATTCGATACGCGATACTATGGCGCCTTGCCGGCCATTGTCATCGCCTCGGGGCAACGTATCTGCTTCAATCCAAGGGGAAAAAGGCTATGAGCGGCCGGTATGCAGGGCGAGCGAAGGAAAATGGCGTGAAACGGGAGATCGTCGTCGTCGGAGGGGGCCTCGCAGGTCATGCCGCAGCGTTGGGGTTCGCGCGCGCGGGCTTCGATACACTGCTTCTGGCGCCGGAGCCGCCGGCCGATTCGCGTACGACGGCGTTGATCGGCCCCTCGCTGGACATCCTGGACGAACTCGGCGTCTGGCCTGTCCTGCGCCAGAAGGCACAGGACCTGTGCGTGATGCGTCTCGTCGACGATACGGGCCGCCTCCTGCGCGCTCCGACCGCCGAGTTCCGCGCGAGCGAGATCGGCCTTCACGCCTTCGGGGCGAATGTCGCCAACAGCGATCTCCTCGCCGCGCTGCGCGGCGCCGGCGGCCGCGACGCAGGGCTGGAGACCCTCCCGGATACGCTGGAAACGCTCGAGCCGAAGGGGGGATGCGTGCGCCTTCGCACGCGTGGCGGAACGATCATCGAGGCGGCGCTGGTGGTAGGCGCCGACGGGCGGCGATCCACCGTTCGCGATCAGGCGGGCATCGGGCAGCGCCGGTGGTCGTATCCTCAAGGCGCCGTCGTTCTCAACATGCGGCATGAGGGCGACCATGGCGCTACCTCCACCGAGTTCCATACACGACATGGCCCTTTTACTCAGGTGCCCCTGCCCGGCCGACGGTCCTCATTGGTATGGGTCGATGAGCCGCGCGTCATGGAACTGCTGCCGGACCTCGAACCCGAACGCCTGTCGCGCCTGGTCGAAGAGAGGATGCATTCGATCCTCGGCAGGATCGAGATTGAGCCCGGTATCCAGTCGTTTCCGATGTCTGGCGGACATGCGCACATGCTCGCCGCGTCACGGGTCGCACTTGTCGGCGAGGCCGCGCATCATTTTCCACCGATTGGCGCCCAGGGGCTCAATCTCGGCCTCCGCGACGCGGCGGCGATCGTGGAGGCGGCGAGCGGACATCGGGACGACCCTGGGGCGGACACCGTTCTTGCCGCGTACCGTGCCGCGCGACGGATCGACGTGACCACGCGCAGCAATGGGATCGATCTTCTGAACCGTTCGCTTCTCGCCGATTTCCTGCCCTCGCAATGGGCGCGCGCGGCCGGGCTTTCGGCGCTGACGGCGGTTGGCCCGCTCCGTCGCTTCGCGATGCGCGAAGGCGTCTCGCCCGGCAGCGGGCTGCGAGCACTGCTCCCGGCGGTATTGCAGGGAGATCGCGGCCGGGCTCTCCAGCGTGAGCGTTGAGGGCGCGCGTGTCTTCGATCAGGAAATTCTTTCCGATCTGTCGGTCGATGCTGTAGGTCGTTGAAATCGGGGACGCCCGCAAAGGGCGCTCCGTTCGAAACCCTCGTCGTTCAAGGGGCCGGACCTTTGCATTCCATGACCGCCGCGCAGACCGTACAGACCGCCCGGTTCTCGATCGGCCAGATCGTCCGTCACCGCCTGTTCCCGTTCCGCGGCGTCATCTTCGATGTCGATCCGGAGTTCGACAACACCGAGGAATGGTATCTCTCGATCCCCGAGGAAGCACGGCCGCGCAAGGACCAGCCATTCTACCATCTCCTCGCTGAGAATGCCGAGAACGAGTATGTCGCATACGTCTCGGAGCAGAACCTCGTCCTTGACGAAAACAGCGGTCCGGTCTCGCATCCGCAGGTGAGCGAAATGTTCGAAGGCCCTTTCGACGGCGTCTACCGCCTGAGGGAGAGCCGTCGGCACTGAGCAGTTGTCGGGCGGAAAATTCCCTCGCAGAAGCATGCGTTGCGAGTTGAGTTCGCGCGGACTGCCGACTATAGAGAGCGTGTCGGAGCGTAGCGCAGCCTGGTAGCGCACCTGAATGGGGTTCAGGGGGTCGGAGGTTCGAATCCTCTCGCTCCGACCAATCATAAGCCATTGTTAACGCTGGCTTCCAGCGAAAAAGGCTTGCCTGGGCGAGCCTCGCGCGGAAGGACTTTCGACCCTGTTTTGTCCCTGATGCGCACGGGTCGTCGTCGCACGGCGCCCGTGCAGATCGGTCTCTATCATCATCGTCGAGGCGTCGCCGACCCCGCACCGACCAATCTGAGGCGCGGCGTCAGCCGGCGATTCGCCTGACCCAAGACGCAACGCTTTCCTGAAGGGCTTCCATACTGATCAGACGCTCGCGAATTCTCGTCGCCGACAGCTTGGCCGCATCGTTTGCAGGCATCGGCGACCAGTAGAGCGCGGAGGTGACGAGGTCGGTCCAGTCGTAGAATAGGGACAACGACAACCCGAACCCGTCCGCCCACCGGGCGAGAGCTTCGGCGTCCAGCCGCTCCTGCCTCGATGCGACCATGACGTACGCAGCATCCGTCACCCCCATGTCGACGGCCTTCTTCCCGAAGATCTGGACGTCGTTGAAGGAGACTGGCTTGTCCTTGACCTCGATCGCCTTGTACGGCCGACCGTCAGCCAGCACGCAGACGTCTCCGGGCTTGTCACGTGACGGATCGTTGATGCGCCCAGAGATCACGCTGGCGTGCCCGAACGTCGCGTCGAACAAGCCTGCGACACATGCCTGGGCTCGCTTGCCACCCTCCGAGTTCTCGCCGACGAAGGCGACGATCGCCGCGGCAAGCGAGGTCGGCGTGACATGCAGCTCGCCGGCGTGCTCCGTGTAGCGAGGCTGATATCGACGTCGGACTGTCACGAAGGCTCGGAGCGCATTCCGGCTTTCGTCCGCGCTCATGGCCTTCAATTCCTCCACGAGGCCGCGGAGATAGTCGAACGCCGGACGGCCGGCCTGCGATATCGGTGTGGCGTCGCCGAGGTACGTCATTCGAAAGTACGGCTGGTTGTTGAGCGGCTGCGCGCCCGTCACGCCGATGTGGATCCCGACGTCGGCGGCAACCGGCACGAGCACGTGCTCGGAAAGCGTCCGTGCTGAGAAGGCGAATGGCGCATCGGCAGCGTGCTTCGGCTTTATCCATACGAGGTCCGCACGCGCATCGACCGATTTGGCGAGCAGTGCCGTCCCGAGAAAGGCGATATGCGTCCGGATGTTTCCAACCTCGCAAAGTCTGGATAACTCCTCAATGCGGCCGATCCACCTCTCGTCACCCGAGTCCCGATCCGATAGCTCTGCTTGATCGCGCAGCACGCGCTCGGCAGCCTGTCTGTCGATACGAATCATGCTGGCCACCCTGCCCGACTGTTCGGAGGCAAGAGTGGTTCTTCATGGTTAACGAACCCTCACCAGGAGGTCGGCACGGCGAATGTTCAAGACGATCAGTCTCTACAGCGGTATCGGCGGCCTCGACTTCGGCTTCGAGGAAGCCGGCTTCGAAACCCGCGTCGCCGTCGAACTCGATCGGTTCGCCTGCCGGACGATGCGGCTCAACCGGTCGGCCTGGAGTGTGATCGAAGGCGACATCAACGACGTCACGTCCGAGACCATCCTTGAGAAGGCCGGGCTAGAGGTCGGCGAAGCCGACATGCTGATCGGCGGGCCTCCTTGCCAGCCATTCTCGAAGAGCGGCTACTGGGTGCGCGGAGACACGCTCCGTCTCGACGACCCCCGCTCGAACACCCTCGCCGCCTACGTCCGCGTCCTTCGCGAGACAAAGCCGAAGGCCTTCCTCCTGGAGAACGTCGGTGGTCTCGCCTACGAGGGAAAGGACGAGGGGCTCCAGCTGCTTCTCGACGGCATCCGCCAGGTGAACGTCGAAACCGGGACGAACTATCAGCCGACATGGCGGGTCATCAGATGCGTCGAGTACGGCGTCCCGCAGATCCGCGAGCGCGTTTTCATCATCGCGTCGCGAGACGGACGGCAGTTCCGCTTCCCGGAGCCCACGCACGCTTCGTCGAAGGCCCCGGCCCGCGACCTGTTCGCGCCCGCGATGCTGCCCTTCAAGACGGCCTGGGACGCGTTCGGCGACCTGCCGGAGCCGAACGACCTGGAAGGTCTACGAGTCGGGGGGAAATGGGGCGATCTCCTTCCGTCGATCCCGGAGGGCGAGAATTACCTCTGGCACACGCCACGCGGTGGCGGCATGCCGCTCTTCGGATGGCGGACGCGCTACTGGAGCTTCCTTCTGAAGCTATCGAAGCGGATGCCGTCATGGACGCTCCAGGCGCAGCCGGGCTCGGCGATCGGTCCCTTCCACTGGAACAGCCGCAAGCTGACTTTCCAGGAGATGTGCCGGATACAGACCTTCCCGGATGACCTGCGCGTGGACGTCGGGCGCACCGAGATGCAGCGGATGCTCGGCAATGCAGTCCCATCCCTAATCGCGGAGATCCTGGCCCGGTCCATCCGTACGCAGATCTTCGAGACGCCGATCGACACGCCACTCCGGTTGATGCCGCCGAGGCGCACGCCGGTCGCTCCGGCTGTAAAATTGGCGCCGGTACCCGAGGAGTATCTGGGCATGGTCGGCGACCACGCACCGCATCCTGGGACTGGGAAAGGCCGCGCTGCGCTCGGTCTGCCGACGGCGTTCGACACGAAGGCACGCAGGCAGGCGTAGACTTCTGTCGACGTTCCGTGGTGGTGGATCACCCTCAGTTCGGCATCCGTTCCAGGATTGCAGCCTGAAATTGATCAGCGATAATCAGAAGCAGATTTGACACGAGGTCAGTGTGCTTGGCCACGTCCATAGCTGAAAGGTCAGGCTGGTCACCGTGTGCTATTTGATGCCTCCAAGCGACGATCTCCCGGTCGATCTTCAAACGATGGCGTTGGAGAGGCCCGAGGTCGAAGCTGAGGATGTGGTAGTTCCCCGTCAGCTTCTCAAAATCGAGGTTCGACCGGGCGAGGACCACGTCGAAGCTGAAGCAGCCGTAGTCCTCGTCGACTAGGGACTTCATTTTTTCGATGAACGCCCGGCGTGCGTCACGGGAGTTATGCTTATCGTGAAGTGACTGGAAGCTCGCTGTGAATGCTCCCGCGAGCATCATCCAGTCCTTGTCCCGCATCCTCCCACCTCGCTCCTTCAGGAAGCCTGCGTAGGAGCGAACACAGTCGTTGTAGAAGCCCTCCCAGTGGGCGTAGCTGAGGACGACGACGGCTTTAGAGCCGACCCCCATTGGATCTGCTCCTACCGAGAAACGGTGCTTGATCTCGGATAGCTCGCGGGCCCGACGAGACCGGTTATCGTCGATCTCGTCGAAGAACCGGTCGACGTCAGGCATTGGGCGCGATCTTGCACGTCGTCGGTCTTCCACGGCGCCGCATGGACAGGCCACCAGTGCGGCGGCGTGATGCCGAGAACAAGAGCCCGGCGCCAGAGGAACAAGATGTCGAACGAGCTGATGCAGTGGCCGACGAGCGTCGGCGTGACCTTGAACTCCTCCCGAAGGCGATCGAGTTCGCCGAAGAGCCCGGCGATCAAAGCGCGCTCCACGGCCTCATCGTAGCCGTGCTGCCCGGCACTGGTCGCGGCGACGACCGGCCCGCCGCCGATGGCCCAGGCGATGCTCGCGACCAGACCGTAGCCACCGTCGAGGGCCGTCTTCGCCACCGCCTCGGCAACGGCGGCGGGGCGCTCCTCGGCTTCCCACCTCGCGATCGTCTCAGCCTTCTTCATCGTGGCAGGCGGACGAACCGACGCCTCGATGTCGGCAATGACGTCCGGGTTCGCTGTGGGGAGCGTCTCGATGTCGAAGAAGATGTGCGTCGCAGGGATCATCGAGCAGTCTCCTCCTCCCCGACGATCTCGTCGAACTCGAGGATGCTCTCGGCCTGATCGCAGTCGTCGCAACCGACACTGAACGATCCGCCGTCGTACCGATATGAAAGCGTACGCTTGAGCGCTCGACCGCAGAACCGGCATTCACCGCGATAAATGAACATTGTAGGCTCCTCTTCAGGCCGCGAAGGCGGCGGTGGCAGTGTCGTTGAAAAGCTGACCCTGCCGCGTCTCGCGGACGAGGCGTTCGCAGGCGATCTCGAAGAAGGTCGGATCGATCTCGATGCCTACAAAGCGGCGGCCAGCGCGGTGCGCGGCGATCGCCATCGTCCCCGAGCCGACGAACGGATCGACAACGAGATCGCAGGCATCCGTCAGGCGCTCGACGAGCCATTCTGCGTGTTTGAGCGGACGCGGACACGGATGGCCGACCCTCTTCGCGGACGGCTGCGCTGCGATGGCGCGCCCCGCCATCAGCTTGCGGTTCCGCTGCCAGTAGGGGTGTTCCCCATAGACGTAAGCGACGTCGTTCCCGATCATCACGCGCCCGACAGGCGACGGAATGGCGTACGGCATGTCGATCTGCCGGATGAAAGGCAGACCCTCAGGCACGTGCCGGAGCATCCTAGGGTCGCTGTCCGTCCGCATGACGACGACGAGGCGGCGCGGATCGATGAGGGCAAACATCGTCTCCGCGAATAGATCATCGGGACGGTCGCTGCCGGGGATCAGACCCGCCGGAACATTCGGCCAGACTGGGTCGGTCAGGTAGACCGCGCCGGCCGGCAGCGTCGGCAGGACGTCACGGCAGTCATCAAGGTACAGCGTGGTGGTGCCGTGGGTGAAGGTGTGCATTCGCGGCCTCTTCGCCTGTGAGACATCCGCCTGGCCTACGACGCCGGTACGGGAACATGTTTGGTTTCAGTTCTGGCCGCTTCAGCGGCCTATCTCGATGCTCTCCGGTCGCTGCCGTAGGAGTTGATCGTCCGCGCTTCGATCCCGCGGCGAGCGAGAAACGCCACCGCCACGTCCTCCTTCAGGCCGTATCGCCGGGCGATCCGACGAACGGTCGCGCCCTCGCGAGCCATGGCGAGGATGTTTTCCCGGACAGCGTGCGGGATCGAACGGTCGCCGAGAGCCTCGATGTTGTGAAGTTTCGTCCAGACAGCCGGCACCGAGCGCCCGACTGCGGCGGCGATTTCCGGCACCTTCACGCCCGACAGAAGAGGCGACGCGCCATCGTCACTTCACTCTCTGTCCTGCGTCCGTGATGTTCTCTGCCAGTTCCCATGGTCGCGCGACATGCCCTTCGAATCACTGTTGCTTCTAAATGTGATTCCCAAGTGCACGCTCGTCAAGCGCGAAATCTTTCTTGGTAAACGTGGAAACGTGCGCTTTGTGACTTTCATCTCTCGCCCACATCTTTCCGTCCGGAGTTCGGAGGAGTTTTTCTTATGAATTTCACATTAATTATTTAACCGGACGTGGTCCGGCCAGCGACGGAGTGCGACATGCGAAGGATTTTTAAAGCGATCGGACGGGCCCTCCGGCGGGCGTTCCGGGCCATGCGGCGGTCGGCCCAATCGGTCGGCGCGTTCGGCGTCGGCTTGGTCGATGGCCTGTTTTCCGGGCCGGCGGTGATGGAAGAGGACGACGGTCCCCTCGATGATTACGTGGAGGACCACGAAGCGGAAGCGGCGCTGGAGACACCCCGCCCCCTGCCGTCGGTCTGTATCGCGTCGCTGATCAAGCGGGCTTGCGAATACAGGGCGGCGGGTCGTCCTGCGGCACCCTTATTCGATATCAGCGACGCACGGCAGACGGAAGCTCTCGCCTATGTCGTCGAGATCGATGAAGTGCATCGCCGGCTTCTGGCCAACGCTCCGGTCGCGTCGATCGCCCGGCACATCGACAAGTCGGATCCTTATCGGCTGGGCCGCCTGCCGATCTACGAAGCGCTCCCGGTCAACGCGACAACGCCGGCGACCGCAACGGCGCCGGCGAATGAGAACTCACGGATCTCGATGATGGAAGCTGAGGACGCCCTCGACCTCATGGGGGACGAGCCTCAGACGTTCAGGTTTGGGTGAACGCGCTTCACGATCCGACGAGCAGCCGCGAGTTCTTCCTTAAGCTCGCGGTTCTCTGCTTCGAGAAGGCTGCAGCGGGTCTGCTCGGCACGGTACGCCGCCACCAGTCTGTCGACCGTCGCCTGGGGTGTGAACCGGATACGGCGCACCTGGCGGGCAACGGGACGCCGACCGCCCCCGGACGCGACGTTCGCGATCCCCTGGGCGATCGCGACAGCGGCATGCGTCGCGATCAGGGTCGGGATCAATGCGATCTGAGCGATCATCTGTCTGGCCTCATCGCTGGTGAATTATGTGCATCTAAGGAACACACAATGAGCAACCTGTCAACAATGAGGCCTCGGCAGCGGAGGCGTTTCCGGTCGGATGATGAACGCCGGGTGAAAGACGCCGAGCGGGCCGCGAGGTGGCGTCAGGAAAACCGAGCTCGCGTGCCTCCGACCATCGCGAACCGGGTTCTGACTGACGCGGCACTGCTCTGTATCCGTCCGAACGCACCCAGTGGGATGGAGCTGATGAAGGCAATATCCGACGCCGCAGTAGATGGCCTGATCCTTGCTGGTTTTTCGAAGGTCGAAGCGGTTCGGGCGATCGGCAGGCGGATCGAAGCCTTCCAGGATTCGAAGAGTTCCGAGGTGAAACAGGCCGCAAAGAACCGGAAACTTGGCCGCCCGCCGCAAGGCTTCTTCACGCTTGAGAGGCGGACGCTGTCACAGCCAAACTGACGGCAACGCCCCCGTTACTCCATCAGACGTTATCACGCGGCGAACCCTCGCGATCGTCCAAGATTGTGAGGGTTCTTTTTCGCATATCCCCCGCCGCGATCTTGCGCACATAATGTGCGCGAACTGCCTATAGGAGTGGCCATAGCGGGGTAATGGGCATGCGGATCGACCAACAGACGTTTGCGGAAAAACTCTATGGTCCCCTCAATCTGACTGGGATCGACACGGACGTAGGCGACGGCCGGCGCGTCGTCCGTATCGAGATCGCTCCGGTCGGTGACGGAGTCGGCGCGCACGTGGGCGTTGTCTGCGCTGACGGGCGCGCCGAGCACACGTTGGCATTCCGAGACTTCGACGGTGACGGCCGGGACAGGAGGCTCGACGAGCAGCTGGAGCAGCACCTGGACCGCTATTTCGGTGTCGATCGCATCTACTGGAAGCGTTGGGTCCCGCTTATCCATGCGATCCGCCGAGTCGATCCGAAGAGCGAGAGGCGCAGGGACGAACTCACGGTCATGAAGCGCCATGACGACGAGGTCTTCTCCGCCCGCCTTGCTCACACCGAGAAGCTGCGCAGGCTCATCGACATGTGCGGACTCTCACAGGCCGAAGCGGCAGGCGTTCTCGGGATCTCGCACAACACGATGCGTCAGCGTCTCACCGGTCACCGGCCCTCGCCCGATCCCGCCGCCGAGGTCAGGTTGTTTCTCGAAATCTGGGAAAAAATCGAGGGCCTCCAGCTCGAGGGCCTCCCCGATGGCGCCCGGAAGCGGGCCGAGATCTTGGCTTACGCCCGGACGACGGCCATCCGGTAGATCACCGTCGCGGACGATCCCAAGCGTCGTCAGGAAGCGTCAGGACAGAGGGTTCTGGTGTCTCATACAGGAACGACGGCACCGTTGGCGCAGGACCGCGGGGCTTCGACTGAGTGATCTCTTCGGTCACCGGAGCTGCTGCCTTCTTCTCGACCATCTCGACATCGCTCTCCTCGACGACCTCGAAATACCCATAGTTCGGCTGAGAGAACGTCATCTCGGAGTGTGATGCGGCAGCAGCCTGTTCGACGCTTCGATTCATCGCCTCGAGTTGTGCTGCAGATCGGCTTTCGCTCGATTGCGCTCCGCACGTACGGCCCGACGACGGGAGTTGTTCTCGTCGCGCTGTACCGATTTCTTCGCTGCTCTCCATTCCTCTCGGCTTTCCGCCAACTGGCGAGCTTTCTCGGCTTCGATCTCGAGCGAACGCCGATAGTCAGCCATCCTGTCCTCAACGAAACCCTGGGGCGGCGGTGACAGTTCGACGACGGCCGGCGCTCGCTTGCGCCGATGGCCCTCGAGGCGAGCTACACGCGTTTCAGACGCAAGGCGCTCGATGCGGGAGTAACGAAGCAGGCGTCGAGTGAACTCGTCCGTCAGGTCTGGATCCCACATCTCTTCTGTCACGAAGAGGAGGCACGCCCGGTCGACGCCGAAACTGTCGATCGCAGCGCGAAGGCCAGGACCGCGATATCGGCGCTCATTGAACCGGGCGGACAACGGGACGAGACCGCCCTTCCCTTCTAGGAAAAGCATCTCGTCGATCGCAATATCGAACGCCGTCGAGAGGTCTATCAGTCCGGAAAGCTTCGGGCCGTAGAGTCCCCTGACTTTCGCCCATGTGCTGAGTTTGACACGTAGCTCAGGAACGTCAGGACGGGCAACGAACAGCCGGTCATCGGACGTCAAATTATCTCGCCCGTCGTCCGTGATCCGTCTCGACCGGAGCCGGGAAAGGTCCGGAAGCTGGGTCTCGATGCGGAAGATCACGCGGTCGAGGAAGGCGCCGTCGTCGCCTCTCCATTTCATCGAGATCGTGAACTCGCCGGCGCTCTCGGCGAAGTCGCGAGATGCCGCTTTCAGAACGGCATTCTCGACCTGTCCTCGGATCGACCCCGTCTTCTGAAGGCGAAGGGAGGTTAATTCCGCGATCTCTTCGAAACCCATCGAGAGATCGATCGATCGGGGCTTCTTCGACCACCCGATCCGGTCGGTCAGGTGTCGGAAGAGGCAGATCGTCGGCGCGCCCTTGAAGGCCCGCATCCGCCCGAGATCGAGGTGGATCCACGGGACCCGTCGGACGCCGTCGTCGTAGGAAGACATACGGCGAGTGCGGTCCCGGCGGACGTAAAATCGAAGGTAGGGACAGAGATCGAACGCCAACACGCCGTTCGTGATCGCCCAACGACGAAGGGGCGTCAGCGTCAGTGGTGCATCTGAAGGCGCCAGATCGGCAGGAGTCGTGACGCGGATGGGATCGAGAGCGATCAGAGCTTTGTAATGAGGATGATCGAGGTAGCGTCGGGCGCTCTCCCCCATGCGATAGCGAGGAGCGCTGGCAGGAGCGCCACCTGTGCGTATGCCGGCTCGCTGCGGGAGAGCTGGGATACCCGCTCTAGATACTTCCGAGCGGCTTTCGGCGATTGGCTGGTCGTATCCGGGGCGAATTGGCGCCATTGTCTTCGCCCAAGCGCCCATTGGGACGCGGTCGAGAGCCATTTTCGTGCGCGTCAGGCGGTCGAGAGAAGCCTTCAGGTCTTTTTCGAGCGTCCCGAACGGAAGTAGACTGAGGACTGCCGAAACGGGAACGGAATGCAGTGGACGCCCTCCGCGGGGATCCGACTGACCGCACACGGCGATCAGGATCTCGAGGGTAAGATGATCTCGGTTCGAGAGAGAGCGGAGAGATCCCGTCGGGCCGGTGTAACCGATGAAGCGCGCATTCTGGACGTACGATCGGGGACGGACGGTATGGATCATCGCGTCAGGCGCGATCACTGTCAGATCGAAGCGATCTGTCGCCGTGAAAAGTTCTGTCTGTCGTGCGTCGGTCATCGTGGAACCCCCTCGTCTCAAAACCATATGCTGAGATGGTCGGTAAGGCGGAAGAGCGATCCTCGATTATTTCCTACACTGGACGATCTGTAGGCCCTACCATGCAAGGCGGTCAGAGCCTCTTAATAGTAAGAAAGCGCGGTCTCTGGGGCGGCCACTGAGCCAGCTTCTGACAGGTCGGGACGTGCCACGACCGATCGGCGGTAATTTTCTACAGAGCGGGCGCTGTAGACCAGAGAGGATCGGGCGGTCAGCGCCCCTTAATAGTAAGATAGTGATGCAGAAACGTCGGGAGATCGACCGTCCAGACGGTCTGGGACGTGTCCCGGGAGACGCCGCACTTCCTTACTATTAAGGGGTCCGTCCATTTTCTGAAACCACTGCGTATCAACCGTTTCAGAAACGCCGCTGTAGGAAATAATTTGAAGCCGTCGCTTTTGAAACGCAGTAGCGACGACAGTGCGTCCGTCGCGATACGGTTCTGAGAACGGAGGTGCCCATGTCACGTGGTTCAGTTCAGGTCCAAGGTCTCGACCAGCTCGCCAAGCGGTTCGACTTTCTCGGAGACGCCCTACCGCAGGCAATGCAGGCGGCCCTCGACGACGTCGCAGAAGCGGCGGTGAAGGCCATGGCCACGAAATTCAACGGATCGATCGAAGGCGGACCGGCGCCGTTCACGAAGATCGTCCCGGGATCGAAGCGGTCGTCCGTTGTCACGTCCAAGCGCCGGAAAGGTGGAGACGGAGAACCGGAGGCATCCATTCGCTTCCAGCGGATTCAGTCGGCGTATCTGAAATTTCATCTCGACGACGACCGAGGTCGACGTGAGACCGAACGTGACGCCGGTGACGTCGGCGCTGCGTCCGCATACAACCTCACACCGATCCGCAAGAATCTGTCGAGATGGCAGGGGATCAGTGTCAACGCTCAAGGCAACCTCCCCCGTGGCGCCGTTCGAAAACTCGTCAGGCGTTCGAGAACGAGCCAACAAGTTTTGAAGGACAACGAGGATCGAAACAGGAGGGGAGTCGCCAAGAAGCTTGGCTTGCCTGAGGACGATCCTCAGGTCGCCGCGATCATGGCGACGAAGAAGATCAGGGGGAAGAAGCGCTCCCCCCGGCGGTCGAGACGATGCATTCTGGGGCGTCCCCCGTGGTCGTCCGGCGTCCAAAATCGGTTTCTGGCAGCGTCCGGTCGATTCATCGTTCAAACTCATTTCGCTCGTTCACGCCCAACAGAAGACCAAATATCCGGCGTCAGGACGCCTGGAACGACGGGATCGAGAAGGCGATGACGCAGGGCGCCGACCTGGCGATGAAGAGGATCGGTCAGGCCGTGGAGAAAGCGGCAGGCAGTGGAGGTGGTGGCGACCTCCCGGCGTTCCTGCGGTCCTAGAGGCCTCCAGACTGACCGTGGAGCGGTCGAAAACGAAAATGAATCGTCGGGGGACCCCATCGATATTCGTGGTTAGATGGAGGTTTGCGCCCCGGCGCTTGTCTGCACTTATAGAGAAACTGGAATCAACTCCCCCGCTTCCCCGGGTTTTTCGCTCCCTCATTGCCTTCGTTCGCGCCGACCGACTGCGATAAGCTCGGAAATTTTTCGAGCTTCTACGGCCATTTAAACGGACGTTTTCTCTTCGGTTCGGCGTCCCGATGCGTCAACGAGCGGCTCTCTAACCGGGGGAATTCGCAGTATCGCATCCTACTGAGCACCACCCGTACGACTGCCGTCATCAGGCACGGTGGATGGCGAGCGAATGCCCCGGAAGAAACCCGCAGGAACCGAAGACCGATCGTCCCACCTCGTCGGCATGACCCAGCTCGCCGAGATGATCGGCAAGGATCGCGGGACGCTGTCCGAATGGGTGAACAAAGGTTGCCCTGTTGTGAAGCAGGGATCTACCGGCGCCCGGACACTCTTCGATCCCCGTGACGTGTTCGCCTGGCGTGAGCAATTCGCCCGTTCCGACGAGGCCCGGAAGTTCGCCCGTCGCGCCGAGGAAGCCGGCGAGAACCCGATGACGGTCGCGGAGCTGAACAAGCTCGAGGACATCAAGCTCAAGCGCCAGAAGCTCGCGATGACGGCGAAGATCCTGATCCACCGGGACCCGCTCGGGATGGCGATCCGACAGGCGAACGGCCTCGGGCGTCAGACCATCATGTCCATCCCGGAGGAGCTCGTCAGGAAGGTTGGCGGAGCGGTCTCCCGCGAGAAGGCGCTGGAGATCAAGGACGTCGCTTGGGACCTATGCGCCGCCGGCCTTGAGTCGTGGGCGACCGAGGTCAACGAGGCGATGAGGATCGCGGTCGAGCGGCTGATCTCCTTCGACGATGTCCGTCGCGAGTAAGATCTTCCATCTCCGGTCGCAGCGCGTCTACCACGTGTTCGATCCGATCACGGGTTCGCCTCGCGGCGAGGTCCTGCTCGCTTCGGGTTTCCGTTGCACCGGAAACTGGCGGCAGATGTCCGCGACTACCAGAGTTCGGTGGTCGCCGTCTTGGCGATCGTCGTCGCGACCGCGCCGGGTAGCCTTTAGGATTTACGCTGCGACCTTCGCTTCCGGCCCGGCTTCCGCTCCGCGATCCCATCGACGCCGCGGAGAATACGGAGCGCGGTTGCCATCTCGGCGGCGCCTTCAGGCAGGCCATCAGTGTCCCCGGTTCGGATCCGATGCCAGAGCGCCGATAGGGCCTTCGCGTCACCAGGGGTCATTTCCCGGACGCCCTGCGATTTCTTGCCGACCGCCGACCGGGACTGGCCTAAAACAACGACCGCGTCATCCAGCGAGAGGCCACAGGCCGCAAGGCAGTGAGCGAAGATCGTTTTCATGAGCAGCCCTCGATCATGTGCTTTCAATAGACACACATGTCGTTGGGAATCGCAAATGTCGAGCGCTACAGAAGTGCACTTGAAAAGCACATTTACTTGTGTACTTTGGATGCACACAATCTAGGAGAAAACGTGTTCACGCGCGTTCCCGACTTCTCGTTCACCGACGTCTCGTCGGATTTCTATGTGGACTGCTCTTACCTGCCGAAGACCGATGAGGCCGCGATCAAGCAGTACCTGATCCAATACAGATCCCCAGACGAAGCGGCGTCCGCCGATCGGCGGCATCGTGACGATCCATCGGGGTGAGAAGCGCCGGGACTACTCGGTGATCGGTCCGGAGATCGCCGAGGAGATCGTGCCGGACGAGGTCCGCTGATGCACCGCTTCCGTGTCCAGTCGTCGTACGCCGACGACAAGATCATCGTCGCTTCCACGCCGGACGTGGCGATCCGGCACTACGCTCAGGCGCATCACCTGAACACCGGATCGCCAGCGCCTGCATCGGCGATCTACAAGGTGCATGGCGGGCAGCCCGGCGGGGAGCCGACGCTGCATTAAGGCGCGCTACGAGATGCCGATGAACAAAGGATCGCGATCCTACCTTCAGCCTCTCAGTTACTGTTGTAGCCCCAGTCACCTCTAGTGAGCAGGGCTTCCTTCCAAAACGACTCGCGTTTGATAATCACCACGTCTTCTGTCCGGAAGGGCCAAGCCTCAAGCAGCGTGAGGCGGAAGTTTTCACGGGCATAGGCGACGGACTGGTCCTTATCGAGTGGAATGAGCTGTTTGTTGAAGCCGTGGCCCGTTGCGACGTAAGAACCCCACCGCGACCAAATGCCGGTCTCTCCGTAGGCGGAGCCGACGTACTTCTTCCCGGTCTTTCGATCGACGATCAGGTAGACGCCTTTCATATTGGCGAGCGCCGTCTTCCAGTCCAGCCGCTGCCGCAGGACCAGCGTCTCGAGCATCGCGAACTCAAGCGAGACGTTGTCGTATCCCGAGAACGTCTGCCCGGTATACCGCTCCTTCAAAACCTCAACGATCTCGATCTTGTCGATCTGGTTTTCCAACAGGAAGGACCGTCCGCGAGAGAGGTTGAGGGACACCTTCAGGCGCCCGACGAGAGGTTTCGCTTCGTCGAGCTCGCGGATGTCATAGGTGTGACCGTGTTCCGGGCGGCGGGTCAGGACCTCGAACGCTCCCCCGAACAGCCAGACGGCCCCTTCGGGATAGAAGTGAATTAGTGAAAGGATGTAGCGCCGGTTGAAGTCGTCCTTCGTGCCGCGCCAGGTATTCCAGCGCTGCCATTCCTCAGGGTCCCGTGCGTAGACATCCAGAGGGTTTTCGTCGCCATTCCACCGGGCGGCATGTAGCTTGAACTGCGAGGCATCTGCGATGCCGAGGATGGTGCTAACATCGAAACCCAACGATTCCTCCCATGAGCATCCACAATCAACGGTCTAGATCACGATCACAATAGAGAATAAAATAGGAAAATCGTCTTCCTTCCCGGCACTTCCGATGCCATTCGCGCGTCGAACCTGGAGACGATTCCTATGTCCGCCCTCGCCGACCGCACCATCGACCTCCCCCTCCACGATGATCTCGATGCCGCCGTGGAGGGCGCTGTCCGGACCTGCGGGCGCGATCCCCGCGTCGCCGTCAGGGCGCTGATCCTCGGGCAGCGCCCGCTCCTCGAGCAGCTCGCCGGCGCCGTATCTACAGGTTACGTGCGCGGCTCGATCCGGTGACATCGTGGTTTCGACGCTCGGCGATCTGATCGACGACGGTGGGGGCCTTAACGCCTACTGCGCGAAGTGCGGACGGAGCCTCGACTGCGACGTCTACGATCTGACGATATGGCTCGGGCGTCGGCAGCGATACATCCGAACGCGGCTGCCGCTTCGCTGCCAACGCTGCGGGTCTGTAGAGATCCACTATACGGTCTCGGCGGAGACGCGTCCGTTGCCAGATGCCCGGAAGCTGGCGCCGACGAACTTCCGGTCGACGCGGACGGTGGGGGAGCGGACGGCGCTGGTGGTGGTGTTCCCTCGAAAACTTTAGCGGTCACCCCTTCCACCTCTCATGCCAGCCCCTCACCCTTGGCCTTTCGGCTTGGTCCATCAAGCTACGGATCCTTCCGTGCCACTTCCTCGTATCAAAGCCCGGCCAGGACGGATGCTGGATCCGTCCGTACAGGGACGTGCCGTCATCGAAGAAGAGGATGTCCCGGCTTGATTCGAGGATGCCGATCGTTGGAGCCAGATAGCGCCAAGTTTCCAGACCGCAGATGATGACGACGTGCGGCTCGAAACGGCGGCGGATTTCACGGAAGGGTTCTGCGCCGCGTCGGAACATCTCCTCGCTCGGGCGCCGTCTCGCTCCACCGTCCGCGAACGACCTCCCATCGACCAGCTCGCGAACGTAATTGTAGAAGACGACGGAGTGCCAGAACGCGGCACGGTCGGCAGCGGTCTGGTCGCGACGGGGTTCGCCGGTGACGATCTCCTGCACCTTTCCGAAGAACTGGTGCCGCTTCTTGAGCGCGAGGTAGTCGACAACTCCGGTCGTGAAGCCTTCCGGGGCTGTACCGGCCTCGCTCGGATCCTTCGAGTAGTGGGACTCGCCCACGATCATGAGCTGTCGTCCGCGAAGGGCGTTTTCCGGGTCGCCGTAGTCTCTTTCAAGCCAGGGTTCGAACATGGATTTCTCCAAAAGGTTGTCGTGGAGGAGCACCGTTCGACCACTCAGAATCTACTCTTTTTCGCCGCCGTCCTGTTTCTCGCCCTTCGCGACGACCATCAACGTGCCGTCCGGGAGCGGCCTCTGAAGGGCCTTCGCCTCGCTCCAATCGGCCCGGAGCCAGACGTAGATCTCGTCGGCGTCACGCAGGATCACGGGCATCGCCTTCGGATGAATCGCTCCGACCTCGGCGTTCGCGTCAGTCGTCTGGAAGCCGTAGAGGTCCGCCGTCACCTCGCCCTCGGCCTTCTTCCGGGTGCTCGTCCACGTCGTCCAGATTCCGGCGAAGAACGCGAGCGGACGGCTCTCGTCGAGCGCGAACCACGCCGGGACCTTCCTGCCCTCGACGGTGTCGTATTCCGAGAACGAGGTGAACGGGACGAGGCAGCGGTTCGCTGGCCCGAGCCATCGGCGCCAGTGCGGCGACGTCGTGTTGCGGATGTTCGTGACGCCGCTGTCGACGGTGCGACCTTTCAGGACGAACTGCGGCGACGGCATTCCCCAACGCGCCATCGTCAGCTCACGCTCGCCCGTGACCGTCCGGACGATCGGCGCGCTCATGTCGGGGAAGATGCCCGGGAGCAGCGGCAGGTTGCCCGTCTTGTCGACCATGGAGCGAGTGGCCTCAAGGATCGCGGATTGGCCCTTGGTGTGGGAGTAGAGATTGCACATGCGGAAAGCCTACCGATCAATCAGCTCGCGAACCACCTGCCCGCTGCGAACGCCGCCAGGCAGGCTGCAGTAAGGAGCGCCGTCGATATCCCTGCAGCGGCAATCGCACCATTCAACTGTAGCTCGCTCCGGTATCCTCGCGAGCTCCATAACAAATCGCCTGGCCGATCATTCCTGCTGCTGCCGGGAACCACCAAAACTCGAGCGCCTGCGTCGTCATCCCGAGAATGCCGGAGAGCACTATGAGCAACGCATTCTCACTGTGATTTTGACCTCGTCTTCACGCATGGCGTGTACCCTATCCAGATGAACGATCGCCGTCGATCCTCCGGTTTCGCACGCAACGTCAGCCCGATCATGGCCGCCAGACAGTCCCGCCCCTATCGTCCTCGCCGGCGCCGGTTCTGGACGTCCTATCGGCTTCTCCGGGACTTCGCGATCGCCGCGGGTCTCGGCTTCGGCATGCTCTGCTTCTCCCTGATCGAACGCGACGGACCAGGCTGGCTGCGAACCGCCGACGCCTGGGTGCGCGACTGGCAATACCGGACACCCGCCGTTCCGCATCGCGGTCCGTCACCCGCGTCTCGTCATCCACTCCGACCGCTCGCCACCTGCCTATCTGCTCCGGCTCCGTCCGCGTCACCTGCATCGTCGATGGCGATACCGGCTGGCACGACGGCCAGAAATGGAGGCTCGTCGCGTCGTCCGGCGGTGTCGATGCCCCCGAGATCTCGCGTCCGGAATGCTCGGCGGAGCGCCAGGCAGGCGACAGGGCAACGCGGCGGCTCCAGGAGCCGATGTCGGGCGGCTACACGCTCTCCGGCGGCGACTACGACCGATACGACCGGCGACTGGTGGAGATCACGGTCGCGGACGGACGCGATGCCGGGAGCGTCCTCCTAGAAGAAGGACTGGCGCAGCCGTGGCCGAACTCCGGGAACCCATGGTGCCGGTAACTTAAGCGCGGGAGCGGGGTGAAGCGAACGTTAGAAGAATAGCGTTCGCTTTCCATGCATCGTCCCGGATGTCGTCAACTGACAACATTTCCGGCTCTCCGGACGCAGGCGACGGCGAATGTTGTCACTCGACTACTCGATCGCGTTGAACTTCGGATCAGACTTTCCCGAAGGCCGAGGCGATCCGAAGTTTCACCCTGCCGGCTCCGGTTTTTCACCCGCATCGATCGCACGGATCGCCGCCGCGTTCGCGAACATCTGCTGCACGAGCTCATCGCGCTTCGCCCAGCGCCGTCGCTCTACTTCCTCCCGTTCGATCTCATCGAGCGCCGCATCCAGAGGGCCGATGGGAATGCCGTCCATCGTCAAAAACCCCTCCTCGACTTGGTATCCCGCCGGGATCGACCTCGGACGGCGCTGCGCGTCGATGACGAGCGCCTCGTCAAAGCCTTCGTGCTCCGCATCGACCGCCCCGGTGCCGAACCGCTTCCGCCAAGAGACATACCCTCTCGGATTGCAGATCACCCGAGTGTCGCCGATCGCGTAATCGAGCCGGTGATGCACGTGGCCGT
Organism: Aureimonas mangrovi; assembly: GCF_014058705.1. Lineage (NCBI taxonomy): Bacteria > Pseudomonadati > Pseudomonadota > Alphaproteobacteria > Hyphomicrobiales > Aurantimonadaceae > Aureimonas > Aureimonas mangrovi. The sequence continues at coordinate 1,874,675 of NZ_CP059692.1, forward strand.
GGATCCACATTTCGGGACGTCCCTTCAGGATGAGGTCTTCGAGGTCGCTTGCATAAGCCGCATCGAGCGGCTCCCGGACCGCGCCGGTCCTCAGTGACTTCGGGCTCGGAGCGTGGTGCGTCACGACCACGGTCGGACCAGCGAACGGAACCGCAAGTGTCTGACGGATCGCCTCGCGATGGCGGAGGTGGATTGCCAGAAGATCGACGGGACGTGCCTGCGGTCGGTCATTTCCCGTGCCCTTCCGCAGATAGTGGAAATCATTCAACGCCGTCCTGGCGACTTGCATGGCGATCGTCGCGTCGCCGCCGACCGCGTAGTCGGTCCAGAGAGTCCCACCCACAAAGCGGATGCCTTCCACAAGGACGCTGTCGCCGTCGAGGAGATGGATGCCCGACGTCTGAAGCCGCTCCCGGAAACGAGGAATTTCCCTATCGACCGATCCGCGCCAGAAATCGTGGTTCCCGGGGACGAACACGATCGGCTTTCCGAGCCTGTGATGTTGCGCTTCGAGCCAATCCCGCCCCATCGTGCTCATCTTCCCGGCTACGTCTCCAGCGACGACGACGATGTCAGCGTCGGTCTCGGGGATCTGCCAGTTGCCCAAATGCGTCCGTGAAAAATCGTCGTGGATGTCACTGAGGATGTGCAGCTTCGTCATGAAGACCTCCGTCCACCGCCATCATGGCGGGCAACGTGATCGTTGTCCGAGTGTGTGAAAGTAACTAACGCCGGCGGCTGTTGGGGAGCGGAGCATCTTCCGGGCGGAGCGCTTCGAGCCTGCGCATGATTTCAGGCATCTGAATCGGCACGAAGCCAACGGCATCGACGCCGACATCGAGGCTGTTGGGCATGCCCGGGCGGCTACCGTGAACGTGCCCAAATAGGTGGACCGCGCCCCGATGATAGCCGGGCCACTCAAGGACGGGATAGTGGCACAAGAAGATGCGCTGCGAATCGACGGAGATCTCGGCCATCTGCTGAACCGAGGCCCAAGGTAGGTTGCGCGTCGGTTCCCCGTCGTGGTTGCCGACGATCAGGTGTTTGATGCCGTGGAGCTTGTGAAAATACGTCTCCGGGCCATTCTTGGATCGGTATGCGAAATCGCCCAGGTGCCAAACAGTGTCTTCGGGCCTGACAACGGAATTCCAACATGCCGTCATCGCTGCGTTCATTTCGTGAACGTCAGCGTATGGACGCCCAGACAGTTCGATAATTCGTTCGTGCCCGAAGTGCGTATCGGAAACGAAGAATGTCTTGCTCTTGCTCATCATCGGCCTCCGTCGCCGTCAGATGCGGCGGGCCTGACGTTCGCCCGCCGGAATGAAAGTCACTACTCGCGCCCGGACGTACCCCCAGCTTGACCGATTTGCTGCTCGACGCGGCGGTCGATCTTGGACTTGTCGCATGAAAGTGGAGAGCGGTTTCGATGTTATGCGGCCTGCCTCTCGAATTGAAGCGGGCTGATGAAGTCGAGCGCCGAATGGCGCCGGACGGGATTGTAGAAGCCGTCGATGTAGCGGCCGATTGCGGCGGTGGCCTGGGCGCGGCCCTGGAAGACGGTGCGCCAGACGAGTTCGGTTTTCAGCGTCTTGAAGAAGGTCTCGACCATGGCGTTATCAAAGCAGTTCCCCTTGCCCGACATTGAGATCCGTACGCCGTGTCGACGCAACTCGGCCTGATAGTCCATGGAGCAGTACTGGCTGCCGCGGTCGGCGTGGTGGATCAGCCCCGCCGGCGGACGCCGCACGGCGATGGCTTGGCGTAGCGCCGACAGGGCCAGTTCCTTATGCAGGCGGTCACTGGTGGCCCAGCCGACAACGCGCCGGGCGAACAGATCGATCACGACGGCCAGATACAGCCAACCCTCTCGCGTCCAGACGTAGGAGATGTCCGCGCCCCATTTCTGGTTCGGCCCGGTTGCTGCAAAATCCTGATCCAACAGGTTCGGAGCGACTGGGAAGGCATGCAGGCTGTCGGTCGTGCGCCTGAACCTACGCTTCTGCCGCGCCTTCATCCCGTTCTCGCGCATCAGACGAGCAACGCGCCGGCGCCCGATCAACAGGCCTTTGTCGCGCAACTCGTGCACCATGCGCGGGCTGCCATAGGTCTCGTTCGATAGGGCAAAGGCCGAGCGAACATGCGCGAGCAGCATCAGGTCGGCACGCTGACGAAGACAGGCCGGGCGGTTCTGCCATGCGAAGTAACCGCTCGGGCTGACGTTGAGGACCTTGCACAGGCGCTGGACAGGGAACTCCTTCTTCGCCGCATCGATGAGACGGAACCTCATCGACTTCCCTCTTTGGCGAAAAAAGTCGCGGCCCTCTTCAGGATCTCGCGCTCCTGGCGAAGGATCTCGTTCTCTCGCCGCAGCCGCTTCAGCTCGGCCGCCATGTCCTCCTGGCGCTCGGGAGGCGGCGCCTCCAGATCGCGCTCCCGACGCTTGTCGAGCCAACGGCGCAGCGTCGATAGCCCGATGCCAAGATCCTCGGAGATCTCACGTTGCGTGCGCCCGCTCGTCTCAACCAGACGAACGGCCTCCGCCTCAAACTCCTTGCCGAACCGGCGCTGCGGCTTGCCCATGAAATGCTCCTCTTTCCGTCAGAAGAGCTCTCCACTTTCCCGGGACAAGTCCATCTCATCTCGATCGCGAGGGCCGCAGCGGCGATCAGGGCTTCCAGTTTCCAGTCCGCGAAGTCCGGAAGATGGGTTTGCAAGCGCGGGCACCGGTCACGCAAGCGGTCGAGGAAGGCGTCGACTTCAGAGTTCACCGACGCCTCCAATGTTACGTATACGGACCCTTATCGGCCGTAGTGCTCCCTATACGGACCATCACGTTGTAGGCTAGATCCGCTTGAGCGCCATGGACATCGCGGCCAGGCCGATCGCCCGCCGCCCATCACGATCGAGCATCACCCACAACTCGACGGCCTGGTGCACCAGTTCGATTGCCGGGGTTCTCTCCGCCGCCTCTATTTCAGTGAGGCGGCGGAGGACGTGCGGCTTGAACGAGACGATCACGACCGCACCTCAAGGCCTGACGCCTGCGCGAACTCAATCAACGCTCGCTTTCCGAGGACGCGCTTCTCCTTCGCGAGATCCGCAAGGGCTTCCACCGAGCCGCGATGTTCGCCTTTGAGCGCAATCGACGGTCAACGCCAAGCGAGTGTTGCGATCATGCAGCATCACGGTCTGACGCTCGAACGCCACACGGCCTCGCGGCCCGGTCGAACCCACGACGGCATCGTCATCGCTGCGCTCGAACATCCGCTGGTGCATGGACCATCTGGAGATCCACGCCCGCAACCGCGAGGTCGTGCGCATCCTTTTCATGCTGGGCGCCTGCGACCGGGAGGTCATTGCCTGGTCTGCCGTCGCCAATGCCGGCATCTCCGGCGAGATGGTTCGCGATCTTATGGTGACGGCCGTCGAACGTCGCTTCAGCACCACCAAGGTCCGGCACGCCGTCGAATGGCTATCGGACAACGGCAGCGCCTACATCGCCAGGGACACCACCGACACAGCCCGAGCCCTCGGCCTGACGCTGCTCTTCACGCCCGTCCGCAGCCCGGAGTCGAAAGGCATGTCGGAAGCCTTCGTCGAAACCCTGAGGCGGGACTATGCCCGCATCACCATTCTTTCCCGACGCCTGGCCTGCTGCCGGTTTTTCGGACACCGGGTTAGGCTAGCCTCGCTTTCTCCTCGAACTCCACGGGGCTCAGATAGCCCAGTGTCGAATGCCGTCGCCGAGGGTTGTAGAAGCGCTCGATGTAGTCGAACACGTCTGCCCTGGCGTTATCCCTCGTCCTGTAGACCTTGCGGGCGGTCCGTTCGGTCTTGAGCGACGAGAAGAAGCTCTCCATCGCAGCATCGACCCAGACGTTGCCCGACCGGCTCATCGAGCAGGTGATGCCGTGGTCGGCCATCAGGCGCTGGAACTGCTCGCTGGTGTATTGGCTGCCTTGGTCGCTGTGGTGCAGCAGGCTGTCGGGCTTGCCTCTGCGCCAGATACCCATGATGAGGGCGTCGGTGACGAGTTGAGCTGTCATCTCGGCCTTCATTGCCCAGCCGACGACACGGCGAGAGAACAGATCAACGACGGCGGCAACGTAGAGCCAACCTTCAGCGGTCCAGATGTAGGTGAAGTCGGCGATCCACTTCTGGTTCGGGGCCGATGCATCGAAGGCGCGGTCGAGGAGGTTGTCCGATACTGCTGATCGCTCACCAGTGTCCTTCGGCAGCCCACGGCGGCGCGGCCGGGCACGCAGCCCGTTCTCCCGCATGAGCTGTTCGACGCGGGCAGACCGCAGGAAAGACCCTCGGCCAGTACGTCGTGCCAGACCCGCCGAGTGCCATAGGTGCGGTCGCTGCTCTTGAAGCTGCGATCGATCGCCGTCACCAGAACCTCATCTTGACGAGACCGGACGCGGGGGCTGCGGTTGAGCCAGGCATGGAAGCCCGAACGGGAGACATCCAGCGCGTCGCATAGCCATGCCACCGGCCAGATGCCCCGGTGCCCCGCGATGAAAGCGAACCTCATATCGCTTCCCTCGCGAAGAAGGCTGCGGCCTTTTTTAGGATGTCGCGCTCCGCCTTCAGCTTCGAGACTTCCTTGCGCAGCCGGTCGATCTCCAACTGCTCCGGCTTCATCTGGCCGTGGCCCGGAAAGGCATGCTGCGGATCGGCAGCGAGCACCCGGATCCATTCGCGCAGCACATTCTCATGCAGATCCAGATCGCGAGCCGCCTGCGCCACCGCAACGCCCCGATCCTTGACCAGTCTTACCGCCTTCAGCTTGAACTCGCGGCTGAACTTCCTTCTTCCCATTCCCACTCTCCAGTTCCGACAAACACCTTATCTCGGTGTCCACGAAACCAGCAGCAGGCCACCCGTCGTGTCCCGTTCACTGGGGACGCAAGCGTTGATAGACAGAATCTTATGTGACGAGCACGATTTTGCCCACGTGACCTCCGGCTTCTAGCTCCGCATGCGCGCTCGAGGCGTCGCGCATTGGATGGGTAGACTGGATGACCGGACGGACCTTCCCGTCCTTAATCCAGGGCCAGACGATCTCGCGGAGATCCGTCGCGATCGCGCCCTTCTCGGCCGGCGTTTGCGGCCTGAGCGTACTTCCCGTGATCGTCTGGCGCCGTCGCACCACCTTCTCAAGGTCGACCATCGCCTGTCCGCCACCAAGGAAAGCGATGATGACGAGGCGTCCGCCGACCGCGAGGCAAGACAGGTTGCGTTCCGTATAGTCGGCGCAGACGAGGTCAAGGATGACGTCGACGCCACGCCCCCCGGTTTCGTCGAGGATGCGCCGCGAGAAATCTTCCGACTTGTAGTCGATCGCGACATCCGCTCCAATCGAGCGGCAGGCATCCACCTTTCTCGCGCCGCCGGCCGTCGCGATGACCCGTGCGCCATGCGCCTTCGCGAGCTGGATGGCCGTGGTCCCGATCCCGCTCGCACCCCCATGGACGAGGACCGTTTCCTTTGGAGCGAGACGTCCGATCCTGAAGAGGTTCGTCCAGACGGTGAAGAACGTCTCCGGAAGCGCCGCCGCCTCTATCATCGACAGCCCCGATGGAACCGACAGGACCTGCTCTTCGGGCGCCACGGCATACTGTGCGTAGCCCCCGCCCGCCAGCAGGGCGCATACGCCCTCCCCGATCCGAGACCGGTCGACGCCCCGACCGACATCGACGATCGTTCCGGCAATTTCGAGCCCGATGATGTCCACTATGCCCGGCGGCGGCGGATAGTGCCCGAGCCTCTGACGCAGATCCGGACGGTTGACGCCAGCCGCCGCGACCTCGATCAGGACCTCTCCGGGCGCGGGCGACGGTTTCGGACGATCTTCGAGGACGAGCACCTCCGGCCCTCCGGGACGCGTCGCCACGATCGCCTTCATCGTCTCGGTCATCTTCTTCCTCTCAGTCGTAGGGTGATCGGTTCACGGTGTTCGACAGACCGCCGTCGACGACGAGCTCGGTGCCCGTGACGTAGGAGGCCTTGTCCGAAGCGAGGAAGACCGCGGCGCTCGCCACGTCGAAGGCGTCGGCCATGCGTCCGAGCGGCACCTGCAAGGCCCTTGCCTGCTTCATCTCCTCTAAGCTTCTCGTCCCGTAGGAGGACGCGAGCGTCTTCTCGATCCGGGGCGTGTCGACGAGGCCGGCGACGATCGTGTTGGCGCGGATCCCGTATCTGGCGTTCTCCGTCGCCAGAAGGCGCATGAAGTGGACCGCCGCGGCCTTCGTGGCACCGTAGGCAAGATGCGGAAAGCCCACGTCGCGAATGCCCGCGATGGAGGAGGTGGCGAGGATCACCCCGCGACCTCGATCACGCATCGACGGCAACGCCGCCAGGCAGGCGACATGCAGCGACGTCAGGTTTGCGTCGGCGAAGCGTCTCCACTCGGCCGCGGTCGTCTCCATCGAGGGACCGGCCTTTCCGAGCCCGACGTTGCAATAGAGGATGTCGATGGAACCTCGCGTCCTAACGACGTCTTCGACGACGCTCTCGATCGACGCGTCCGACATGACGTCGCACTCGACGGCGTCACCGGTGCCGCCGGCCTCGCGGATCAACCGGAGGGTCTCGTTCGCCGACTGGAGATCCCGGTCCGCGACGACGACGTGCGCACCCTCCTCGGCGTAGGCGAAGGAGATGGCCTTGCCGATCCCCCACCCCGGTCCGATCGATCCCCCGCCGAGGACAATCGCCGTCCTTCCCTCGAACTGCCTCGTCACGCCTCTTCCTCCACGAAGGCTTCCTTCCTACGTCGCCGTAGCGCCGGCAGCAGCATGGCCGCGAGCGTCAGGGCTAGGGCGACGAGGATCGTCAAGCTGATTGGGCGCTCGAGAAAGATCATCGGATCACCCCGGGACAGAAGCATCGCCCGGCGGACGTTCTCCTCGAGCATTGGCCCGAGGACAAAGCCGAGGAGCAGCGGTGCGGGTTCGCAGCCCAGCTTCATGAATAGGTAGCCGACGAGACCGAAGCCGATCATCACGAAGATGTCGAAGGCTGAATTGTTCAGGCTGTAGGCGCCGATCGCGCAGAACATGAGGATCGCGGGGAACAGGAAGTCGTACCTGATGCTGAGGAGCCTCACCCACACGCCGATCAGCGGAAGGTTGATGACGACCAGCATCAAGTTGCCGATCCACATTGACGCGATCAGTCCCCAGAAGAGGTTCGGCTGTTGCTGGAGCATCATCGGGCCCGGTTGGACGCCCTGGATGATGAATGCGCCGACGAGCAGCGCCATCACGGCGTTCGTCGGGAGGCCCAACGTCAGGAGCGGGATGAACGAGGTCTGGGCCGCGGCGTTGTTCGCGGACTCCGGACCCGCGACACCCTCCACCGCTCCCTTTCCGAATCGGGACGGGTCGGCGTTGACCTTCTTCTCGAGGCTGTAGGAGGCGAAGGAAGACAGGGTCGCGCCCCCGCCGGGCAGGACGCCGAGCAGGCTGCCGAGCCCGGTGCCGCGAAGCACGGCCGGCCAGGACCGATGAAAGTCGTCTCCCGTGGGCCACAGCCGCGAGATCTTCTCGACGGTCGCATGCAGGGTGCCGCGGTTCTCGAGGTTGCGGACGATCTCGGCGATGCCGAAGATGCCCATCGCGAGCGGCACGAAATCGATCCCGTCGGCGAGCTCGATCATCCCGAAGGTGAAGCGGAACTGACCTGTCGTGATATCGACGCCGATCACGCCGATGGCGACGCCGAGCACGACCATCGCGATCGACTTGAGAACGGAGCCGCTGGCGAGGACCACAGAGACCAACAGGCCGAACAGGATGAGGGACGTGTACTCGGGCGACTGGAAGGACAGTGCGACCGAGGCCATCGGAGCAGCGAACGCGGCGAGAAACAGCGTCGCGATCGAACCGGCAAAGAGCGACCCGAGGGCGGCGATCGCCAGGGCGGAACCGGCCCTTCCCTGTCGCGCCATCTGGTGACCGTCGAGGACCGTGACGACGCTCGACGTCTCGCCCGGCAGGTTGAGCAGGATCGCCGTCGTCGAGCCGCCGTACTGCGCGCCGTAGTAGATGCCGGCGAGCATGATGACGGACGCTTCCACCGGCAACCCGAACGTCATCGGGAGCAGGAGCGCCATCGTCGCGGTCGGTCCGATCCCGGGAAGGACACCGATCAGCGTCCCGAGGAGCGCGCCGATGAAGGCGAAGAGGAGATTGGTGGGCTGGAAGGCGACGCCGAATCCGAGCGCGATGTTGCTCCAGAGATCGATCATCGCACGAACTCCGGCCAGGTCGGGACGAGCATGCCCAGCCCGTAGACGAAGATCGCCCAGGACAGGGCGGTAATGCAGGCGGCGAGGAGCAGTCGGGTCGCGAGACCCATCGACGTTCCCACGCTGGTCGAGACGAGGATCATGCCCATCGACGCGACGACAAAGCCCAGCCAGTCGATGGCGTAGGCGAAGAGAAGCACCGACCCGAGAATGACGAGAAGCGGCATGACCGCCCAGCCCTCGAGGCGCTCCGCATCGATGCCAGCGAGGATCGCTTTCGTGGCGATGACGAGCCCGAGGGCGAGAAGCAGGCCGAAGACGAGAGCGGGAAAGTAGCCCGGGCCCATCTGCTGGGCGGTCCCCATCGGATAGGAGAAGCTCCACCAGGCCCCCATGGCGCCGATGACGGAGAACAGGATCCCGGACGCGAGATCCTTCGTGGCGAGACGTAACTGCATTGATTTCCTCCCGGGAACGAACGTGCCGGACCGGACCTCCCTACGGACCGGCACGTGGCTATTACTGCTTGGGAACGCCGGCCTCCTCGATGACCTGGCCCCACTTGGCGAGCTCTGCCGTCACGTGATCCGCGAGATCCTGCGGCGTGCCGCCCCCGGGTGTTCCGCCCCCGTCCCGCATGAACTCGATCATCGACGGCTTCTCGAGAATGCGGTTGGTCGCCTCGTTGACCGCCGTGATCACCTCCTGCGGCGTTCCCGAGGGTGCGAACAGCGCGAACCAGGACGCCGCCTCGAACCCCGAGAGATCGACGACGGTCGAGGCTTCGGCGACCGTCGGAACGTCGGGCGCGGCCGGCGAACGCTCCGCCGAGGTCACGGCAAGCGCCCGCATGTTGCCGCTGCGCACGTGCGGGTAGGCGGAGGGCATGTTGTCGAAGGTCACCTGCGTCTCGCCGGACATGACGGCCGTCACCGCCTGCGCGCTGCCTGGGAACGGGATGTGGGTCATCTCCGTGTCCGTCCTCGACTTGAACATCTCGCCCGAGAGATGCGTGGAGGCGCCGGTTCCGGAGGACGCGAAATTGAGTGCGCCGGGGTTCTCCCTCGCGTATTCGATCAGCTCGTCGAGCGTCGTCACCGGGAGGTCGTTGTTCACTACGACGAGGTTCGGGATGCTCTCGAGCATGACGATCGGCTCGAAGTCCTCGACCGCGTCGTACTGGAGCGTGGTGTAGAGGTTCGGGGCAATGCCGTGCGACGAGACCTGACCGAGGAAGAGCGTGTAGCCGTCCGGCCTCGCCTGTGCCGCCAGGGTGGTTCCAAGCGTCGCGCCCGCTCCAGGGCGGTTGTCGACGATAAAGGTCCGACCCAGCTCGCCCGTCAGCTCCTCGGCGACCTTGCGCGCCAGAATGTCGGTGGCGCCGCCCGCCGAATAGGGGACGATGATCGTGACATTGCGGGCCGGCCAGGCACCCTGAGCGAACGCGGAGCCGGTCATGACTGCGGTCGCGGCCAGGGCGGCGGCGACGGCGACGATCTTCAGACGAATGCGCATTTACTTCCTCCCTATTGCGTCTTTGAAACCTATCCCGCCGCGCCGACGGTCATGCCGCCGCAGACGTAGATGACCTGACCGGTCACGAAGCCCGCCCTCTCGGACGAGAGGAACGAGACCGCGTCCGCGACGTCGTCCGGCGTTCCCATGCGCCTGACGGGTATCGCGTCGACGACCGCCTTTGTCCTCGGATCCCCCGACGGGTTCACCTGGTCGAACAGGCTCGTCCTGATCGGACCGGGTCCGATGGCGTTCGCCGTGATCCCGAACCGACCGAGCTCGAGAGCCCAGGTCTTCGTCATCCCGTGCAGGCCGGCCTTGCTGGCCGCGTAGGCGGTCCTGAGTTCCTTGCCGAGCGCGACGCGACTGGAGACGTTGACAACCCTCCCCATGCCCGCCGCCCTCATCGTCGGCAGGACCGACTGGAGACAGATGACCGGGGCGACGACGTTGACTGCGTGAACCCTCGCCATGTCCGCTGGATCGGTCTCGTCGACCGCGGCGGGCAGGACGATCCCAGCGTTGTTGACGAGACGGGTGACCGGGAACGTCGATACGATCTCTCCCAGTCGTCTCCTCAGCCCATCGACCTCCGTCAGGTCCTGGTCGATGAACGAGACGAACGCGTCGTGCTCGGGCTCGACCCTGTCGAGGATCACGACACCGAGACCGTCCTCCGTCAGCCGGCGGGCGATCGCGGCTCCGATGTTCCGGCTACCGCCGGTGACGAGCGCGTACTCCATCCCTACGCCTCGTAGGGGATCGTCTTGTCGACGAGATCCCAGATGAACCGGCCCGACGGGCGCTGCTGCTCCTCAGCGACGTGCGCGACGAGCCCTGCCGTCCGTCCGATGACGCAGAAGCCCCGCATTAGCGCGACTGGAACGCTCATAGAACCGAGCAGCGCCGACGTCGCCCCGGTCGCGTTGATCGTCAGGTGCTTCCGCGCCCGCTCGTCGACGACCTCGGACAGGAGCCGGAGGGCGGCGACGTGCTCGCTGCCGATGTCGTTCTCCTCGCCGATCTGCAGGAGGCGGACCGATCTCGGGTCCTCCGGGAAGTGCAGGTGATGGCCGAAACCGGGAACGTGCGCCTTACGACTGCGGTGATCGTCCACGATGCCTTCCGCAATGACACGACGCTTCTCCTCCGGAGCCTCCAGGATCGTCGCCAGTATCCGGGAGTTGTTCTCCACGGTTCCGACGAACTGGCTTCCCACGGCCATGAGACCGGCGGCAACGGCGCCCTGCAGGTTCTCGGGAGCGCTCATGTAGACGGAACGCGTCGCGATGGCGCTCGGGGTCATCCCGTGTTCCATCATCGTGATGAGAATTGCGTTCATGACCCGGCGTTCCGCCGGCGATACGGCGCGTCCGAGGATGTG